>CAZBBT010000020.1:0-40132 GCA_964490065.1 uncultured Mesorhizobium sp. | reverse complement strand
TTCCGCCCGCGCCTGAACAGACAGGGCGGCCACGGTGATGGCGGCGGCCATCAACAGGCGTTTGTGCATTCCTTCCTCCCCGAACAACCTGGAACAAAATTCACTGTGTTCTTGTCTATGGAACAATGTTCCGTAAAGAAGGATACCGAGCGTCGGTTCTTTGTCAAGCCGCAATGGCCGCGCCGCAACCGGCCGGTCAGAAGCCGCCGCGGCCGAGCGCCGTCGAAACCCGGTGGGCGGCGGCGATCGTGCGCTGGCGCTGGTCTTCGGACGGCACTGCGGCGATGAACTGCACCATGTCGACCACGCCGACCGCGCCGCAGACCGCGCCGGTCGAATCGAAAACGGGCGCCGCCAGGGTATTCAGCCCGATCGCCGACTCGTTCGGCGCCGTGGCCCAGCCCTGCGCGCGCACCTTTTCCAGCTGCGCGCTCAGTTCGGTGGAACTGATGATCGTATGAGGGGTGAATATCTCCAGCTTGGAGCGCAGGATCCGGGCGACGAATTCGGGAGAGCAAAAGGCCAGCGCCGCCTTGCCCTGCGCCGAGCAATGAAAGGCAAGCAGCGAACCGGCCCGCACGCCGATCTCGATCGGGGAGCGGCCGGGAACGGTCGCCAGGACCCGCATTCCGTCCGGCGTTATCTGCGATATCACGGCCGAGTGGCCCAGCGCATCGCGCAATTCCATCAGCGGATCGGCCGCGACATGGGCAAGGTCGAGATTGTCGCTGACCGCGCGTCCCAGCGCCACCAGGCGCGGCCCGCTCTCGTAGCGATCCGAATCCCGCGGCTGGACGATATAGCCCTGCTGGACAAGAGTCTGGAGATGCCTGTGGATGCGGCTCTTGGTCGTGCCCAGCGCCTGCGCCAGCGCCGTGACGCCGACCGCCCGGCGCTCGCGCGCCAGGAACTCCAGGATGCTGAGGGCAAGCTGGACGGCCTGGACGCCGTCACCGCTTTTACCTTCGATTCTCGGCATCGCCGCCTCCCGCTCGTTCATGCCGGCGCCCTAGGGCGCGTTCCGGGCACCTGTTTTTTGCTGCACCCGTCAAGACCCGTCCGCCGCCTGCAACGCGCAGGCCGCATCTTCGGCCTTGACAGGGCTTGGGTGGCAAGGTGTAGAAGTTCAATAACAGAAACTTGTTTCGTACAGCGATACAATAAGGAGCGCCGCGTTCCATGTCAACGCCTTCCCGATCCGATTTCCGCACCCGCTTCATGCGGCGCGAGGCGCTGCTCGGCACCTTCATCAAGACCCCCACCACGCATTCCATCGAGATTCTCGGCGGGATGGGTTTCGACTTCGTGGTCATCGACGAGGAGCATGCCCCGTTCGACCGCGTCACGATCGACATGGGCCTGCTCGCGGCGCGCGCGGTCGGGACCGCCGGCCTGGTGCGGGTGGCCGAGCCCACTCCCGCCAAGCTTCTTGCGGCGCTCGACGACGGTGCCGCCGGCGTGCTGGTTCCGCATGTCTCGAGCGTCGAGAAGGCGAAAGCCGTCGTCTCCGCCTGCCGCTATCGCGGCGGCTCGCGCGGTTTCTCCAATTCGCCGCGCGCCGGAAACTACGGGGCGGTCGGCATATGGCCGCATGTCGACGCGCAGGACGAAGCGGTGACCGTGATCGCGATGATCGAGGATCCGGAAGCGCTTGACGTGATCAACGACATCGTCGCCGTCGACGGTCTCGACGGCGTATTCGTGGGACGCGGCGACCTGACCGTGGCCATGGGGGCCGAGTCGCCCGGCGCGCCGGCGGTCCGCACCGCCACCGAACGGATCGCCAGGGCCGCCGTCGCGGCCGGCAAGCCCGTTTGCGTCATGGTCGGCTCCGTCGCCGAAGCGCAGGACTTCCGTGCCCTGGGCGCGAGCGCCTTCATCGTCTCGACCGACCAGGGCCTGATGCGGCAGGCGGCAGCGAAGGTCGTACAGGATTTCGGCGCCCTGTCCAGCACCGATTCCATGGCCGCGGCGGCGCGCTGAGCGCCACCGTCGGTCCTTTCTTGATCAGGAGCGAAGAATGGTTTCCGAAACGACGACCGCAAACGGCACGAGCTCAGGCGACACCCGCGACGACGAGGTCGCCGCCCTTCTGAAGGGTGCGGTCGACCTGCACTGCCACAGCGGCCCGGCGGCGATGCCGCGCGTCCTCGATCACCGCGAGGCCATGCAGGAAGCGGCCGACGCCGGGTTCAGGGCGCTGCTCTACAAGGACCATTTCTATCTCGGCACGCCACATGCCAGGCTGCTCGAGACCCTTTACCCGGATACCGGCGTGAAGCTGTTTTCCGGCATCGCGCTCAACAATGCCAGCGGCGGCATCAATCCCTATGCCGTCGACCACGCAGTCAAGATCGGGGCGAAGATCGTGTGGATGCCGACGCTTTCGGCCGCCAACCACATCAAGAAGGCAGAAACGGAGGGAAAGAGTTTCCCCAAGACCGCGCAGAAGATGCTCGATCCGATCCCGCTTTCCGCGCTTGACGCCAATGGCGATCTGACCGACGACGTGAAGCATGTGCTCGACCTCATCGCCGAGGGCGACATCATCCTGGCCGGCGGACATCTGCACGTCACCGAGCTTTTCCCGCTGTTCGAGGAAGCAAAGAAGCGCGGCGTGAAAAAGATGCTGGTAAACCACCCGACCTACATCGTCGGCTGCTCGGACGACGACATCAAAGGATTGGTGGCGATGGGCGTGAACATGGAGCACTCGATCTGCATGTTCATTGAAGGCTCGGGCAAGCAGTACGACGCGCAGATGCTGCGCCACCTGATCGAGATCGCCGGCGTCGACAGAACCTGCCTGTGCTCCGACCTCGGCTTGCGCGGCGCGCCACGGCCGTTGGAAGGCTACCGTCAGATCGTGCGCATGTTGCTCGACCTGCAGTTCTCCCACGCGGACATCCGCACCCTTATCGGCGAGAATTCGGCGCGCCTGCTCAATCTCGCCGCCTGATCGTCATGAACGTACTTATCGTCTATGCCCACCCGGAACCCACGTCGTTCTGCGCGGCCCTGAAGAACGAGGCGGTCGAAGCCATTAGGGGGGCCGGGCACGAAGTCACCGTGTCGGACCTCTATGGCGAGGCGTTCAACCCCGTCGCCGGGCGCCACGATTTCCTCGGCATGGCCGACGCCACGCGCTTTCACTATCAGAGCGAACAACTGCACGCCGCCAATGACGGAGGCTTCAGCCAGGAACTCCAGCGCGAGCAGGCCCGCGTCCAGGCAGCCGACGCAATCATACTCCTGTTTCCGCTCTGGTGGGGCGGCCCGCCCGCGATTCTGAAAGGATGGATCGACAGGGTGCTCGCCTACGGTTTCGCCTATGTCGACGGCTGCCGCTTCGACACCGGCCTGTTCAAGCACAAACGCAGCCTGCTCTGCGTGACGACCGGCGGCACGCCAGCACGCTTTTCGGCCGACGGCGTCTATGGTGAGATTGACAGGGCGCTTTGGCCCGTTCAGCGCCTCACGTTGGACTATATGGGCCTCGAAGCGGAAGCGCCTTTCGTCTGCTACGGTGCGCCGCGCGTGGGCGATGAAGGCCGCGCCGAGTATCTCGCGGCCTGGCGCGAGCGTCTTGAAACGTTGCTGGAGGAGGAAACCGTTGCCTCCGACAGACATGCCGCACCGGCGATCGACCACGCCGCGCCCTGGACGCGCGGCGGCTGAAATTCGGACGAGACCAACAAGGATCTGCAAAAATGCCCGCCCGCAAAGTCATTATCACCTGCGCCGTGACCGGATCGATCCATACGCCGTCCATGTCGCCGCATCTTCCGGTCACTGCCTCCGAAATCGCCGAGGCTGCGATCGGCGCAGCCGAAGCCGGCGCTGCGATCGTTCACCTGCACGCCCGCGACCCGCAGGACGGGCGGCCGGACCAGAGCCTTGAGGCCTTCGAACCTTTTCTGAAGGTCATCAAGCAGAAGTCGGACTGCGTCATCAACATCACCACAGGCGGCGCGGCCACCATGACTGTGGAAGAGCGCCTGAAGCCGGTCGCCACCTTCAAGCCCGAAGTCGCCTCGCTCAACATGGGAACGATGAATTTCGGCCTGTTCCCGATGCTGCAGCGCTTCAAGGAATTCAAGCACGATTGGGAACGACCCTATCTGGAAGGATCGAAGGAGCGCATCTTCAAGAACACCTTCTCCGATATCGAAAAAATCCTGACGACCTGCGCTGACAACGGAACGCGCTTCGAGATCGAATGCTACGACATCGGCCATCTCTATACGCTGGCCCACTTCGTCGATCGCGGCCTGGTGAAGCCGCCCTTCTTCATCCAGAGCGTGTTCGGCATCCTCGGCGGCATCGGCGCCCATCCCGAGGATGTCATGATGATGAAGCGCACAGCCGACCGCCTGTTCGGCGACGACTACAACTGGTCCGTGCTGGGCGCCGGCCGAAACCAGATGGCGATTGCGGCCATGTCAGCCTCGATGGGTGGAAATGTGCGAGTCGGCCTGGAGGATTCCCTGTGGATCGGGCCGGGCAAGCTGGCGGAAAGCAACGCCCAGCAGGTCGCCAAGGCAAGGGCGCTGGTCGAAGGCCTCGGCCGCGACATCGCCACGCCGGACGAGGCCCGCGCGATGCTGAGCCTCAAGGGCGGAGACCGCGTCGCCTTCTGACAACAGGAAGCGCGACGCCAAGGTTAGTCTCCGATGTCTGTCGACGAGCGGACGGAATAGCAATCGCCCGCATGGCCGGAAACTGGTGGCAGTCGCCAGCATCTTCAATTCCGCCAGCGCGGGCGCTCCAATCCGCCCGCGTGGCTCCCTGCTTCCGAAAGGCAGGTCGCTTCCGTCGCGCTGATGGCGCTTCGCGATCAGAGTTCGGGCATTGGCGGCAGCTTGTCGAGGGGAATGCCAAACCACCGTTCGTTGATCTTGGAAAGCTCGCCGTTCTTATCGATCTCGGCGATAAACGTGTTCGCGTATTCCTGCAGCGCCGTGTCGGACTTGCGGAACGCCATGCCGTTCGCCTGGGCCTTGAGCGTGATCTTCGGCTCGATCTCCATGTCGGGATAGTCCTTGGTGAGCTGCGCCAGGATGGTGTTAGAAGCGCCCAGCGCCTGTACCTGTCCGGAAATGAGTGCCTGGAGCGCGGTGGCATCGTCATCGAAGCGCTTGATATCGGTTCCTTCCGGCGCGATCGCGGTGATTGCCGTATCCTGCGTCGAAGCCCGCGCGACGCCGATGCTGACGGGCTTGAGGTCTTCCGGTGCCTTTATGGTCAGGCTTTTCGGCGCCAGCACATAGATCGTCAGCGCGGAATAAGGATTGGAGAACAGTACCTGCTTGGCCCGCTCGGCGGTGATGCCGAAGGTGGCGATCAACACGTCAATCTTGTTGGTCAAAAGATAGGGAATGCGGTTGGGCCCGGTCACCGGGACGAGTTCCAGCTTGACGCCGAGCGATTTCGCCAGAAGGGCAGCGACATCGGCGTCGTAACCGGCCGGCTGTTGATTGGCATCGGTGCCGCCGAACGGCGGATAGTCGACCAGAACGCCAACCTTAAGGGTGCCGTTTTGCTTGATTTCGTCGGGCGTTGCGGCACTTGCCGCGCGAATACCCAGAAAGGCCGTGGCCGTGCCGGCGGCAAGAAGCGTTGCGAAGCCGCGCCGCGTGATCGAGGTCGAGATGGTCATAGGCATTCCTCCAAGTATGAGTTCAATAGCTTCGCGTTCCGCGTTCGTCGCTTCAGCGTCGCGCCACGGCAAGCCTGCGCTCCATGCGTCTGCTATAGGCCGACAACGGCCAACAGACGATAAAATAGACCAGCGCCACAAGCCCGAAAATCGTGAAGGGATGAAAGGTCGCGTTGTTCACCACTTGGGCGGCCCGCGTCAGCTCGACGAAACCGATGATCGAGGCAAGCGAGGTTCCCTTGATGAGTTGCACCAGGAAGCCGACGGTCGGCGGAATGGCGATGCGCACGGCCTGCGGCACGATGACCAGCGCCATTTTCGGCCAGTAACGCAGGCCCAGCGCTGTCGCGGCCTCGGCCTGGCCGAGCGGGACGACTTCTATGGCGCCCCGCCAGATTTCGCCGAGGAATGCGCTGGCATGGAGCGACAGGCCAAGTGCTGCCGCCGTCCAGGGATCGACGGAGATGCCGAAAATGCCGGGCGCGAAGAAGGCGAGAAAAAGCTGCATAAGCAGCGGCGTACCCTGGAAAACCTTGATGTAGCCCGCTATGAGCAGCCGCAGCCAGCGGAAGTCGCCGGTACGCGCGAGCGCGACGAGGGCGCCGCCGATTGAGCCGCCGACAAAGGCGACGATCGACAGAAGCAGCGTCCAGCGGACGGCGGCGAGAATATAGACGATGTCGCCCGAGCCCAGTTCGCGCATGGCCGTCTCCTATCTCCGCGCCGGCGTGCGCAGCCAGGTTCTCTCGATCGCGCCGAACACGCTCCAGAAGAACAGAGACATGACGAAGTACATGCAGGTGATGACGAAATAAACCTCGAACGAGCGGAAGGTCCGCGACTGGATATCGCCGGCGGCGGCCGTCAGTTCGGTGGCGGCAATGGCCGAACAGACGCTGGAATTCAGAAGGAGCAGGATGAACTGGCTGGTGAGTGAGGGATAGATCGCCTGGATCGCTGGCTTGAGGACAATGAGGCGGAAAATCTGCAGCGGCTTCAGGCCGAGCGCCCGGCCCGCCTCGATCTGACCCTTATGGATGCTCTCGATGCCAGCGCGGATGATCTCGATCCCATAGGCGCTGACATTGACGACCAGGGCCACGACCGCCGCCGTGTTGGAGGACAGGCGGATCCCGAGCGATGGCAGACCGAAGAAGATCATGAAAATCTGGATGAGAAACGGCGTATTGCGGATCAATTCGATGTAGGAGTCGATGACGACACGCAACGGCTTCGGGCCGGACGTCTTGCCGAGCGCACCGGCAACCGCGACGACCATGCCTATCGCCATGGCTACGCCCGATAGGAAAAGGGTATTCAGGGCACCGTGGACCAGTTCCGGCCATGCGGCAAAGACATCCGCGAAATCAAATTCATAGCTCATCACACACATCCATGCACACGCCGATTTCGCAATCAAGCACGGTCGTTGCCTTATCGTTGTCGCGATGCTTACGACGCGTGCGCTAACTACCGCTCTTCTGACAGGCTCAAGCTACTGCGCTTCGGACCCCCATCGCGGCTCAGAGCTGACCCGGCGCGGGTTTGTGCGCCGCGGAGTTGGACGGCCTGGTCCAGACTTTCGGCACCTACTCGGCCGCCTCGCGCGCCGGGATCAGCCGCTGACCGACCTGCTGCAGATGCAGCCGCATGGCGGTCGCCGCGCCAGCGAGATCGCGCTCGATGATCGCCTCGACGATCCGCTCATGGTCGGTGAAGCTGTGATGGTCGGTCGGCGGCCGTGCGCCGTCCGAACGCAGGCGGCCCCAGACCACGGTGCGGCGCACCGCGTTCAGCACGTCGAACAGGCCGAGAAGGACCTCGTTGCGGCTGGCCTGCGCGATCTGACGATGAAGCAAATTGTCGAAATTCTCGTATTGCCGCCAAGTCGCCGCCTCGCGCGTGTGGGCGATCGATTGCCGCATCGCCGCGATATCGGCCGAAGTCGCGTGAAGCGCCGCCTCCCGCGCGATCTCGGGCTCGATGATGAGGCGAGCTCTCATCACCTCGGCGGGACTGGTGCGTCCTGCGATTTCGGAAATGCCGATCGTCTCCTCGATGGGTCCGCTGCCGACGAACGTGCCCTTGCCTACATGGCGCCAGATGCGCCCGTCCTTCTCGAGCACGGCCAGCGCCTTGCGCAGGTCGCCCCGCGACACGCCGAGGCTCTCGCAAAGCTCCCTCTCGGCGGGCAACCGGGTCTCGCCGGACATATCCATCTGCGCGAGATAGGCCTGCAACTGCACGAGCGCGGCGTGGCCCCCGTTTCCCAGGCTGTCGATTGGCCGCAAATCTTCCATTGGTTTGACCAATTTGTGAATTGATTTCCTCCCAGGTGTTATAGTGAAGGGTCAATTCCGTCAATCTGATCTACGTATAACCCATTTCCGCTTTGGTCTCGGATTCATTCTTGACCAATTTCGGATTGGTGTTTAACCATTATCAGAATTGGTTATAAAGACCATCGGGAGGAAACGACAATGGCCAGTCTGACCAGACGTGCCGTGCTTGCATCGGCTTTCGCCGTAACGCTCGGTTTCGCTATGCCTGTGGGTGCCGCCAGCGCCGGTGACATGCGCATCGCCTTCGGCGACCTGCCGGGTATCGAATCCATACAGACGCTCGCCGCGATCGAACGAGCCAAGGAGCGCGGCGTAAATGTTGAACTTATCACTCTCAACGACGAGGACCTCGCCTCGCAAGCGATCGTTGGCGGCCAGGCTGATGTCGGCATCGGCGCGCCTTACACGCTGATCCAGAAGGTCGGCGTGCCGATGCGTCTGTTCACCCAGATTTCGACCCAGCGCTTTTTCCCGGTCGTCAACGCGGAAGCCTACAAGACCTGGAAGGACCTCGACGGCCAGGAAGTCGCCGTACAGGCGCGCGGCTCCGGCACCGAGGCGGTGATGATGCTGATGGCCAAGAAGAACGGCATCACGCTCGGCAAGCTCAGCTATGTCCCCGGCTCAGAAGTGCGCCGCAACGCGATGCTTCAGGGCACGATCAAAGCCTCCATCGTCGATGCCGCCAACCGCCGCGCGCTGGAGCAAGAGGCTCCCGGGAAGTTTGTCGTGCTGCCCGTGGAAGGTGTCAGCGCCACGGACGAGGCGCTGTTCGCCACCGAAGACTACCTCAAGAACAATGCGGCCGACGTCGACATTCTGGTTGAGGAACTGATGAAGACGGCGCGCGAGATCACCGAGAACCCGCAGGCCGCCGTCGACATGCGCAACAAGTACAAGCTGTTGCCCGACCTTGGCGCCGAAGCCGACGCCGAGATCGCCGCCTACTACAAGGAAACCGCCGAAGCCGGTGCACTGGCGCTGAACGGCGGGGGCACAGAGGCGGCCAAGAACGATTTCGAGTTCTTCACCGCCGCCGGACAGATCGAGGGTGACCCGGCGAGCCTCAAGGTCGAGGACTTCTGGGATCTGGCGCCCATCGACCGTGCTGTCGAAAAGCTCGGCAAGAAGTAGACGGCCGGTCTGATGGCGACGAGCATCAGAACGGAAAATGAGGCCGGCTTTGCGTCTCCTTCGTGGCGGGGAGAGACGGCGCGATGGTGGGACCGCCCGATTGTGCTGCGGCTCCTCTCCATCGCGCTGTTCGCCGTTATCTGGGAGATCGCTGGGCGCATTCCGGTAAGCTTCGCCTTTCCGACGTTCTCTGCAACGCTGACAGCCTTCTTCGAGATGATGGCCGACGGCAGCATGCCGCTGGCCTATCTCTCCACCCTGCGGCCGCTCGTCCTCGGCGTGGTGCTGTCGGCCTTTCTCGGGGTCGGCGTGGGCACGCTTTGCGGCTTGTCGCGCACCGGTGAATGGCTGCTGGTCCCCATGTTCATCGTGCTGCAGGCCGCACCCGTTGCCGCCTTCATCCCGCTGGTCACCTTCGTCTACGGCATCGGCATGACGGCGAAGACGCTTGCCGTGATGATCCTGGCGCTGCCGGTCATCGTGCTCAACACTTACAAGGCCGTGCGCAACGTCAACGAATCCCTGCTCGTCATGTCCCGCTCCTTCCTCGGCACACGCTGGCAAACCATCACCAAGATCATCCTTCCCGATGCCAGCCCGGTCATCTTTGCCGGCCTTCGGCTCGGCGTCGCAGCCGGTTTCGTCGGGGTGGTGCTGGCCGAATTGTTGATCACGCCAACCGGCATCGGCGACCTCATCACCTTCCACCGTTCGCGCGCCGATTATGCCGAAATGTATGCCACGATCGCCTCGATCATCGCCCTTTCGACCCTGACACTCGTTTTCCTGCAATGGATCGAACTGCGCATCTTCAGGCCCGAGAAGAGAGGACGTTAGGATGCGCACGGCCCTATTGCGGAAGGAAGCCCCAATGCCCGCCGACCTGATCGCCCCTGTCGATTCGATCGTCGAGGTACGCGGCATCTCCAAAAGCTACGGCGATGTCGAGGCGCTGCGCGACATCGACCTCGATTTTCCGCGCGGCAAGCTGACCAGCCTGCTCGGTCCCAGCGGCTGCGGAAAGACGACGCTGCTCAAGATCATTGCCGGCCTGATCGAGAAGAATGCCGGCACGGTGGCCGTGAACGGAAACCAAGTCGACAAACCAGGGCCCGAGCGCGCCTTCGTCTTCCAGGATTTCGCGCTGATGCCCTGGGCGACCGTAACGCGCAACGTCGCCTTCGGCCTGGAACTGCGCGGCATCGACAGGGCCGAACGCGAGGAAAAGGCCAGGCACTTCATCGCCGAGGTCGGGCTGGCCGGCTTCGAGCAGAAATATCCGCATGAACTCTCGGGCGGCATGCGCCAGCGCGTCGGCCTGGCCCGCGCGCTCTGCGTCGATGCTGATGTGCTTTTGCTCGACGAGCCGTTCTCGGCCGTCGACGAGCAGAATCGGCGCAAGTTCCAGGAAGATCTGATCCGACTGCGCACCAGCCAAGCTAAGACCTTCATCTTCGTCACCCATTCGATCGAGGAAGCGGTCTATATCTCCGATCGCATCGTGCTTCTGTCGCCGCGGCCGGGCCGGATTTCGCGCATCATCGAACCGCAGATCGACCGTTCAGGCGACCCCGAGCGCATCCACCGCGACCAGCACTATCTCGATACAGTCGAGGAGATCTGGCAGGGGCTCAAGCAGTATGTGGACTGAGCCATGACCCTGTTCGGCTACCGCATTCCGATGATGGCCTCGTTGCTGGTCTGGTGCGTGGCGTGGGAGATCGTCGGCCGCCTCGACCTGATCTTCCTTCTGCCGCCCTTCAGCCAGGTGCTAGTCGCCGCCATCGAACTGGTGCACACCGCGTCTTGGCAGAGCGCCACCGTTACCACACTGCGCGCCTTCGTCATCGGCATGGTGCTTGCGGTCGTCGCCGGCATACCGCTCGGCGTTCTGATGGGGCGAGTCAAGACCGCCGACGACCTGCTCGGCATGTGGGTCAATATTTTCTCCAGTGCACCGCTCTCGGCGATCGTGCCGGTGCTGATGATCCTGTTCGGCTTCGGCGAGAAGACGATCGTCGCCTCCGTCTTCCTGTTCGCCATCTGGATCATCGTGCTCGACACTCGCGCCGGGGTGCGCCACATCTCGCCCTCGCTGATAGAGATGGCGCGCTCCTATGGCGCTTCGCGCCCCGCACTCTACGCTAAGATCGTGCTGTGGGCGGCCCTGCCGGAAATCCTCGCCGGCATCAGGCTGGGCCTGATCCGCGGCGTCAAGGGCGTCGTCATCGGCCAGTTGCTCGTCGCCATCGTCGGCTACGGCGCGCTGTTCGAGACCTTCTCGCGCAACTTCCGCATGGCGGAATTCTGGGCGCTCACCCTTATCCTTTTCGCCTTCGCCCTTATCGTAGCCGAACTGGTCGAGCGGGCCGAAGCCAAAGTTGAATTCTACGCAGGAGTAAGACAATGAACATGCACGACGCGGCCGCGAACTACATCATCGAACCGGCCGCGATTCCGGTCATCCCGATCACCGGCTCCGACCGAGTCTTCCCGGTGCGGCGAGTTTATTGCGTCGGTCGCAACTATGCCGCCCACGCGGTCGAGATGGGCCACGACCCGAACAAGGAACCGCCCTTCTTCTTCCAGAAGAACCCGGACAACCTGAACACGACAGGTGAATTCCCGTACCCTCCCGCTTCGAACGACGTGCACCACGAGATCGAAATGGTGGTGGCGCTGAAAAGCGGCGGCACGGACATTCCCCTCGATAAGGCGCTCGACTGCGTCTACGGCTATGGGGTCGGCCTGGACATGACTCGGCGCGATTTGCAGGGCAAGGCCAAGGACATGGGACGCCCATGGGAGGTCGGCAAGGCGTTCGAGGCATCGGCGCCTTGCACGCCTTTGGTGCCGGCAAGCGAGATCGGCCATCTCGGCCAGGGCGCGATCTGGCTGGACGTCAATGGCGAACGCAGGCAGACTGGAGACCTCAACCAGATGATCTGGAAGGTTCCGGAAATGATTTCCTACCTGTCCGGCCTATTCACGCTGATGGCTGGCGACATCATCCTGTCGGGAACGCCGGCCGGCGTCGGCGCCGTCAAGCGCGGCGACGTCCTGCATGGCCATATCGACGGCGTTGGCGACTTGGAGCTCCGCGTTGTCTGAGCTTGCCTCCATCATCGAAAGCATTGCTCGCGGGCGCGACGAAGCGCCTGCGATCGGAGCACCAGACAGGCAGGACCTCACTCATGGTAGTCTGCGCCGCCTGATGGCGGATGTAGCCGGGCAGTTGAATGCGCTTGGCATCGGCCGTGGCGACCGCGTCGCCATCGTCCTGCCTAACGGGCCGGAGATGGCCACCGCCTTCCTGTCCGTCGCCTCCGCAGCCTCGACGGCGCCGCTCAATCCCGCCTACCGGGCGGAAGAACTCGACTTCTATCTGTCCGATATCGGTGCCAAGGCGATCCTCGTCGCAGAGGACGAGACCGGTCCAGCGGTCGAAGTGGCAGGCAAGCTGGGCATTGGCCTGCTGCGCCTGATCGCCGAGCGCGATGCGCCGGCCGGGAGCTTCCATATTGAAGGCGATCCTGTCGGTCCCCCGGCAAGGGCGGCGCTTGCCAAGCCGGACGATATCGCGCTTCTGCTCCATACCTCCGGCACGACCTCACGGCCAAAGCTTGTTCCGCTCCGCCACGCCAATCTGGCCGCCTCGGCAAAACATATCGGCGAAACGCTAGCCCTGACCGCCGGCGACCGTTGCCTGAACATCATGCCGCTGTTCCACATCCACGGCCTGATCGCCGCCGTGCGCTCCTCGCTCGCCGCGGGCGCCAGCACCTTCTGCACGCCCGGCTTCAACGCATTGCGCTTCTTCCAGTGGCTCGATGAGGCACACCCGACCTGGTACACCTCGGTTCCGACCATGCACCAGGCGATCTTGGCCCGCGCACCCCGCAATCCGGAATCGGTCGCGGCGGCAAAGCTGCGCTTCATCCGCTCGTCGTCCTCCTCCCTACCCGCGCCGGTCATGGCGGAACTGGAAAGGACCTTCCGCTGCCCGGTGATCGAAGCCTACGGCATGACCGAGGCCGCGCATCAGATGGCGTCGAACCGCCTTCCGCCCGGCCAGCGCAAGGCCGGCAGCGTCGGCATGGCGGCAGGCCCCGAAGTGGCGATCATGGCGGTTGACGGCACGCTGCTTGGACCCGGCGAAATCGGCGAGATCGTCATCCGCGGCCCGAACGTCACCGCTGGCTACGAGAAGAACCCGGATGCGAATGCTTCCGCCTTTGCCTACGGCTGGTTCCACACCGGCGACCAGGGGGTGCTGGACGAAGATTCCTATCTGCGCATCAACGGCCGGCTGAAGGAGATCATCAACCGTGGTGGCGAGAAGATTTCGCCGCGCGAAGTGGACGACGTGCTCATGGACCACCCCGCCGTCGCGCAGGTCGTCACCTTCGCCATGCCGCACGACAAGCTCGGCGAAGACGTCGCCGCCGCCATCGTGTTGCGCGAAGGCACGACGGCCAGCGAAGGCGAAATCCGCAGCTTCGCCTCCGAACGGCTCGCCGATTTCAAAGTGCCGCGCAAGGTGCTGATCCTTGACGAAATCCCCAAGGGCGCCACCGGCAAGCTTCAGCGCATCGGGCTGGCGCAAAAACTCGGCCTTGCCTGATGCGGATAGCGGTCTTCGGCGCCGGCGCGATCGGCGGCTACCTGGCGGCAAAGCTTGCCCTCGCCGGCCGGGTCGACCTTTCTATCGTCGCGCGCGGCGCCCATCTGGAGGCGATCCAGATGAACGGCCTGCGCCTGATCGAGGACGGCAAGGAGAGCGCCGCTCCGGTGAAAGCTGCGACGCGAGCGGAAGACCTCGGCCTCCAGGATTATGTCGTGCTGGCATTGAAGGCCCATTCGGTGGGTGCGACGCTCGACCAGATTGCGCCTCTCATCGGCGAAAACACTGCTGTGGTGACCATGCAGAACGGTGTGCCTTGGTGGTATTTTTACCGAGCTGGCGGCACGCTCGAAGGCACCAGGCTGCAGACAGTCGATCCGGATGGTGCGATCTGGGAAAGGCTTGGGCCTGAGCGTGTTATAGGCTCCGTTGTCTATCCCGCGGTCGAGGTCGATGCGCCCGGCCTGATCCGCCATGTCGAGGGCCGGCGTTTTACGTTGGGCGAACCGTCCGGTGAAAAGAGCGAGCGGGTATCGAGCCTTGCCCAGGAGTTCGTTGCCGCCGGCCTGCAGGCGCCCGTGCGCGAGGACATTCGCGGCGAAATCTGGATAAAGCTCTGGGGCAATCTGAGCTTCAACCCGATTTCGGCGCTGACCGGCAGCACGCTTGCCGCGATCGTCGCCGACCCAGCCACCCGCGAGGTGGCGCGAACCATGATGCTTGAAGCGCAGGCGATCGGTGAAAAGCTCGGCGTCCGCTTCCCGATCGGCGTCGACAAGCGCATCGAAGGTGCCGGCAAAGTCGGCGAGCATAAGACTTCCATGTTGCAGGACCTGGAGCGGGGCCGGCCGATGGAGATCGATGCGTTGGTCACCGCCGTGCAGGAACTCGGCCGGCTGACCGGCCAGCCGACCCCGGCGATCGATCTTGTGTTTTCGATGGTGCGCCGCCTGGCCATCGAGCACGGCTGTTATCCGGCGTAGTGATGCCTCCCGTACCTAGCTGATCCTCATGCTCGAAATCCATGCCACGCCGATTTACGCGGGCTTCGAGCAGACTTGTCTTCGTTTCCGACAACTCATTCCGGCTTGACTATCGCAAGTGATATCGTGACGGCGATCGCCGAGGTAATATGGCGACGTTATGGATTCGCCAGGCTCGCATTTCGGCAAGTATCTTCTGCGCGACGTCCATCGGGACATGGCCCGCCTCTTTCAAACGTGCCGCCACCTGCTCGACCTTATCGGCATTGGCGCCAGCAGCGATGGCTATATTCCGTGCGCGAAGTGACAAGTAACCCTTTTGAAGGCCCTCTGCCGCTAACGCACGCAACGCGCCGGTGTTCTGTGCGAGGCCGACCGAGACAATCGCCAGGGCCAGTTCCTGCGCGGTTTGCACCCCCAGCACTTTCACGCTCGCCTGCACGCCGATGGAGCGCCTGATCAGGCGAAGCTGGTCGCGCGGCTCGTACCTCCTCCATGGCCGACGGCAGAACACGGTTCTTTAACGGCGCGCCGTTGCGCAGTCCACCGGGGCTTGCGGGCCAGCACCGGCACGTAGTGCCGGGCTTCGTAGATCACCTCGTTGCGGCCGAAGCGGGCGTGTTCGCCAACGATCACGCCGTCCTGGCGGATGACGATCTGATCGGCGTAAGCATGGATCTCGACTGGCCGGCCGACGGCGCTCGACAAGCTGAGTATCTGTCGCTGTCGAAGCGCGCCGTGCGGATACTATATCGCGACGAACGGGTCTTCGACCTGCTTCACAAGCCAACGCTGGAATGTCCCGAGAGCAAGTGTTTGCTTGTGATCCGCAGGGGTCGAGAACCAGTAGGCCACTTCGGACGAATATCGAATGCTCCCCGGGTTGACGAGGCTGCCAGCCCGCAATTCGTCTTCTACGAGCTGTGGGGGGACGAGGGCCATCCCCTGCCCTGAAATCGTGGCGCGCAGCACGAGCGTATAATAGTCGAAGCGCATGATGCCCTGCGGCTCCAGATCGGGCCTTCCCAGGCAGCTAACAAGGTCGGTCCAGCGCAGCCGCGTGTCGGGATGCTCGATGATGACGCCGCGCGCCGCATCCTCGACGGTTTCGCAAGAGCCCAGCCTTGCGAGGTAGGCGGGAGAGCAGACCAGTCGAACATCCTTTCCGAACAGATAGATCGACTCCTCGCCGGGAAACGGCCCGCAGCCGAAGCGAAAGACTGCATCGGGCTGGGTAGCAGGATTGTCGGTCGAGAACGTCGTGTACCGGACGTCGATATCTGGATGCTTCTGGTTGAAGTCGGAAAACCGCGGCAACAGCCAACGATCGCCAAGGATCGGCAGCACCTTCAGCCGGAGCGTATGCGAGTCCGACCGTAGGCGGGCGGCGCGGAACGCGGCTTCCTCCATCGCCTTGATCGCCACCTGCGCCTGCTCGAGATACGTGCGGCCAAGTTCCGTCGGCACCATGCCTGAGGGTTTGCGTATGAACACCTGCGCCCCGAGAAGGTTTTCAAGAGTCAGCAATTGCTTGCTGACGGCGCTCTGAGACAGGTTGATGCTTTCCGCCGCCGCCGTCGTCGATCCGCGCTCCGCGATCGCCAGCATCACGCGTAGCGCGGTCATGGAAGGCAGCGGCACGGAGGGATGAGCCAACGGCATTCTCCCGGATGGGTCTAGTCGGTTTCGTCATAACGCTAGCGCTTTTTCGCGTTTGTGCAAGCGGTCCGCAAGAGGCAAGCTGACTTCGGGAGCGCAGTCATCAGTGGGAGAGACGACATGACGGAACAAGCGACATCGCTTTGGGGAGGGCGCTTCTCGAGCGGTCCTTCTCCGGAACTGGCTGCCCTTTCGCGAAGCCATCCGAGCTTTTTTCGCCTGTCTCCCGAAGACATAGCAGGGTCCCGCGCCCATGCGCGGGAACTTGCGCGCGCCGGCGTGCTGACCGGGGACGAGTTGACCCGGATGCTGCAAACCCTCGATGCCATCGCGGCCGACGTCGCGGCGGGCCGCGAAAAGCCCAAACTATCCGACGAGGACCTCCACACCTTCCATGAACGGCTGCTCGTCGAGCGTCTGGGCGCGCTGGGCGGGAAATTGCGCGCCGGTCGGTCGCGCAACGACCAGACCGCAAACAACACGCGTCTTTATCTGCGTCGCACCGCGCGCAGGCTGGTCGACTTGGTGCTCGCCGTGCAGGATGCCTTGGCGGCACAGGCTGCCCGGCATGTCGAGACGATCATGCCGGGGTTCACTCATCTTCAGCCGGCCCAACCGGTGTCGCTCGGCCATCATCTTATGGCCCATGCACAGTCTCTCAGCCGCGATATCGAGCGCTTCATGGACTGGGATCGCCGCTTCGATCGTTCGCCGCTGGGTGCTGCTGCGCTCGCCGGCTCGGCCTTCGCCCGCGACACGGAAAGCTCCTCCCGCGATCTCGGCTACGCACGCCCTTGCGAGAATTCGATCGACGCCGTGGCAAGCCGCGACGTGGTGTCGGAATTTCTGTTCGTCACGGCGATGCTCGGCGTCAACCTTTCACGCCTTTCGGAAGAAATCTGCATCTGGGCCTCGCGCCAGTTCGCCTGGGTGAAGCTGCACGATTCCTATTCGACCGGCTCCTCGATCATGCCGCAGAAGAAGAACCCCGATATCGCCGAACTGGCGCGCGGCATGTCCGGCACGATGATCGGCAATCTCGCCGGCATGCTCGCCACGCTGAAGGCCATGCCGCTCGCCTATAACCGCGACCTTGCCGAAGACAAACGCGCGCTGTTCGAGACGATCGACCTTCTCGACCTCATCCTGCCGGCCTTCGCCGGCATGGTCGCCACCATGACGTTCGACGCCGAGCGCATGACGGCTGACGCCCCGCGCGGCTTCACGCTGGCGACGGAGGTGGCCGACTGGCTGGTACGCCAGGGCATTCCCTTCGCGCATGCCCACGAAATCTCCGGCGCGGTCGTGCGTTACTGCGAGGAACGCGACATGGAACTCGACGGGCTGACCGAGGCCGATCTGCCAAAGATCGACGCGGCGCTGACTGCCGACGTGCTTCAGACGATCGATCCCGTCCGCGCCCTCGCCGAACGTTTCGGCCAGGGCGGAACGGCGCCTGCCCGCGTTCGCGAACAGATCGCCGCATTCGCCGACAACTGCGCGCAGCAGCACGCATGGGCGGCGCGGAGTTTCGACGGCGTGGCGCTCGCCCCTTTGGCGGGGGCGGCGGCATGATCGACACCGCGCTTCCCCAAACCAGCCGCGATGCGCACGACATCGCCCATCTCGAACTCGTTCCGCGCAAGCATCTGGGACGCAAGATCTCCGCGGCCCTTGTCCTTCTGGTGTTGGCGCTGCTGATTCGCGCCTTCGTCGTCGGTCAGATCGAATGGCCGATCGTCGGTCAGTTCCTGTTCGCCCCGGTGATCATCGAAGGCATCTGGAACACGATGCTGATGACGGTCGCCGCGATGTCGCTCGGCATCGCGCTCGGCGTCCTCATCGCGATCATGCGCATTTCCGGCAATCCGGTGCTTGAATATATCGCGCTGGTCTATGTCTGGATCTTCCGCGGTGCGCCCGCGCTGCTGCAGCTCCTGCTCTGGTTCAACCTCGCGCTGATCTTCCCGACCATCGGTATTCCGGGCCTCTTCGAATTCAATACCGTCGAGGTGATGACGCCCTTCGTCGCCGCCATGCTGGGTCTGGGCATCCAGCAGGGCGCCTATACGTCGGAAGTCGTGCGAAGCGGCCTTCTGTCGGTGGACGCCGGTCAGTACGAAGCCGCCCGGACGATCGGCATGACCAGCATGCAGACCTTGCGTCGCATCGTCCTGCCGCAGGCCATGCGCGTTATGGTTCCGCCGGTCGGCAACGAGGTCATCAGCATGGTCAAGCTCACCTCGCTCGCCTCGGTGATCCAGTATTCGGAGATCCTGCACAACGCACAGGTGATCTACTACGCCAACACGCGCGTGCTGGAACTGCTGATGGTCGCCAGCTTCTGGTATCTCGCTATCGTCACCGTGCTCTCGCTGATCCAGTCCCGGATCGAACGCTACTACGCCCGCGGCACCCGCGGCCGCACGACGATCTGAAGGCGCGCGCGCATGACAAGCGAAATTCTGGTGAAAGCCCTCGACGTCTGCAAGAGCTTCGGCACGTTCGAGGCGCTTCGCGACGTGAGCCTGGAGGTCCGCAAGGGCGAGGTCAGTTGCATCATCGGCCCCTCGGGTTCAGGCAAGAGCACGCTGCTGCGTTGCATCAACCTCCTAGAGCGCATCGACTCCGGCGCGATATGGGCCAACGGCGAGTTGATCGGCTATCGCCGCGACGGCAACAAGCTTTATGAGCTGGGCGACGTCGAAATCGCCCGCCAGCGGCGCGGCATCGGCATGGTATTCCAGCGCTTCAACCTGTTCCCGCACAAGACGGCGCTCGAAAATATCATCGAAGGACCGGTTCAGGTGCTGGGCGAAAGCCCGAAGGGCGCGCGCGACCATGCGATGGAACTCCTGAAGCGCGTCGGTCTCGCTGACAAAGCCGGCAGTTACCCGGCCGCGCTCTCCGGCGGCCAGCAGCAGCGTGTCGCCATCGCCCGGGCATTGGGCATGCGCCCCTCGCTGATCCTCTTCGACGAGCCTACCTCAGCGCTCGACCCCGAACTGGTGGCTGAAGTGCTCGATGTGATGAACGATCTTGCCGCCTCCGGCATGACGATGATCGTCGTCACCCACGAAATGGGCTTTGCCCGCAACGTCAGCAACACCGTCGCCTTCATGGATGGCGGGCGACTGATCGAGCACGGCCCTTCGGCGCGGGTCCTGACCCAACCCGACAACCCCCGCACCGCCGATTTCCTCAAGGCCGTGCAACGATAAGAGCAAAACCGACAGAATAGGAACGACGATGAAAAAAGCTCTTCTGGCCGCTTCGGCCTGCCTCTTGACCTTTACCGCCCACGCGCAGGATCTGCCGGAGAAATACAAATCCGCCGGCAAGCTGGTCGTTGCCAACACCCCGAACTATCCGCCGATGGAATATCGCGACCCGGCGACGAACGAACTGATGGGCGTCGACATCGAGCTTGGCAAGGCGCTGGCCAAACAGCTCGGCAGCGAGATCGAATGGTCGGAAATCGGGTTCGAGCAGATGGTCTCGTCGCTGAAAACCGGCCGCGTCGACCTCGTTCTCAGCGGCATGAGCGACCTGCCGGCACGGCGCGAAACCATGGACTTCGTCGATTACATGCGCTCCGGCGCACAGTTTTACACCTCAGCCAAGCGCAAGGACGAGTTCAAGACCCTCACCGACTTCTGCGGCAAAACGGTCGGCATGAGCCGCCGCACCTCCTTCCCGGACGAGGCGAGGAAATGGAGCGCCGCAAATTGCGAGGCGAACGGCAAGCCGGAGCTCGTCATCGTCGGCACGGAAGGCTCGGCCGACGCGCGTACGCAGCTCAAGCAGGGCCGCCTCGACGGCGCTGTCCAAGGGTCGGAAACCCTTCCCTACCTGATGACGCTCGAAAAGGACACCTACGCCATCGTCGGCGAGCCCTTTACGGAAGTCTATCAGGGCATCGGCCTCTCCAAGCAGACACCGGAACTGCGCGACGCCGTCGCCGGCGCGCTGAAGGCCCTCATGGCCTCGGGCGAATACAAGGCAATCTTCGAGAAATACGACCTTACCGGCAGCGCACTGGACGGCGTGATGATCAACGGCGCAGCCGTAAAATGACCGGAGTGCGGCCCGGCGCGTCCGCCGGGCCGCCTCCTCGAACGAGCAGATCATGATGCCCGATGCAACCCGAAGCGGCCTGCAAGCGCTGCCGCATGTCGAGGCGCTCGCCGAATTCTGCGCCCGGCTGGCCCCCGCCGGTCTGCCCGACCGGATCGCCGCCCGCACCAAATCCCATCTCCTGGATACACTCGGCGCCGCGCTTGCCGGCACCCGCTCCATCGAATTCCGTAAAGCGCGGGCGCTCGCCGCACCGGGGGGAGCAGCGCTGCTTCTGGCCTCGCCGCAGCGGACCAGCCCGCGCGACGCTGCGCTGGTCAACGGCGTCGCCGCCCATGTCTTCGAACTCGACGATGCCGGCGGTTGCGACCACACCGGCGCCGTCGTGCTGCCGGCGCTGCTGGCGGCCCTGCCTTCCTGCGTCGCGCCGGTCTACGGCGGCGGTTTGCTCTGTGCGCTGACCGCCGGCTACGAGGTCGGCCGCCGGGTGCTGGATGCGTCCGGCGGCTACGGCGCCCACAACGGCGCCGGCTGGCATTCCACCGGCACCTGCGGAACATTGGCCGCTGCCGCGGCCGTCGCCCGCCTGCGCGGTTATGACAGGGCCCTTTTTCGCCACGCCCTGACGCTGGCGACCAGCTTTTCCTCTGGCCTGTGGGCCTTCATACACGACGGCAGCCAGGCGAAGAAGATACATGCCGGCCGCGCCGCCGAAGGTGGGCTGCTCGCCGCCGATCTCGCCGCTGCGGGCTTTTCCGGTCCGGCGCAAGCCTTCGAGGATGTCTGGGGTGGCTTCTTCCGCTCTTATGTGCGCGATGCCGGCCGACCGGAGGAGTTTTCCAAGGGCCTCGGCACGGCATGGAAAATCGAGCGGACCTCTCTGAAACCCTATGCCGCCTGCCGCGGCGCCCACTCCGCGATCGACGCCGTTTGCGACATCCTTGCCGAAACAGGCCGCACCGCCGCCGACCTCGCTGCGGTCGACCTCAGGCTGAGCCCCTTCCTGATGGACATGTGCGGCCGAGCTCGGCTGGAAACGCTGGCGGGGGCACAGATGAGCCTCGGTTATGCGCTGGCGGCGCTTTGCGTCTTCGGTCGCGTCGACCTCGAACAATATTCCACCACGGCCCGGAACGACCCGCGCATAGCCGACGCTCTCGGTCGCGTCAGGTTCCACCCCGATTCGCAGATGCCGCAGATGGCCGAGCCGGAGGTGACAGTCACCTTCGTCGCAGGTGGAAGCAGAACGACCATGGTGCCCCGCGCCACAGGCTCAAGCGAACGCCCCATGAGTGTCGCCGCCATCCGGGCGAAATTCAACGATCTCACTTCGATGGCACTGCCTGGCGAGCGCGTTGCCGACATCGCGACCTTCGTCGAGACGTTGGAGCGGCAGACTGATTGCCGCGGTTTGCCCGAATTGCTGACATCGGCGGACCCCGAACGGCCCGTCTTTGTCTGAGAAGGAGGTTTCATGACGTATGATCTCAGTCCCCGGCCGCTCAATTCGGCGCCGCCTGCGCCGCATTTCGACTGGCCGCACGGCAAGAAGAGCGCACTGTTCATCGGCTTCGACGTCGATGCGGAAACCGCCTGGATTGGCAACAACCATGCCAATGTCGACCGGATGGTCACCACTTCGCTAGGCGGCTACGACGCACGGGTGGGGATCGCAAGGATCGTCGAACTTTTAGACGTGCTGAACCTCAAAGCGACCTTCTTCATTCCCGGCTGGACCGCCGAAGCCCATACGACGGCCTGCGAGCCGATCGTGGTGGCCGGGCACGAGATCGCCCATCACGGCTACCTTCATAAATGCCCGGATCGCAACAGACTCGACGAAGCGAAGGAGGAGATCGACCGGGGACTTTCGGCGCTGAAATCCCGCCTCGGTGTCACGCCCGTTGGCTATCGGGCGCCGTCCGGCGAGAATTTCCCCGAACTGCTCGCCTATCTTTCGGAGCGCGGTCTGCGCTATTCCAGCTCTTTCCGCGACGATATCAGGCCCTATCGCCACAGGCTGGCCGATGGCCAGCCCGGTCCCGTGGAAATCCCGGTCAACTATGCGTTCGACGACTGGAATTTCGGCATGACCGGCAGGCTCGATCCCCGCCCGCTCTTCGGCCGCGACGCCATTCTGCCGATCTGGCGCGAAGAATTCGCCGGCACCCACGAATGGGGCGGCGTGAGCACGCTGGTCCTGCATCCGCAAGTCTCCGGTCGGCCGATGCGTTGGCGCATCCTCCGCGACTTCCTCGCCGAGATCGCCGTGCGCGACGATGTCTGGATCGCCACGGGCGCGGAAATCCTCGCGCACTACGAGGCCTCTACCGCAGCGGCCTAGAAAGCCGTTTGATCACGCGCGATCAGCCAATTGGCAAAACGTCGGCTCGCAGCATTCCGCCGGTCCTTTCCTGAGGCGAGAAAGCAGAGCAACGAGAGCTGCATCGCGGCGAGCAAAGCCGACCACGAAGGGGCGGTCTCCCGCTTGCCACTTCAATCCGCGAGCGACTTGAGCGCCTTGCCATGCAGGCGAAAGAACAGCTTCTCCGGCTTTGGTACGCCGCCGAGGCGCTCATAAAAGGAAATCAGCCGGGTATCGGAAGAATCTGCCGTCCAGTCGATACGAGAAAGGTCACGGCTGCACGCGATGTGGGCGAGCGCCCGCATAAGCGCTTTTCCGACTCCACCGTCACGGCGCGAGCCCGACACATAAATCTCTTTCAGGAAGATGCCAGGCATCAGGCCCGGACCGGGATAGACGGCCGAGAATGCGGCGAACCCCATCACGACCGAGTTATCCTCGTAGATGAGTATCTCTGCCGCTGGCGGCCGACTCGCCAACCCGGCAATGATCTCGTCATGTGGCGGGCAAAAGACTTGGTAATGAGCCTGCATTTCCTGCATCAAAGCAGCCAATCCCGGCAATGCCGGGTCGTCCTGCAAAAGGAGACGTATTTCGGATTTCATGCGCATCTTGGTATTTGATCGAGTGTGTCTTTGCGCCCGGCGGTCGCTCAGCGGGTTATAAACTTACCGAGCTGCTTAAATGCCATGGAATCCCGTGGGCAGCATCGATCCGTTAAGAAGCGTGGGCAATCCATCTAAGATGGAGGGTGCCCGGAAGATAGAACAATCATCATCTCACCGGGCACCCCCTCCGAACTCGCCCGGACGACCTCAACCACTGCCGAGCCCTTCGAAAACAAGGCTACCGGCAGCAGCATGGCGGATGCCTCCTCGATTTGAGCGGATAAGACAAGTTTGACACTCCGATGCGTCCATCCCATCGGCTTACTGGAACCAGGATCTGACGTCCGCCGATACGAGTTCGCAAACAGTCAGAAAGAGCACGTCCACGCCCTTCGCAAGCTGATCGTAATCGGTCCATTCTTCGGGCGCATGCGAAATCCCGTTGCGGCTCGGTACAAAGACGAGGCCGGTCGGTGCGAAATCGGCCATGATCATCGCGTCGTGGCCTGCGCCGCTCACCATGGTGCGGCTTTTCAGGCCGAGCGCGTGTGCGTGGCCGGACAGATATGCATGCATTTCGGAGGAAAGAGAAACCGGAGCGATGAAGAGCTGTTGATCAACCTCGACGGTCAATCCGTTGTCGCCAGCCTGGTCGACTACCGCGCGAGCCTGCCCGATCAGTGTGCGAACTACTTCTTCCTTCGGTGCACGGATATCGACAGTAAAACTCACGATATCCGGGATCACGTTGGCACCGCCCGGATGGACTTCCAGCTTGCCGACGGTCAATACCGCGTCCTGTCCGATGGCGCGGGCCAAATCCGGAAGTTGCGACAGCGCCGCCACCGCACCGACCAGCGCATCGCGGCGGGCGTCCATGGGCGTTGTGCCGGCGTGACCAGCCTGCCCCCGGAAAGTCGCCTTGAGCTGCCCCACACCTACGATGCGGTCAACGATGCCGACGTCGTCGCCATGGATTTCCAGCACCGGACCCTGCTCAATATGCAGTTCGAGAAAGGCATGGATCGAACCCGGTTCGCGCACCGCCTTATGGGCCTGCCCCGGATCTAGACCGTAGGCCTGCATTGCTTCCGCGACCGTGGTCCCGGCATCGTCGGTGAAAGTGGGGAGTTGCTCCATATCAAGCTTGCCCGTCATGATGCGCGACGCCAGCAGACCACCGCCGAAGCGAGTGCCTTCCTCCTCGATCATGGCGACGAATTCGATAGCGCGCTCAGGTGCGAGACCCCGTTCCTTAAACAGGTGCGCTATCTCGATGCCGGCGATGACACCCGCCTGTCCGTCAAACTTGCCGCCATTCGGCACGGAATCGAAATGCGATCCAACCATGACCGGAGCGAGATCGGGATTGTTTCCGTCCAGACGCCCGATGAGATTACCGACCATATCCTCGCGCACCGTGAGGCCGGCTGCTTCCATCTGCCCACGCAGATAGTCGCTGGCCTGCCGGAATTCCGGGCTATAGGTAAGTCGGGTCGTGCCCTTGTCGGGGGTCGCATTGAATTGATCGAGCCCGTCGATCAGTCTCTCGAGGCGTTGCGGATCAGAAAACTGTGTCATCTAGGCAAGCTGCAAAATTCCGGCCAGAGAGCGACCAATGACCTTCAGCGCCCAGAATCCGGACAGAGCCGGGTTGGAAGAGCAGCTTTCCTGCAGGCCAAACTCTAAACAAAGCCGCCCCAATGGCGTTCCTCGACATGGCTTTACTACTCGTCAATCGTGATCAAATGAGGCCGGTGGCCGCCCATCTTGCCCGGCGCAACGCTGCCGCTCAAGCGCTTGCGCGCCGCCCATTTGATCACGCTCGACACCGCAACCCGAAGCGCTGCCGCAACCTCGCGCCCCGTCTCGCCAGTCCCCAGGCGAGCCATCGCCAGTTCTCGCAAATCATTCGAATACGGCTTCGACATGCTGCCCGACCTCCTACGGTCAGCGCATCGAATCTGATTTGCCTCGCCTTGGGAATCCCGATTCAACTCTCATCTGCCGCCATAGCGTTTCGTGATGGCAAAGAGTCCTCATGCCTAGAGCAATATTTCGGCGGTTCGCCCGAAGCGGCCTTCCCGCTTCCCACCCATTGCTCGCAAAACTGCGTGGCAAGCGGACTGACAGCTTCCGGGATATGATAAATTTGATGTATGCAACCGGAAAAGGGGCGTGAAGCTGCCATTCCAAAGCAGGGTCGCCACGTCCGGCTCCAAGTGGTGGGGAAGTTTGCCCGAACGTCCGAAAGGCGGGCGCATAGCGGCCAAAGGTGGAAAACTCAGTTCAGCGTGACCGTATCGCTTCCGCGAAGTAATGCAGTGTGAAAGCACCGCACCCCGCGCGAAATATCGCTATGACCACCCTTCCAGTCCAAAAATCTTGGCGACAGTCCAAAAGGATATGGCGATGAAGACGATAATGGTGGGCCCGGAGGGACTCGAACCCCCAACCAAGCGGTTATGAGCCGCCGGCTCTAACCATTGAGCTACAGGCCCCACGCCGGCTGGATAGTGTGTTTCACCGTCCCGCACAAGGCTTTCGGGCCAGGCGCCTGTTTGCCCATTTCAGCCATATTCGCCCCTTAGTTGCAAACCCGTTCAGTTGCTTGCCATGGAGAACTTGATGACCAAGCCCTTTTTGCCTCTCGCAATGGCCGCCGCCATGGCCCTGCCGGCCGCAGCCTTTGCGGCGGAACCCTTGCCGCCGCCGCGAATCATCGTCTCCGGAGAAGGCGAGGCCACCGTCGCCCCGGACATGGCGCTCTTGTCGCTTTCGGTGATGCGCGAGGCCAAGACCGCGCGTGCCGCGCTCGACGCCAACAACGACGCCATGGTTGCCGTGATCGCGGCCATGAAATCGTCGGGCATAGAAGATCGCGACCTGCAGACGGCCGGCATCCAGATCAGCCCGCGCTACAACTACACCAACAAGCCGGATGGCAGCCAGCAGGCCGATCTCGTCGCCTATCAGGTGACCAATACGCTCTCGGTCCGGGTGCGCGCCATCGACAAGACCGGCGAGATCATCGACAAGGCGGTCTCGCTCGGCGTCAACCAGGGCGGCGACGTCTCCTTCACAAACGAAGATCCCGCCGCCACCCTCACGCAGGCGCGCAAGAAGGCGGTGGCCGACGCGGCCGCCAAAGCCAAGACGCTGGCCGAGGCCGCCGGCGTGCATCTTGGCCGAGTGCTGGAGATCAGCGACCAGAACGTCTCGCCGGCGCCGATGCCGATCCGCGCCAAGACCTTCGACGCCGCCGCTGCTGCCGTTCCGGTGCAGGCCGGCGAGAATAGCTACAAGGTGCAGGTCACCGTCACTTTCGAATTGAAATAGCGGCCGGCGCAAACTTCCCTGCTTCACGAAAAACCCCGGAGGATTTCCTCCGGGGTTTCGCTTTCTTGGTGGTCGCGGCGAGAAGGCTTGCCTATGCCGCGCCGCGAATGGCTCAGCGATAGACGATCGGGCAGCCGCGCCGGTTAGCGAACACGACCGTAACCCGATCGCCGAACTTGCGGCCGCGCACCTTGACCCTGTGGCGACTGGCGTCGACGACGCGGGCGCGATGCAGCCCCATGCGCTCGGCCTTGTTGAGCGCCTTGCGAGCCGTGCAGGTGCCCCGCCAATGGCGATCCCTCCGCCTGTCATCCCTGCGCCAGTCGCGCGTGTGGTGACGGTCACCGGCATAGATGCCGAAGCGCGGCTCTCCGTGACCGAAGTTGAGATAGATACCATCGGCATGGGCCGCAGCCGGAAGGGCGGCAAGCACACCGAGACCGACAAAGGCCGACAGAGCGGCGGTTCGGATTGCGTCCAACATTATTCTTCTCCTTTTGGCATTCGGCAGATCGCCGAAGCGATGCCCGAACACTAGGTCCGCAACCCTGAACGGTTCGGGAACCGCACATTCATCGGCGGTTCATGCGCTGCGGCACCGTCACGCGGCCTTGAACCACCGTGCCAACCCATTCCACCGATCAAGGCTCCTCGTCGAGCACGTAGTCGAAATAGTCTTCAGGCTCGGCAAGATCCGACTCGCTGGCCCTGACCCGACCGCGCATCGAAATACCGGCCTGGTGGACCGTCTCGGCATTGCCGGAAACCAGCGGGTGCCACCAGTAGAGGTCGCGGCCCTCGGCAACGAGGCGGTAGGCACAGGTACGCGGCAGCCAGCGGATCATGCGTACATTGGCGGGCGTGAGGCCGATGCAGTCCGGCACGCGGGCCAGCCGGTTGTCGTAGTCGCCGCAGCGGCAGCTTTGCGCGTCGAAGAGCCGGCAAGCCACGCTCGTCCAGTGGATTTCGCCGGTGTCCTCGTCCTCGAGTTTCGACAGGCAGCACTTGCCGCAACCGTCGCAGAGTGATTCCCACTCGGCCGCGTTCATCTCCTCGAGTTGCTTGGTTGTCCAGAATGGCTGTCCCATCGGTGGCATGTGGCCCGTGGTCCTCCATCGGTCAAGCGTCTTCACGGCATTGCTACGTAACGTCGCCATTCGTGGCCGCCAGCCACGGTCTCGCCATCAAAGCGCCGGGTGATCGCCCCCCCCGCCGCGCTACTGCGCCGCCCAGGGAACCAATTCGCGAGAAATCGGTTTGGCCCCGGAAGGGATTCCATAAGGAGACGATCATGAAACGCCAACCACGGATTCTGGCAGGCAGCGCGCTTGGCCTGCTGATGGCATCCGCGCCGTTGGGCGCTTATCCCCTGCAGGGCAGCGACCTCCAGCAAGCACTTGGACAGTCCGGCGCCCAGCCGGTCATTAGCATCCAGGCCGAATGCCCCGAAGGCGCTTCGGCAGAGGACTGCGCGCAGGGACAAGGAAAGAGCAAGGGTCAGAAGGCGCGGCGCAAGGGTGAGGGCGTGTCCGCACCAGCCGAGGGCGAGCGACCTGCCGAGCGGCAAGGTGAACGCCAGAAGAAGAGGGAGCAGGCCGAGCCGACGCAGGCCGAACAGGCGCCCCCAACTGAATCCGAGCAGAAGCCACGCAAGAAGCGTCAGAAACAGCAACAAGCCAAGCCCGCCCCCGCCGAGCAGGCTGCTCCAGCGGCAGAGTCCGAGCAGACGCCGCGCAAGCAGCGCCGTAAGGAACAGAAGCAAGCCAAGCCGACACAGGCCGAACAGCCGGCGGCCGCACCTGAACAGGAGCAGGAGCCGCGCAAGAAGCATCAGAGAGAGCAGAAGCAGGCCGAACCGGCACCGGCTGAAACCGAGCAGCCTTCGGGAGAGGCTTCCGAGTCGGGCTCCAAGAACGACAAGCTGCGCAACTATCTGAAGAAGAAGCAAGGCGATGAAGCAGCACCAGCCGAGAACGAGCCTGCCGAACAGGCCGCGCCGGCTGAGAAAGCCGCACCCAAGCGCGAGCAGAAGCCGGCCCAGGTGGAACCGGAGAAGAAACCCGCCGAGGCCACTCAGCCGACCGAGGGCGAGCAACCGACCGAACAGGCTACCGAGCCCAAATCCAGAAAGGAAAAGCTGCGCGACTACCTGAAGAAGAAGCAGGGAGGCGAAGAGACGGCCCCTACCGAAGCACAGCAGCCTGAGAAGGCGAGACCTGCCGAGGAGGGCCAACCGACCGAGCAGGCATCGCCAGAGGCCGAGCAGCCGGCCACCGGCGAAACGCCGCCCGCAGCCGAGCAGGCTGAAGGCGGCAAGCAACAGGCGACCCAGCCTGAGCTTCCGGCCGACACCAGGGAACAAACGCTGCCGAAGGGTGAGGCAAAGGCCAGGCCACTGCCTGAAAACGCCGCTCCCCTGCCGGACAGCGCGAAAGGACGCGGCGAACGCGCCAGGCAGAGGCCGAAAGGCGGGGCGGAACAACCCGAAGAAGCCAACCAGGAGCGCCAGCAAGCCGAACAGCCTGCAGGCGAAGCGGAGGCTATCCCGCAATCCGACTCCGCCTCGCAGACTGCCATCGAAAAGATCGGCAAGATCGAATCGGTCGAAGCCGTCGAAGGCAGACGCGTTGACCCCGACCAGTGGCGGGAGGAGCGGCGCAAGCGGCGCGAAGAACGACGCGACCGCAACAACGTCGAGGTCGTCAAGGAAGTCAACAACAGGATCATCATCAAGGAAGGCGACAACATCTATGTCGACAACCGCGATGTGAACGTCCGGCTGGAGCGCCACGCCCGCGATTCCTATGTCGAGGAACTCCCGGACGACTTCAGCCGCTATACCATCATCAAGGAAGACGGCACGCGCGTCGTCACCATCCGCAACGCCAATGGCGACATCGTGCGGCGCTCGCGCATCATGCCGAACAACCGAGAGGTGGTGCTCTACTACGTGCCGGAAACCTATTACGACCGGATCGAAGGCGGCTATGCCGATGCGGGTGCGGACTTGCCTCCGCTCCAGCTCGACATCCCGGCCGACCAGTACATCCTGGACGCGCAATACGCGGAGCCGGATGACTACTACACCTATCTCGATGCGCCGCCGGTCGAGCCCGTCGAACGCATCTATTCGGTCGACGAGGTGGTCCATTCCGCCCGTATCCGTGACAAGGTGCGTCGTATCGACCTCGATACGATCACCTTCGACACGGGTTCGGCGGAGATCGGCGAGGACCAGGTGAACAGGCTTCAGGCACTTGGCGATGCCATCAACAAGATCCTGGAGCAGAACCCGGCCGAGACCTTCCTGATCGAAGGTCATACGGACGCTGTGGGCTCGGATGAGTCGAACCTGGTGCTGTCGGACGAACGGGCACAGTCGGTCGCCGAGGCGCTGACCAGCGTGTTCGAGATTCCGGCCGAGAACCTGACGACGCAGGGCTATGGCGAACAGTACCTGAAGGTGGATACGGAAGGCGAAAGCCGCGAAAACCGGCGCGTCGCTGTTCGCCGCATCACGCCGCTGGTGGCGCCCGTCGCCAGCAATGAGTAGAGGCCTGCGCCGCGATCCTCATTGAATCGCGGCGCACGTCACCCCGGATTCCTGGGTGGGGTTCCCTGCCTCGTCCCGACTCCAGCGGGACACGAAGCCCGGCTGCTCTGCGGTCGGGCTTCTCATTTGAGACCACAATTTAAAAGAGACCGGTCACCTTGGTGTCGGTCCGCTTGAACACTTCGTCGGGCACGAAGAAATCCCCAGCCAGCGGCCCTTTCGCGCCAGGCGCGTATTTCGAGAAGTCCGTGACGCCCTCGGCGCGGAGCACTTCCTCGTCGATATAGAAATTGCCGGTCGCCTCGCGCGACGGACGGTTGAAAATGGCATGGGCCGCGTCCGCCATGATCTGAGGCGAACGGCTCACCTCGGCGACCGTCTCGCCACCGAGCAGATTGCGCACCGCGGCCGTATCGATCGCCGTGAGCGGCCAGAGCGAATTGACCGCGATGCCGTCCTTCTCGAACTCGGCGCTCATGCCCAGCGTGCACATCGACATACCGAACTTGGCCATCGTATAGGCGACATGGTTCTTGAACCATTTTGCCTTCATGTCGAGCGGCGGCGCCAGATTCAGAATGTGAGGATTCTGCGCCAACTTCAGATACGGAATGCACAATTTCGAGACCATGAACGTGCCGCGCGCGTTGATCTGGTTCATCAGATCGTAGCGCTTCATGTCGGTTTCCAGCGTGCCGGTAAGCTGGATGGCCGAGGCGTTGTTGACGCAGATGTCGATGCCACCGAAGGTTTCGACCGTTCTGGCCACCGCTTCGGCCACCTGCCCTTCCTCGCGAATGTCGCAAAGCGCAGGGAGTGCCTTGCCGCCCGCTTTTTCGATCTCCTCGGCCGCCGTATAGATCGTGCCCGGCAGCTTCGGATGTGGCTCGACGGTCTTGGCAGCGATGGTGACATTGGCGCCGTCCTGCGCCGCACGCAGGGCAATCGCCAGGCCGATACCTCGCGATCCGCCGGAGATGAACAGCGTTTTTCCCTTGAGCGACATGCCGGCCTCCTGCGCGTGATCCATGCCGCAATCCTTGCCTGCCGTTCGACAGCGAAGCAAGGGCGGCTTGTGACATGCGTTGCTGATCCAAAGGCAACCTGCCAAGGCTATGACCAGGAACTTTGGCGAGCGCCATGATTGGACATATTAGGTGGATTTTAGATGGCGGCAGCGAGGCTGGAAGCCATGCCGCTGCAAGGACGGCGATTTCCGGCTGACCGACATCGAAGCCGCGGCCTGAAAGCACCCTTGCTCGCCCTGCCCCCATTCAGACCAGCACCAACCCCTGCCGCATGGCGGTGGCGATGGCGTCGGTGCGGTTGGCGGCACCCAGTTTCACCAGGATCGCCGCGACGTGGAACTTGGCGGTATGGACCGAAATGTCGAGCCGGCGCGCGATCACCTTGTTCGGCGCGCCTTCGGCCAGCAGCGCCAGCACTTCAGCCTCGCGCGGCGAGAGGTGGATGGCCGGCGACTCGTGTTCGGCCGTGTCGCCCAACGAGCGACCGTGATCCCCCTCGAACGCGTGCGGATATTGGCTCTTTTTGCCTGCCGGGGTCGCCTCGGGAGCGGTGATACGGTAACCGGCGGCGGCTAGCCGCGCTGCGGCCGCGATCAGCGCCAGGTCGGCACTGGCGGGGAGGACCGCCGCGAAGCGATCCTCGGATTCGACGGGTCTTTCCGCCAGCAGCACCTCGGGCGCGAGCGGAATGTGGCCGACTGCCGTCCGGTCGACGATCACGACATCGACGGCATCGTCATCGTGCAGTTCGCTGACGAGAATGGGAACAAGATCGTCCGCGCCGGACAGGGATGCGGCGAGCCGTTCGGCGCGCCTGCCATCACCCAGCGCTACAAGGATCGTCAACCTGTGACCCAGTTCATTCCGTGCCAGCATCGATCCTCTCAACGCAAAGGTTTTTCACCGATCTTGATCGCCACGTCGCGCGCCTCGCCCCCGCGCACGATGCCGAGCGTGATCGCAGCACCGGCGCTGTCCGGCCCCAACCTTCGGATCAATTCGCGCGGCCCGCGCACCTTCTCGCCGTTCCAGGCGGTAACGATGTCGCCCAGTACGATCCCGGCTGCCTTCGCCGGGCCTTCCTCATCGAGGCTCATCACGATCGCCCCCTGCACGTCGCCGTGTCGGATCGGATGCAGCCCGGCGCCGAGATAGCCGCGCACGACATGGCCCTTTTCACGCAAGGCCGTGACGGTACGCTCGATCGTCTCATGGGGAATGACCAGCGCGCGCCGGTGCGGGCCGAACAGCAGCATGCCGACCAACTTTCCGTTGGCATCCAGCACCGGGCCACCCTCGAAGCGGCCGCCGGCCATGATTGCCAGATTGACGCGTCGGTCGATCGTGCCGCCGCGTAGCGAGCGCCAGGCTGCACCGACTTCGCCTACCGTGCCGAGCACAGCGAGTGGCGAGTCGCCATCGCGCCCGTTGGCGACGATGAGATTGCCCGGACGCACCGGCTCGGCCTTTTCGAAAACTCCCGCATTGCCGCCCGCCTCGGGCTTGAAAAGGGCGATGCCGGTCGAGGGATCACGACCGACGAGTTCGGCTTTCACCGTTTCGCCGGAAGCCAGCGTAAGCTGCAACGCCTCATCAGGCTCGACCACCTCCTCCGCGGCGACATAAAAACCGTCATCCCAATGGAAGGCGGTTGCGGTTCGGCCGTGGTGCGTCGTGAAGCTACCGGTCAACGGCGCCGCCTTTTCGGCGATGTCGGCGACCGCTTCGGAAAAGGCGGCAATATCTAGACTGGTCATCACTCGCTCCTGGGCTCGATTTCGATACCCGGATATTGCCGCACGGCGCGACCGTTCCTACTCGCCTGACGGCTAGGAACCGCCGTCACTGGCCATCCGGTCAGGTCGCGGCGCACCATCACGCTCAGCACATATAGGCATCGACTTCCGGTCTTGCATGGAGACCTCCCATGGTCCTGCCCACGCCTGAATTGCGCCCCGATGATGCAGGCTTGCTCGACGCCTATTCAACCACCGTTGCCGATGCGGTCGATCGCATCGGTCCCGCCGTCTCCCGCATCGAACGCATTTCCGACAGCCGCCTGGCAGGCCATGGCTCGGGTTTCGTCATCACGCCGGACGGGCTGATCGTCACCAATTTCCATGTCGCCGGCGACGCGCGCGTCGTACGGGTCACGATGCCCGACGGCTCTTCCGCCGAAGGCCGCGTGCTCGGTCGCGATCCCGACACCGACCTCGCCCTGGTGCGCGCCGACGGATATTTTCCTGACATTGCGCCGCTCGGCGATTCCAGGCGCCTGCGCCGCGGCCAGATCGCGATCGCCATCGGCAATCCGCTCGGCTTCGAGTGGACGGTGACGACCGGCGTCGTCTCGGCGCTCGGCCGTTCCATGCGCGCCTCGACCGGCCGGCTGATCGACGACGTGATCCAGACCGACGCCGCCCTCAACCCCGGCAATTCGGGCGGCCCTCTGGTGTCGTCGGCCGGCGAGGTGATCGGCGTCAACACCGCCGTGATCCGCGGCGCGCAGGGCATTGCCTTCGCCGTCGCCTCCAACACCGCCAACTTCGTCATTGCCGAAATCATCCGGTTCGGCCGCGTGCGTCGCGCCTATATCGGCGTCTCTGCCGATACGGCAGCCCTGCCCCGCCGCGCCGCGCTGCTGTCGCAGGTGACGAGCCGTACCGCCGTGCGGCTGCGCTCGGTCGAGACGGGCGGGCCGGCCGCGAAGGCCGGCCTCAAGGAAGGCGATATCGTCGCGGCGATCGACGGCGTCGCCGTCGGTGGTGTCGACGACCTGGTGCGGATGCTCGCCGCCGAGCGGATCGGCCGCGAGACGTCGTTTACCGTCGCGCGCCGCTCAGGCGTCAGCCAGGTGGCGGTAACACCAATCGCACGGTCTGGATGAGAGCCACGTCCCGTGATGGACGGAACGTGCGGCACAAAACGAATACCCGCTCGGTTTTCAGGCGCCTGCCGCCCCAGGGGCATACTGCGCCATGAACTCCGCGCTCGGCGGGATCGGCTTGATGACGTCGATCAGCACGCCGTTGGGATCGGCGGTGATGAAATGACGCTGACCGAAAGGCTCGTCGCGCAGGCTGCGCAGGATCGGCAGACCCGCCGCCACGACATGTTCGTAGACGGCATCGGGATCCACGACCTCGAAATTGATCAGCAGGCCGCCGGCCCTGCCCCGCGCTGTTGGCGGGATCGTTTCATGCTCTCCCTGCACAATGCCGAGATTGACGCTCTCGTCCTCGCGCGACTGGAGATGCACATACCAGTCGCTCTCGAAAAGAGGGCGGAAGCGGAAATGTTCGACATAGAACGCGGCGGTCGCCGCAACATCATCGGCCATCAGCACCGGATAGTAGCTGGTCGTTTTCATCGCTTTTCATCTCCTGCGGTTCAACATACAGTTTGTATGTAAGTGCTGATAACATACAGGCTGTATGTATGCAAGAGAAGAAACCACGCCGATCGAACCGCGACCGAACCGAGGCCACGCGCGCCGAACTCATTGCGGCAGCCCGTCGCCTTTTCGTCGAAAAATCCTATGCGGAGACGGGAACGCCAGAGATAGTCGCCGCGGCGGGATTGACCCGCGGGGCGCTCTATCACCATTTCGCGGACAAGCAGGCGCTGTTCCGTGCCGTGATCGAGAACGAGGCCGCGGCCGTGGCAGCCGAGATCGAGCGCGCCGCGCCGGCCGATCTCGATCCTCGCGAAGCCCTGATTGCCGGCTCCGACGCCTATCTTGGTGCCATGCGCGTGCCCGGCCGCACCCGGCTTCTCCTGCTCGACGGCCCGGCCGTGCTCGGTCGCAAGGCGATGGATGAAATCGATGGCCGACACGGCAATCGCACCCTGCGCGAAGGCCTGGACGCGGCGATGCAGACCCGCGCGCTGAAAAAATTGCCCCCCGAGGCGCTGACCCTTTTATTGGCAGCACTGTTCGACCGCGCCGCTCTGGCCGTCGAGGCCGGCACCTCGGCGGCGGACTGCCGCGAGGTCATCGTCGCGCTGGTCGACGGCCTCTGCGCCTGAGCAACGCGCCTCCGACGCTAGCCGAAGATCCGCTCGCCCTGTTCCTCGACGAGTTGGATTCCCTTCTTGATCGAGATGTCAACCGCATCGTCCAGGCCGGCGAAGCGGTCGGCCCGGATGAACTTGTGCTCCTTGACCACGCCGCCGATCTCCTTCGAGATCACCCCGCAGGTCTGATACTGGCCGTCAGCCTTGTACGGCGTGGCGCTGATCAGGAAGCCATTGTGCTCGACCTGCCTGACCGGTGCCGCATTGGCTGGCGCATCGCCGGAGCCGCCGAAAAGTCGCTTCAGGAAAGACATCGATCATTCTCCTTGCGCGCTTACAATGGCGTGCCCACTCCCTTTGACGCAACCGCCCCCTTCAACGCAACCGCTTTGTATCAGCGGCGCGCCAGCGCCTCCAGCGCCTCGGCGGCGGTCTCCAGGATGCTGAGCGCCTCGGTCTGCTTGTCGGCAGAGCCTTCCGCGATGCCTGCCAGTGCCACCTTCAGGCGCTTGCGCACCATGCGGAACTGCGGGCTGCGGCCGCGCCGGCCCCTGCCCTCTTCGGCATCGTCGTCCCAGCCGAACCATTCCTTCGCCTTTGCCATCCGGGTTCCAACACGCTCGAGGTGATCGAGCAGGTGGTCGGCCGCCGCGCGGTTTTCTTCCAGATGCACTTGGCCGGCTTCGGTGATGGAAAACACCTTCTTGGTGCCATCCATCTCGGAGGTCGCATAGCCGGCCTCCTCCAGGAAGGTCAGCGTCGGGTAGACCACCCCCGGGCTCGGTGCATAGAAACCGCTCGAAATGTCCTCCAGCGCCTTGATGATGTCGTAGCCGTGCCGCGGCGTCTGCGACAGCAGCGCCAGCGTAATGAGCTTGAGGTCTCCGTCGCCCAGCATGCGCCCGGCGCGCAGCACGTCGCCGGGACCCCCGCGGCCGCCGCCACGCATCCCGTGACCGCCAAACGGCCCGAAACCGCCGCGCCCGCCGAACCGGCCGGCCATGCGCATGAAGGCATGCTCGCCGTGAAACTTGTGTCCGTGTCCAAACATTTTTGACTCCTTCGATATGTCTTACGATGTATCTTAATTAGGCTCCGTCGCACTGCATGTCAAGATATATCTTACGATGTATCGGATTGAGACTCTTCACCGGTAAGGCGCTGGTGATCGCGTTGGAAAAATTTCTCAGTTGAGGTGCAGCACGATCTCGCGCTGGTGCGGCCGTTCGCGGTGCTCGAACAAATAAAGCCCTTGCCACGTGCCGAGCGCCAGTCGGCCGTCCGTCACCGGAACGGATAGCGAAACGGACGTCAGCGCCGCCTTGATATGGGCCGGCATATCGTCCGGCCCTTCGTCGCGATGGATGATGTAGTCCATCGCCGGATCGTCGGCGGGCGGCACCAGCCGGCGGAAGAACGCGCCGAGGTCGCGCCGCACGCCGGGGTCGGCATTCTCCTGGATCAGCAGCGAGCAGGAGGTGTGACGAACGAAAATCGTCAGCAGCCCGATGTCGATCTTCGCTTCTTCCACGAAGCGCCTCGCCTGCACCGTGAATTCGTAGAGGCCCTGTCCACTCGTTGCGACAGCAATCGTCCTCTGGTCCGGGCGCACAGGCAGCGGCCCCCGCGCCCTACTGTTGCTGCGTCGCCAGCCGCGCGCCGAGCGCTACGAAGCAGGCGGCAAAGGAGCGGCGCATCCATGCCATCACCCGCGGACTGCCGATCACCTTGTCGCGCATGGCGGCCGCGCACAGGCCGTAAATGGAGAAGATGATGAAGGTGGCGAGCATGAAGATGCCCGACAGTTCCAGCATCCGCGCCATCACATTCGGCTCGTCACGCGCAATGAACTGCGGCAGGAAGGCGACGAAGAAGATCGACAGCTTCGGGTTGAGCACGTTGACGAGGATGCCGTCCCGGATCACCTGGAAAGCGCTGCGAACATCCGGCTTCTCCTCGACTTTCAGCGCGCCGCGTTCCTTGAGCGTGCCCCAGGCCATGTAGAGCAGGTAGGCCACGCCAGCATATTTGACGATCTCGAAAGCCAATGCGCTGGTGTGCAGCAGCGCAGCCAGTCCGGTCAGCGCGGCGAGAAGATGCGGCACGATGCCGAGCGTGCAGGCGAAGGCGGCCAGCAGGCTTGCGTGACCGCCGCGCGACAGACCGGCGCCGATGGTGAATAGCGCCCCGGTACCCGGCGAGGCGACGATGACCAGCGTGGTGATGAGGAATTCGATGGACATGAGTGCATCCCGATGCGCCTATGGACTGGATGCTGCCCGCGCCTGGAGCGAATTGCAAGATCGGCCGGCTTAACCCGCCCCCGCCCTGACCTCCGCGGGCGGGCGGCCGTAGATCTGCCTGAACCGGCGTGCGAAATGCGACCGGGACGAATAGCCCGCAGCGTTTGCCGCCTGCGCGAGGTTGCCTTGACCCGCCGCCAGCATCTCGTGTGCCAGCCGCATCCGCGCGGTCGCCTGTATGTCGCGCAGTGAGGTCCCTTGCTCCGCCAGCTTGCGCCGTAGGGTGGAAGAGGCGACGCCGAGCTCCCGAGCGAGGCGGTCGGCCGTCCAGCGCCCCGACGGCGCGCCGCTGACCAGCCAGGCGATCCGTTCGGCGAGCGATTGCGAAAACAGGCACGCGGCGGCCGGCTCGTTCGCCAGCAGCATCATCACTTCGGTGAGCCGATGCTCGGCAAGCGCCGTCGCATGGTTCGATTCGCTCAGCACGATGGCGGCGTGGCCGATTGCCTCGACCAGTTCTTCCGTCAGCCGCACACGCATATCCAGCCCCCGCGTCGGCTTCCCGCGCATTGTCGTGCCGAGCAATGCCGGTGGTACACGCTCGATATCGAGCAGCAGGGTCTCATAAGGGCCGCCATTTTCGGGCGGGATGTTGACCACGTCGAACTCGACGGCCGCCGGCAAGGCGAACACATCCCCCGCGGCGAAATGCTGTCCGTTATCGCCGAGCCAGAACTCCTTCTCGCCCGACAGCACGACGCCGAGGCGCGGTTTGTCGGCGGATATCCGCGCCAGCCGTTCCCGCGTCAGACAGCAATAGGTGAAAAGCCGTGCACCCCGTTGCCGCACGCCCACCGACGATCCGGCCCCATCGTCACTCGCAAGCGGCTTCAGCCGCTGCAGCAGGAGCCGCGCCAGCGCGCGGTCGGTGTCTTTGCCATTGGTCAGCATGACCGGAACCATATCGCCGAGCGACCGATCGTGAAACCGCACTTTGAGCGTTTCGGGCACATGGACGTGTCTTTTCGGGCGCACGCCGGTCGATCGCCCGGTCATCTTCGCGACCTTCGATCAAATCACGGAGACGACGATGAACTGGAAGATATTCTTAGCCGCGGTGGCCATGCAGCTAACAGCGGCGGCGGCGCAGGCGGCGGACCTTGAATTGTGGCGGCTCGATTGCGGCAGCATCGCGGTCAAGGATATGAGCGTGTTCTCCGACACCTACAACTATGGCGGCGTTTCGCGCACGCTGACCGACAGTTGCTACCTGATCCGCCACGACAAGACCTACATGCTATGGGACACAGGCCTGCCCCGTTCGATGCTGGGCAAGCGTCAGGCTCCGACCTTTGGAATGACACCGAGCCTGACGAAGACAGTCGTTGCCCAACTGGCCGAGATCGACATCAAGCCGGAGGCCGTCAGCATCGTCGGCATCAGCCACAACCATTTCGACCATCTCGGCCAGGCCGCCGATTTCCCGCACGCGAGGATGCTGATCGGCAGGCTGGACCTCGACGGGCTCAAGGCCGATCCGCCGCCGCTGGCTGTGGACGCCAGGCTGGCCGCGCCATGGCTGACCGGCGGCGCCAAGGTCGAGCCGGTGAGCGGCGACATGGACGTGTTCGGCGACGGCTCGGTGGTCATGCTGGCCACGCCCGGCCATACGGCCGACAGTCACTCGCTGCTTGTGCGTCTCGCCGAAAAAGGCCCGGTCCTGCTCACTGGCGACACCGTCCATTTCGAACAGCAGCTCGAGAGCAATGGTGTCCCGCGCTTCAATGTGGACCGCGCCGAATCGCTCGCCTCGATGGATCGGCTGGAGACGATCGCCAGGACGCTGAACGCCACGCTGGTTGTCCAGCACGACGCCGACGACGTCACCAAGCTGCCCGCCTTCCCCGCCAGCGCGAAATAGATTCCCCGGCAGAAAAACAAAACCCGACCAATCGCTTGGCCGGGTTTTTCGATTCAATTAGAGAAGTGCAAAAGCACCTAGCTGTCCAAAAAGCTCCTGAGCTTCCTGCTCCGGCTCGGGTGTTTGAGCTTCCTGAGCGCCTTGGCCTCGATCTGGCGGATGCGCTCGCGCGTCACCGAAAACTGCTGGCCGACTTCCTCCAGCGTATGATCGGTGTTCATGCCGATGCCGAAGCGCATTCTGAGCACGCGCTCCTCGCGCGGCGTCAGCGAGGCAAGCACGCGCGTCGTCGTCTCGCGCAGGTTCGCCTGGATCGCCGCGTCGATCGGCAGGATCGCGCCCTTGTCCTCGATGAAGTCGCCGAGATGCGAATCCTCCTCGTCGCCCACCGGCGTTTCGAGCGAAATCGGCTCCTTGGCGATCTTGAGCACCTTGCGCACCTTTTCGAGCGGCATGGCGAGCTTTTCCGCCAGTTCCTCCGGCGTCGGCTCGCGGCCGATCTCGTGCAGCATCTGGCGCGAGGTACGCACGATCTTGTTGATCGTCTCGATCATGTGCACCGGAATGCGGATGGTGCGCG
>CAZBBT010000019.1:0-40570 GCA_964490065.1 uncultured Mesorhizobium sp. | reverse complement strand
ACGATGCCGGTGAGCGTCAGGGTTGTCGCGCGGGCACGCCAGCCGTAGTAGCCGCCGACGGCGAGGGCGACGCGCAGCAGGAGCACGAAGCGGACGGAACGACGAGTCATGGTCGGGGTCCGGGGGCGGGCGCGCGCGGCGGTCCGCGGAGAAGTCAAACGTATGAATTAAACACGTGTTTGAACTCAGGCGTCAAGTTCAGGACGGATCCGCGCGCGCACACCACCCGTGCCCTGCGCGCGGCACGACGAACGAGGTGCCCCCAGGCGCGCGTAGACGCCGACGCGCGCGAGTGGCGCCCGCGGATTGTCCGTGACGCGGCAAACGCTGGCGGCGCGTCGCACCCTTCCACCCTCATCAAGGCACTGTGCGGCGCGGTTATTCCCGATAGCGGCGAGATCAGGCTGGACGGCAAGCCGGTGCATTTCCGTTCGCCGATGGAGGCGCGGCTGGCCGGCATCGAGACCGTGTACCAGAATCTCGCGCTGTCGCCGGCGCTGTCGATCGCCGACAACATGTTCCTCGGCCGGGAACTGAGAAAACCCGGCTGGGCGGGGCAGATATTCCGCCGCCTCGATCGCTCCGGCATGGCGAAGGTGGCGCGCGACAAGCTCTCCGAGCTCGGCCTGATGACGATCCAGAACATCAGCCAGTCGGTGGAAACGCTGTCGGGCGGCCAGCGGCAGGGCGTGGCGGTGGCACGCGCCGCCGCTTTCGGCAGCCGGGTCATCATCATGGACGAGCCGACCGCGGCGCTCGGCGTCAAGGAAAGCCGCCGCGTGCTCGAGCTGATCCTCGACGTCAAGCGCCGCGGCCTGCCGATCGTGTTGATCTCGCACAACATGCCGCACGTCTTCGAGGTGGCGGACCGCATTCACATCCACCGGCTCGGACGCCGCCTGACGGTCATCGATCCGAAACAGTACACCATGTCGGACGCCGTGGCTTTCATGACCGGGGCGAAGAGGCCTCCGGAAACGGCTCCTGTCGCTTGACGTGGGGCATTTGCTCATGTAGTGAGCAAATAATCGAATAACTTGGTGCTCGACACTCGCCTAAATCGATTGAAGCGCTGGCATGGGTTGTTTAGCATGGCCCGGGAGGAATGCTAGAACGGGTCGATGATGGACTCCACCAGGGCACGTAAAGCGGAAACAGGCGACATGAAGCGCGCGACGAAAACCGGGGCGCATCTGTCGTTCCCACAAGTTCCCGACCCGAAGGCGCTGGCCGCCGAAATTCTCCAGGTGCTGAAATACCGCGTCGGCAAGGACACCACCGTCGCCACTCAGTACGACTGGCTGACCGCCGCGATCAAGGTCGTGCGCGACCGCATCATCGACCAGTGGGTGACGGCGACCAAGGAGGCCTACGAGCAGCAGGAAAAGCGGGTCTACTACCTGTCGCTCGAATTCCTGATCGGCCGGCTGATGCGGGATGCCTTTTCCAACATCGGCCTGATGGAGGCGATGCGGCAGGCGCTGGCCTCGCTGAACGTGGATCTTGATGTCATCGCGACACTTGAGCCGGACGCGGCGCTCGGCAATGGCGGCCTCGGCCGGCTGGCCGCCTGCTTCATGGAGTCGATGGCGACCGTCGATATTCCCGCGCATGGCTACGGCATCCGCTATGCCAACGGCATGTTCCGCCAGGAGATCCAGGACGGCTGGCAAGTGGAACTGCCCGAAACCTGGCTCGATCACGGCAATCCCTGGGAGTTCGAGCGCCGCGAGCGTTCCTTCGAGGTCGGCTTCGGCGGCTCGGTCGAATCGATCACAGACAAGGACGGGCGGCTGGAACGCCATATCTGGAAGCCGGGTGAGCGGGTTCTGGCCGTCGCCTACGACACGCCGGTGGTCGGCTGGCGCGCCAACCGCGTCAATACGCTGAGACTCTGGTCCGGCATGCCGGTCGATCCGATCCTGCTCGACAAGTTCAATGCCGGCGACCATATCGGCGCGCTGGCGGAAAGCAACAAGGCCGACGCGCTGTCGCGCGTGCTCTATCCCGCCGACTCGCACAAGGAAGGGCAGGAACTTCGCCTGCGCCAGGAATACTTCTTCTCCTCCGCTTCCCTGCAGGACATCATCCAGCGGCATTTGAGCCAATATGGCGACCTGGGGTCGCTGCCGGACAAGGCCGCCATCCATCTGAACGATACCCATCCCGCCGTGGCGGTGCCGGAACTGATGCGGCTGTTGATGGACGTCCACGGCATCGACTTCGACAAGGCCTGGGACATCACGAAGCGCACCTTCGCCTACACCAACCACACGCTGCTGCCGGAGGCGCTGGAAAGCTGGCCGGTGCCGCTGTTCGAGCGGCTTTTGCCGCGCCACATGCAGATCGTCTATGCCATCAATGCCGAGGTGCTGCTCGAGGCGCGGGCCAGCGGCCGTTACGACGGCGACCAGATCGCGCGCATCTCGCTGATCCAGGAGAACGGCGACCGGCGCGTGCGCATGGGCAACCTTGCCTTCGTCGGCTCGCATTCCATCAACGGCGTGTCGGCGCTGCACACCGACCTCATGAAGAAGACTGTGTTCGCCGACCTGCACAGCCTCTATCCCGACCGCATCAACAACAAGACCAACGGCATCACGCCGCGCCGCTGGCTGTTCCAATGCAATGCCGGGCTGACGGCGCTGGCGCGCGAGGCGATCGGTGACCGTTTTCTGGACGACATCGAGGCCATTCACGACCTCGACAAATTCGCCGACGATGCCGCGTTTCGGGAAAAATTCGCGGCGGTGAAGCGTGCCAACAAGGTGCGTCTCGCCAGCATGGTCGCTCGCCGCCTCGGCATCAGGCTCGATCCGTCGGCCCTTTTCGACATCCAGATCAAGCGCATCCACGAGTACAAGCGCCAGCTTCTCAACATCCTCGAAGCCATCGCTCTCTACGACCAGATACGCTCGCACCCGGAGCGGGACTGGCTGCCGCGCGTGAAATTCTTCGGCGGCAAGGCGGCGCCCAGCTATCACAATGCCAAGCTCATTATCAAGCTGGCCAACGATGTCGCGAAGGTCATCAACGGCGATCCGTCGGTGCGCGGCCTGCTGAAGGTGGTGTTCGTGCCGAACTACAATGTCAGCGCCGCCGAGGTGATGATGCCGGGCGCGGACCTGTCGGAGCAGATCTCGACCGCCGGCATGGAAGCGTCCGGCACCGGCAACATGAAGTTCGCGCTGAACGGCGCGCTCACCATCGGCACGCTGGACGGCGCCAATGTCGAGATCAAGGAACGCGTCGGCGACGACGACATCTTCATCTTCGGGCTGAAGGCCGAGGAGGTCGCCGAGCGTCGGCAGAACGGCTATCAGCCGCGCGCGGTGATCGAAGGCTCGCGCGAACTGTCGCAGGCCGTCGCCGCCGTCTCGTCGGGCGTTTTCTCGCCGGACGATCCAGACCGTTACCGCGACCTCGTCAACGGCCTCTACGACAGCGACTGGTTCATGGTCGCGGCCGACTTCGACGCCTATGCCGCCACGCAGCGCACCGTGGACGAAGTCTGGCGCAACAGTCCGGATTGGAACGCCAGGGCGATCCGCAACGTCGCGCGCGTCGGCTGGTTCTCCTCCGACCGGACCATCCGCGAATACGCGAAAGACATCTGGAACGTGCCGGTATGAGCGGGCGTGTTGATTTTTCGACCGATGTTTCCGCGCTACAGGCCTCAGTGTAATAACATTGTTGTAACGAAAGGTGCTGCGTTGCTATATGGTTCAACACAGTCAAGGAGGCGGCGATGTTGAGCGCAGTGAAAAAGTTCGGCAATTCGGCAGGGATCATCATCCCGAAGCCGTTGCTCGCGGAATTGGGCGCGCAAGCGGGCGACAACGTGAACCTGCGTTTCGAAAAGGGCCATATCGTCATCGAGCGCGCTTCGCCACCCGCTCGCACCGGCTGGGCGGAGGATGCGCAGCGTCTCGCGGCGGAAGGCGATGACGGTCTCGATTGGCCGGATTTCGGCAATGACGAGGACGCCAAACTCACATGGTGAAACGTGGCGACGTCTGGCTCGTTGCGCTTGATCCGACCGTGGGCAGCGAGATTCAGAAGACGCGACCTTGCCTGGTCATTTCGCCGCCCGAGATTCACGACCATCTGCGCACCGTCATCGTCGCGCCGATGACGTCGGGAAGCAGACCAGCCGGATTTCGGGTGCCGGGGTCGTTTCAGGGCGTCGACGGATTGGTGCTTCTGGAGCAGTCGCGGGCGCTCGACAAGCGGAGATTGATCAAACACCTGGGTCAGGTCTCCGATGCGGTGTTGAAACATGCGCTGCGCACATTGCGCGAGCTCTACGAGGATTAGCGGAAAGGGCTGCCAATGAACTGTGAACCGCACATCCGCGAATACACGAAAGACATCTGGAACGTGCCTGCCCGATGTGATTGCATGAGACGACGGCAATTTGTTTCGTACCCAGAAAGGGGTGCCGCTTGACGAAAAAGCCGCGCGCGACCGGCGGAACGGACGGACTGGCCAAGGCCAGCGATGTTTCCGCCATTGTCGCCGGCACGCATGGCGATCCCTTCGCCGTGTTGGGCGTGCAGCAGGCCGGAGAGGGCTTTGTCGCCCGCTGTTTCATCCCCAACGCAGAAAGCGTGACGGCCCACACGCTGGCCGGCAAGCCGGTCGGCGAGCTTGCGCTGCGCGACGAGGCCGGCTTCTTCGAGGGCAAAGTATCGATCCGCAAGCGCCAGCCGCTGCGCTACCAGGCGAAAAACGCAGGCGGCGAGTGGTGGTTGATCGATCCCTATTCCTTCGGCCCGGTGCTGGGTCCGATGGACGACTATTACATCGCCGAGGGATCGCATCTGAGGTTGTTCGACAAGCTTGGCGCCCATCTGATCGACCACGAAGGCGCAGGCGGCGTGCATTTCGCCGTCTGGGCGCCGAACGCCAGGCGGGTCTCGGTCGTCGGCGATTTCAACGAGTGGGACGGTCGCCGCCATCCGATGCGCCTGCGCCGGGACACCGGCATCTGGGAAATCTTCATTCCCGACATCGAAGCGGGCCGACCTTACAAGTTCGAGATCATCGGCGCGCAGGGCGTGCGCCTGCCGCTCAAGGCCGATCCCTTCGCCTTCAAGTCGGAACTGAGGCCCGCCACGGCTTCGGTCACGGCCTCGCCGTCTGCGCATGAATGGGGCGATGCGGCGCACCGCAAATTCTGGCGCGGGGCCAACGCCCGGCGCGAGCCGATCTCGATCTACGAAGTTCATGCCGGCTCATGGCAACTCAACGACGACGGCACCTTCCTCTCCTGGGACGAACTGGCCGAGCGGCTGATCCCCTATGTCGTCGATACCGGTTTCACCCATATCGAGTTCCTGCCGATCTCGGAGCATCCGTTCGACCCGTCCTGGGGTTACCAGACAACCGGCCTCTACGCGCCGACCGCCCGCTTCGGCGATCCGGAAGGATTTGCCCGCTTCGTCGACGGCGCGCACCGGGCGGGCGTTGGCGTCATCCTCGACTGGGTGCCGGCGCACTTCCCGGTCGACGAGTTCGGGCTGGTGAAATTCGACGGCACCGCGCTCTACGAGCATGCCGACCCGCGCAAGGGCTTCCATCCCGACTGGAACACGCTGATCTACAATTTCGGCCGCCGCGAGGTCATCGAATTCCTCGTCAACAATGCGCTCTACTGGGCCGAGAAATACCATGTCGACGGGCTGCGGGTGGATGCGGTCGCCTCGATGCTCTACCTCGACTATTCGCGCAAGGCCGGCGAATGGATCCCCAACGAGAAGGGCGGGCGCGAGAATCTGGAGGCCGTCGCCTTCCTGCAGCGGATGAACAAGGAACTCTATGGGCACCATCCCGGCGTCATGACCATCGCCGAGGAATCGACCTCGTGGCCAAAGGTCTCGCAGCCGGTGCATGAAGGCGGACTGGGCTTCGGATTCAAGTGGAACATGGGCTTCATGCACGACACGCTGGAATATTTCGCCAGGGAGCCGATCCACCGCAAGCACCATCACAACGACCTCACCTTCGGGCTGATGTACGCCTTCAGCGAGAATTTCGTCCTGCCGCTCAGCCATGACGAGGTGGTGCACGGCAAGGGCACGCTGATTTCCAAGATGGCGGGCGACGACTGGCAGAAATTCGCCACGCTGCGTGCCTTCTACGCCTTCATGTGGGGCTATCCCGGCAAGAAACTGCTGTTCATGGGGCAGGAATTCGCGCAACGCCGTGAATGGAGCGAGGCACGGGCGCTCGACTGGGACCTGCTGCAACACGAGCCGCACAGCGGCATGCGGCAGGTGGTACGCGATTTGAACTATCTCTATCGCTCGCGCCCGGCGCTGCATGGACGCGACTGCGAGCCGGAGGGTTTTTCCTGGCTGGTGGTCGACGATGCCGAGCGGTCCGTCTTCGCATGGCTGCGCAAGACGCCCGGCGAGAATCCGGTCGCGGTGATCTCCAATTTCACGCCCGTGCCGCGCAAGGACTATCGGCTGCCGCTGCCGCACGCCGGCAAATGGCGCGAGATCGTCAACACCGACGCCGCCGCCTATGGCGGCTCCGGAATGGGCAATGGCGGTTCGGTCGAGGCACGCTCGGAACGCGAGGAGGCGGTAGCGCTGCTTCTTCTGCCGCCGCTCGCCACGATCATGCTCGAATTCGTTCCTGACTAGCGTCCTGGGAGTCTTGGGAGGGTAACATGGCAGATCTGAAACGAACGCAGCCGCTGGCCCGTGACGCCATGGCCTATGTGCTGGCCGGCGGGCGCGGCAGCCGGCTGAAGGAACTGACCGACCGGCGCGCCAAGCCCGCGGTCTATTTCGGCGGCAAGACCCGCATCATCGACTTCGCGCTCTCCAATGCCTTGAATTCCGGCATTCGCCGCCTCGGCGTCGCCACGCAATACAAGGCGCATTCGCTGATCCGCCACCTGCAAAGAGGCTGGAACTTCCTGCGGCCGGAACGCAACGAGAGCTTCGACATCCTGCCGGCCTCGCAGCGCGTATCGGAGACGCAGTGGTACGAAGGCACGGCCGACGCCGTCTACCAGAACATCGACATCATCGAGAGCTACGGCCCGGAATTCATGGTCATCCTGGCCGGCGACCACATCTACAAGATGGACTACGAGCTGATGCTGCGGCAGCACGTCGACGCCAATGCCGACGTGACCGTCGGCTGCCTCGAAGTGCCGCGCATGGAGGCGACCGGCTTCGGCGTCATGCACGTGGATGCGAAGGACAACATCATCGCCTTCGTCGAGAAGCCGGCCGACCCGCCCGGCATTCCCGACAAGCCGGATTTCGCGCTGGCCTCGATGGGCATCTACGTCTTCAGGACGAAATTCCTGATGGACATGCTGAGGAAGGACGCCGCCGATCCGAATTCCAGCCGCGACTTCGGCAAGGACATCATTCCCGCCATCGTCAAGGACGGCAAGGCGATCGCTCACCGCTTCGCCAAGTCCTGCGTGCGTTCGAGCCACGAGGCCGAGCCGTACTGGCGCGACGTCGGCACGATCGACGCCTATTGGGAGGCCAATATCGACCTCACCGACGTGACGCCGGAACTCGACCTCTACGACCGCGATTGGCCGATCTGGACCTATGCCGAACTGAAGCCGCCGGCGAAGTTCGTGCATGACGAGGACGGCAGGCGCGGGATGGCCGTGTCGTCACTGGTGTCGGGCGACTGCATCGTTTCGGGAGCCTCGCTGAAGCGCAGCCTCATCTTCACCGGCGCGCGCATCAATTCCTACTCGACGCTGGACCATGTCGTCATGCTTCCCGACTGCGTCGTCGGCCGCAACGCGCGGCTGACGAACGTCGTCATCGACCACGGCGTGAAGATCCCCGACGGCCTTGTCGTCGGCGAAGATTCCGCGCTCGACGCCAAGCGCTTCCGCGTGACGGAAAAGGGCATTTGCCTCATCACCCAGCCGATGATCGACAAGCTGGAGGTGTAAATTGTTAGGCGGTTTTACCCCCACCCCTAACCCCTCCCCGCAAGGGGGAGGGGGACTCAGGCGCGGCAGCTCCCCCTTGCGGGGAGGGGTTAGGGGTGGGGGTAGATGTTCTTCAATATGGAGAACCTTCTAATGCAAGTCCTCTCCGTCGCCTCCGAAATCTTCCCCCTGGTCAAGACCGGCGGGCTGGCGGACGTGACCGGCGCGTTGCCGATCGCCCTGAAAGGCAAGGGCGTAACCATGCGCTCGCTCGTTCCCGGCTATCCGTCGGTCATGGATGCGTTCAGGAAAAAGAAGGCGGTGCTGCAATATCCGCTGCTGCACGGCGGCAAGGCGTCGGTCCATGCCGGGCGCATCGGCGACCTCGACCTTTTCGTGCTCGACGCGCCGCATCTGTTCGACCGGCCCGGCGGCGGACCTTACGGCGATACGGCCGGGCGCGACTGGCCGGACAACTGGCGCCGCTTCGCGGCGCTTTGCCAGGTCGGTGGCGATATCGCCGCCGGCGCGGTCGCGGGCTACGTGCCGGATGTCGTCCATGCGCATGACTGGCAGGCGGCCATGACGCTGGCCTATATGCGCTACGGCAAGGCGGCCGGTACGCCTTCGGTGATGAACGTCCACAACCTCGCCTTCCAGGGCCAGTTCGGCGCCGGCATCTTCGGCGAGCTCGGCCTGCCGGGGCAGGCCATGACCGTGGACGGCGTCGAATATTACGGCGGCGTCGGCTTCCTGAAAGCCGGCCTGCAGGCGGCATGGGCCATCACCACCGTCAGCCCTACCTATGCGCAGGAAATCCGTACACCGGAATTCGGCATGGGCCTCGACGGCCTCATCAACCTGCGCGCGGCCGATCTCCACGGCATCGTCAACGGCATCGACACCGACATCTGGAACCCCGCGACCGACAAGCATCTGGCCAGCACCTACGGCGGCGCAGACCTGGAGAAGCGCGCAAAGAACCGGGCGGCGGTGGAGGAGCGCTTCAATCTTCAGAGCGACGAAAGCCCGATCGTCTGCGTCGTCAGCCGGCTGACCTGGCAGAAGGGCATGGACATGCTGGCGAGCGCGGTGGACGGCATCGTTGCCGCCGGCGCTCGGCTGGCGGTGCTGGGATCGGGCGACCCGGGACTGGAGGGCGCTCTGCTTGCCGCCGCCGCCCGCCATCGCGGCCGGGTCGGCGTGCTGATCGGCTACGACGAGGCGCTGTCGCATCTCATGCAGGGCGGCTGCGACGCCATTGTCATCCCGTCCCGCTTCGAGCCTTGCGGACTGACCCAACTCTACGGCCTGCGCTATGGCTGCGTGCCGGTGGTGGCGCGCACCGGCGGGCTGGCCGATACCATAATCGACGCCAACGAGGCCGCGGTCTCGGCCGAGGCCGCCACCGGCTTGCAGTTCGCGCCGGGCAGCGGCGATGCGCTGCTCCATGCGATGAACCGGATGGTCAATCTGCATCAAAACCGGGTGATCTGGGCTTCGATCCAGAGGCAGGGCATGAAAGCCGATCTATCTTGGGACCGGAGCGCGGAGAAATATGCCGCGCTCTATCGCTTGCTCCTGTCGAAAAAGGCTGCCTGAACCATGATCCGCACCGTCGCGACCAAACCCTATGACGACCAGAAGCCCGGCACGTCCGGCCTGCGCAAGAAGGTGCCTGTTTTCCAGCAGGAGCATTACGCCGAGAACTTCATCCAGTCGATCTTCGACGCGCTGGAGGGCTACGCAGGCAGGACGCTGGTGCTGGGCGGCGACGGCCGCTACTACAACCGCGAGGTCATCCGGAAGGTGCTGGCGATCGCCGCGGCCAATGGCTTCGGCAAGGTCATGGTCGGGCAGGGCGGTATTCTGTCCACGCCCGCCGCTTCCAACATCATCCGCAAATACAAGGCTTTCGGCGGCATCATCCTGTCGGCCAGCCACAATCCCGGCGGGCCGCACGAGGATTTCGGCATCAAGTACAATGCCGAGAACGGCGGCCCGGCGCCGGAGAAGATCACCGATGCGATCTTCGCCAGGTCGAAGGCGATCACGGAATACAGGATCGCCGACATCGGCGAGATCGACATCGACAGGCTGGGCGCCGTCACGGTCGAAGGCATGGCTGTCGAGATCATCGATCCGGTCAAGGACTACGCCGAGTTGATGGAGAGCCTGTTCGACTTCGATGCCATCCGCGCCCATTTCAAGTACGGCTTCCGCATGGCCATGGATTCCATGAGCGCGGTGACCGGGCCTTACGCCAAGGAGATCTTCGAGCGGCGGCTGGGTGCTGCGGCCGGCACCTGCCGCAACTTCAAGCCGCTGCCGGATTTCGGCGGCCACCATCCGGACCCGAACCTCGTTCACGCGAAAAAACTCTATGACGACGTGATGAGCGCCTCCGGCCCGGATTTCGGTGCGGCCTCCGACGGCGACGGAGACCGCAACATGATCGTCGGCAAGGGCATGTTCGTCACGCCCTCCGACAGCCTCGCCATCATCGCGGCCAACGCGAAGCTGGCGCCGGGCTACGCCCAGGGAATTGTCGGGGTGGCGCGCTCCATGCCGACCAGTGCCGCGGCGGACCGCGTCGCCGAAAAGCTCGGCGTCGATTGCTACGAGACGCCGACCGGCTGGAAATTCTTCGGCAATCTGCTCGACGCCGGCAAGGTGACGCTCTGCGGCGAGGAAAGTTTTGGCACGGGCTCCAATCACGTGCGCGAGAAGGACGGGCTGTGGGCCGTGCTGTTCTGGCTCAACATCATCGCCGCGCGCGGCGAGAGCGTGAAGGACATCGTCACGAAGCACTGGGCCACGTATGGCCGCAACTACTATTCCCGGCACGATTACGAGGAGGTGGACAGTGAGAAGGCCAACGCGCTGATGAAGGATCTCGGCGCAAAGCTTCCCTCGCTGCCCGGCACCAAGGTGCGTGGCAAGACGATCGAGAAGGCCGACGATTTTTCCTATCACGATCCGGTCGACGGCTCGGTCAGCGACCACCAGGGCATCCGCGTGATGTTCGAGGGCGGCGCGCGCATCGTCTTTCGCCTGTCGGGCACCGGCACGAGCGGCGCGACATTGCGGGTCTACATGGAGCATTACGAGCCGGATTCGGCGAAGCACGACATCGACACCCAGGAGGCGCTTGCCGACCTGATCGCCGCCGCCGACGATATTGCCGGGATTCGCCAGCATACCGGCCGCGACAAGCCGACCGTGATTACCTGATATCAGCGGCCCTTTGACCGTTGGCGCCGCCCCTCACCTGGCTGCCGTCAACCTCTGCCCGTAAACGGGGAGGGTAATCGCATATTGCGGTGCACCCCCACCCTATCCCCTCCCACAAGGGGGAGGGGGACTCTGCGGCTGTGCCACAATGCGCCAAGGCTGGCGATCTTGGATGAAGCGCCGGCGCCGGCGTCTCCTCCCCCTTGTGGGGAGGGGACAGGGGTGGGGGTGCGCGGTGGCCGCAATCGGATCGCCGCAAGCGCGGTCCGCGTAAAAAAAACGTAAAAAATTATCCACACCCTCCGGACCTGAGCGACAATCCAGGCGTCAGTGAAGGACGCATGGATGCAGTGGAGTGCCGAAATCGAGAGGGAGTGGCTGAAGCGCATCGTTGCGCTGCTGTTCGCGCTCGCCGATCTGGCCGATCGCGCCGGCGGCGCGTCGCTGTCCGTGCGCCGCACCGTACTCGATATCCTGTGGCCGGCCGAGGCCGTCGCACGGGAGTTCGTGATGGGCTTCCCGCTGGGCTTTGACGCGGCGGATTGCGCAAGTGAGGCGGCCGGGATGGACTCCGCCGCCATTCACCCGCCTCGAAGCGCCATCCTGTCGGGCGACCCCGACGAAGCGGCCCGGCTCGCTTCCAGCTTCCGCGCCTTGGCGCTGGTGCTCGCCTATCTGTTGACGGGCATGCGCAATCCGCGCCGCGCGCGCCGTGTCTTGTGCGCCGACATAATTTTGACCATCGCGGTCCTGACCATCATGGGCGCTCCAGGCGTCCGCAGGCTTGAGCGACGAGCCCGCGGCCCGCCTCGGAGCGCACCAGGCCGTCCAATATGCAGCGCTTTGACAAAGCGAACCGATCCACGCCAAACCTTCAAGCATGAGGGACGACGAATCACGTCTTGGAGCGACGGTCTTGCCCGACGGCGTGCGCTTTGCCGTGCGCTCCGGCACCGCGGAGCGCATCTGGCTCTGCCTGTTCGACGATTCGGGGCGGACGGAAATCCGCCGCGTTCAACTGGTCATGAAACGCGGGGGCCTGTTCGAGGCCCATGTTCCGGGCCTGTGCGACGGCCAGCGCTACGGCCTGCGCGCCGACGGCCCCTACAATCCGGCACAGGGCCTGTGGTTCGACCCCGAAAAACTGCTGGTCGATCCCTATGCCGTCGAGATCGACCGGCCTTATGTCTACGATCCGCGTCTGTCGGCACGGCGAGGCGAGGGCGGCGACACGGCCGCGTTGATGCCGAAGGCCGTCGTTCGGATGCTGCCGAAACCGCCGCCCAGGCGGCCGGCGATGTTTCAGTCCGGCGGGCTGATCTACGAACTGCCGGTCAAGGCGTTTTCCATTCTCCACCCCGATGTGCAGAAGGAAGATCGCGGCACCCTGCGCGCGTTGAAGGCAGCGGCCGTCATCGATCATATGAAGAAGCTCGGCGTCTCGGCCGTCGAACTGATGCCGATCACGGCATGGATCGACGAGGGCCATCTGGCTCCGCTCGGACTGACGAATGCCTGGGGCTATAATCCCGTGACCTTCATGGCGCTCGACCCGCGCCTGGCGCCGGGCGGCCTTGCCGATCTGCGCGAGGCCGTAGCCGCGCTGCATGAGGCAGGCATCGGCGTCATCCTCGATGTCGTCTTCAATCATACGGGCGAAAGCGATGCGCAAGGACCCACCCTGTCGCTGCGCGGGCTGGACGCGCGGACCTGTTACCGGCACGACGCCGGCGGACAGCTCGTCAACGACACCGGCACCGGTAATACGCTGGCCAGTGACCAGCCGGTCGTCCAGCAACTCATCCTCGACAGCCTGCGCCATTTCGTGCGCCACGCCGGCGTAGACGGCTTCCGCTTCGATCTCGCGCCGATCCTCGGCCGCGACGCGGACGGCTACCGCAAGGACGCGCCGCTGCTGGAAGCCATGCGCGCCGATCCAGTGCTTGGCGACCGCGTGCTGATCGCCGAGCCGTGGGACATCGGCAAGAACGGCTATCAGCTCGGCAATTTTTCCTCGCCCTTTCTGGAATGGAACGACCGGTTCCGTGACGACGTGCGCCGCTTCTGGCGCGGCGATGCCGGCACGATCGGGGCGCTGGCAACGCGGCTCGCAGGTTCGTCCGACGTTTTCGAGCACGACGGCGCCGCCGCCACGCGCACCGTGAATTTCATCGCCGCCCATGACGGCATGACGCTGGCCGATCTCGTCGCCCATGAGAAAAGGCACAACGAGGCGAACGGCGAGAACAACCGCGACGGCCACGACGAGAATTTGTCCTGGAACAACGGCGTCGAGGGCGAAACCGCCGATGCCGCCGTGACGGAGAGCCGCCGGCGCGACATGCGTGCGCTGCTGGCCACGCTCTTCGCCTCGCGCGGCGCCATCATGCTGACGGCGGGCGACGAGTTCGGCCGCAGCCAGCGCGGCAACAACAACGCCTATGCGCAGGACAACGAGACGACCTGGCTGGACTGGACCGGTCGCGATACCGCGCTGGAGAATTTCGTCGCCGCTCTTTCGACGCTGCGGCGCTCTGCACCCGCCCTGCGCGACGTGCGCTTCCTGACTGGCCGGGCGGGTGACGGCCAGACTGTTCCGGATGTCGAATGGTTGGCGGAGACCGGCGCTCTTCTCGACGATGTGACCTGGCGGGACCCGGCGCGTCATCGCCTCGCCATGATCCTGCGGGACGGCAACGCCGAAGGCGGCCGGCTGGCCGTGCTCGTCAACGGCGACCGGCGCGCCTCGACATTCGTCCTGCCGCATCGCGACGACCATCGCTGGGTTGCGGCCCTCGCCGGCGGTGCGGACCCTGGCGCGGCGGTTCCGGGCCGCGGCGTCGCCTTCATGGTCGAACGCAAGTCAGGTCCGCAGGCGGGAGAAGGCGATGGCTGAGGCGACGAAGGACGAATGGTGGCGCGGCTGCGTCATCTACCAGATCTACCCGCGCTCCTATCAGGACACGACCGGCGACGGCAGCGGCGACCTGAAGGGCGTCACGGCGCGGCTCGGCCATGTCGCGTCCCTCGGCGCCGACGCCGTCTGGCTTTCTCCCTTCTTCAAGTCGCCCATGGCGGACATGGGCTACGACGTGTCCGAATATCGCGCCGTCGATCCGATGTTCGGCACGATCGCCGATTTCGACGCGCTGGTTGCCGAGGCGCATCGGCTGGGGCTGAAGGTCATCATCGACCAGGTCCTGGCACACACCTCCGACAAGCACGACTGGTTCGTGGAAAGCCGGTCGAGCCGCGACAACGCAAAGGCCGATTGGTACGTCTGGGCGGACGCGCAACCGGACGGGTCGGCGCCCAACAACTGGCTCTCCGTCTTCGGCGGCCCCGCCTGGGAATGGGACGCCACGCGCCGGCAATATTACCTGCACAATTTCCTCGCCGCCCAGCCGGCGCTCAATTTCCACAGCGGCGCCGTGCAGGACGCGCTGCTCGATGATGTTCGCTTCTGGCTGGATCGCGGCGTCGACGGCATCCGCCTCGACACGGTGAACTACTACTTTCAGGATCGCTGGCTGCGCTCCAACCCGCCGCTGGCGGAAAGCGTCGCCGGCACCATCGACCAGAACAACACCTATCTCTACCAGGAGCATCTGTTCGACAAGACGCAGCCGGAAAACCTCGGTTTCCTGCGTCGCCTGCGCGCCGTGCTGGATCAGGCAGGCGACCGCGCCGCCGTCGGCGAGATCGGCGACGAGGGACGCTCGTTGCAGACATTGGCCGCCTATACGTCTGGCGGCGACAAGCTCAACATGTGCTACACCTTCGACATGCTGGGCTCCGAATTTTCGGCCGCCCATGTGCGTGGCTGTGTCGAGGCTTTCGAGCAGGGCGCGCCGGACGGCTGGGTGTGCTGGGCCTTCTCCAACCACGACGTCGTGCGTCATGTCAGCCGCTGGACCAGGCCCGGCGGCGATCCGGTCGCGGTCGCCAAGTTCGCCATCGAACTGCTTTCCTGCCTGCGCGGCTCGATCTGTCTCTACGAGGGCGAGGAACTGGGACTGGAGCAGGCCGAACTCGCTTATGACGATCTGCGCGATCCTGTCGGCATCCGCTTCTGGCCGGGCAACAAGGGGCGCGACGGCTGCCGCACGCCCATGGTCTGGGAAAAGGACGCGCCCAATGCCGGCTTCTCCACCGGCAAGCCGTGGCTGCCGGTGCCGGACAGCCAGCGCGCGCGCGCCGTCGATGCCCAGGCGCCGGACGTGAATTCCGTTCTAACGCACTATCGCGCCGTGCTTGGCATCCGCCGGGCGCATCCCGCGCTGGTGCGCGGCTCGATCCGCTTTCTCGATGCGGCGGGCGATCTGCTCGCCTTCGTCCGGGAAGGGGAGGGCGAGAAGCTGCTGTGCGCTTTCAATTTCGGCGACGGAACGGCCGACTGGCCGCTCCCGGCCGATCTCGGCCCGGTCGAAGCGGTGGATTTCGCCGGCTACGGCGCGGCCCTGCGGGGGGGAACGCTCTCGCTGCCGGGCCGGCGCGCCTTCATCGGCAAGCTCGGCTGATGGTTCGGCTATTGCACCAGCACGGCGCGCCCGCAGGAGGCGCCGGTCACGCGGATGTCGGCCTGGCCGATGCCGACGCCGAGCGCGGCCAGCGTGTTGTAGAGCAAAGCGTCGACCGGCTCGGTCACCGAGGACAGAAGGGCCGTCACGGCAGGCTTCACCGTACCGAGCAGGGCGGTCGCATCGAGTCCCAGGCCGAGCACGTTGACCGACAGCGACAGGTCGTTGACCAGCGAGGCGGCCAGCGATTGCGTCAGGTTGCGGGTCGAGACGGTCTTGATCCTTGCCGCCGCGATATCGGCGCTGTCGAAAGTCAGTGTCGTCGGCGTCGCGTTGGTCACGGCGACCGAAGCCCGGCCGTTCACGTCAAGGACATTTATGGTCAGGAGCAGCAGCTTGAGGCTGACCTCGGCAATCCTGGCGTCGTGGAAGGACTGCGGCTCGCTGAAGTCGGCAAAGCCGGAGGCGTCGCTCTCGGCCAGTTTCAGCGTCGCGACGCCGGGGCGTGCCGCGATCGTGACTCGCGCGCTGTCCGGCCGCCCGGTCGGGCAACTGATGTCCGTGAGCTTGGCCTCGGCGGAGGCGATTTCGACATGCAGCGGCAGGGTCACCGACAGCAGCCTGGTGCCGCCGCCGAGGCCGGGATTGGGAATGCCGACGGTTGCGGTCAGCCGGATGCGGGTCTGTGCCGTGCGCACAACGGTGCCGGCCTCGCCGACCGCCAGCCATGGCGAGAATTGCTCCGGTTCGCCGATGGCTATGGCAAGCGAGGTCGCGGTCAAGCCGGGGATGTTCGCGCCGAGGTTCAGTTCCACCTGATGCGACCCGTTGGCCAGGGCGCCGGAGGCGGACAGCAGGCCGAGGGCGCTGGCCTCGATCGGCAGGCCGCCCGGCCGTTGCCCGAGCGCCAGCCTGCCGACCGATCCAAGGTCGACCAGATGGCTGAGGGGAATGGCCGTCGCGTTCGTCGCGCCGGCGGCAATGGTCTGCAGGATCAACCGGTTCGAGGCATTCATCCCGGAGGTCCTGGCGAGCGCTGCCGCGATTTGGCCGACGGTCGCCGATGAATCGAGCACGTCGGCATAGGTTCCCGCGGTGAGATGCAGATCGATCGCCAGCGCGTCGAGAAAGGACAGCAGGTCGACATCGGCGGCGATCAGCGAGTTGTAATCCATGACGCTGAGCGACAGGTTGCCGCCGAGCAGGCCGCCGAGAACGGCGTTGAGAATACCGCCGTCGACCTTGACGAGACGGGAGCCGACCGAGAAGGCCCCCTGTGCCGATGTGCTGGCGATCGCCGTTGCGCCGATCGTCGGCGGCGCCATAAGCGCGCTGCCGAACAACAGCGTGCCTTTCTTGCGCAGGGACACCGAGACGGCGTTGTAGGGCTGCCTGTCCGGCTCGAAGCGTTGCCCGACGGCAACGGAGGGGTCCGCCACGTAGCGGCCGGGCACGACGTGGAGCGTAGCGCCGACCGGGAAGTCCTCGTTGGGATCGGCGGTGGTCGTGACGGCCGACAGCCCGTTGTCCTTGAGCGCCGTCAGCGCGGCTGTTTCCGCCTTGTCGATATTGGCAGCCGCGGTGATGGCTGCGAGATCGGCCAGGGACTGCACCGCGCGGCGCTCGGTGTAGAGCGATCCCTCGTCGATGGCCACGGCGGCCAGGCATACGGCGAAGGGAACGCTCAACGCCGTCATGACCGCGAAGTTGCCTTTCCTGTCGCGAAGCAAAGTGCGCAGCGATGCGCGCTGGCGAAGGCGGCGGCGCATCACAGTCCTCCGATGCGGATGGTGGACTGCCGCGCGATGACCATGTCCGGCAGCGGCAGGTCGCGGAGAAGATTCCAGATCGGCAGGCTGCGCGCGTCATAGCGCACCGACACGACGAACTGGCTCGCGTCGGCGTTGCTGTCCTGGGCTGTCACCGTCAGTCCGTTCGGGTCCACGAAGGGGTAGCCGCCGGCGTTGTTGTGGATGAATCCGTCCACCAGCGACTGGCGTTCCTGCTGGTCGAGTCCGGACAAGGCGGTCCGCGCCGCGTCGGCGGCGATCTGCTGGATGGAATGGCTGGCTCCGAAATAAATGCCATACGCAACCATTCCGAGCAAAAGCAGGATGAAGAGCGGCGCCAGCATGGCGAATTCGATCGCCGTCGTTCCGGACGAGTGACGACCAAAGCGACGGACGGTCGCCTGAAATGGAGTCTTGCACATGTCGGCAGCATGACCGGCCTGCATGGAGAAACTTGAAAGTGGGTTTGCAATCAAAAATTGTAGACAGGTTGTAGCGGCGTGGCTTTGCGATGAACGAGACACAAGGCTGACTCGGCGATCGCGATCTCACGCGAGGTCATGCAGGACGCTGTTGAAATAAGATTTCGGCGTGGCTAGTGTCCTGACACCAGCCGCGGGCCAACCCGCGGGCTCGCTCACAGAAACCGGACGAACCGGTTCCGGGGCGTCAACACTCGTAAGGCGTGTCTGAGGGGGCCGCGCCAAAGGGAGATGCCAGATGCTTAAAAATCTGCTCAAGGCGACCGTATTCGCCACAACGCTTGCCGTATCGGCCGGTGCGTTCTATGCGCCGGCCTTCGCCGAAGTCATCTACAACCGCGGCAGCGCAGCCGAGCCGGAATCGCTCGACCCGCACAAGACATCCACCGTCTACGAAGCCCACGTGCTGCGCGACCTGTTCCAGGGCCTGGTCATGCAGGACAAGGACGCCAACCTCATTCCAGGCGCGGCCGAAAGCTGGACCGTGTCGGACGACGGCACCGTCTACACCTTCAAGCTGCGTGAAAACGGCGTCTGGTCCGACGGCAGCCCGGTCACGGCAAACGACTTCGTCTATGCCTTCCACCGGCTGGAGGATCCGGCAACGGCGGCCGAATACGCTTCGATGCTCTATGTCGTGAAGGGTGCAGAGGAGTTCAACACCAACAAGGGCAAGGCCGAGGGCATGGGCGTCAAGGCCGTCGACGACCATACCTTCGAGGTCACGCTGAAGGCGCCGACTCCCTACTTCCTCGAAATGCTGACGCACCAGTCGACCTATCCGGTCAACAAGGCCTCGATCGACAAGCTCGGCGCCGACTGGGTCAAGCCCGGCAACCTCGTTTCCAACGGCGCCTATACGCTGGCCGAATGGGTGCCGAACGACCACATCAAGCTGGTCAAGAACCCGAAGTTCTGGGACGCCGACACCGTCAAGATCGACACGGTCAACTATATCCCGACCGAAGACCGCTCATCGGCGATGAAGCGCTTCGAGGCGGGCGAACTGGACAGCTATGACGATCTGCCGACCGAGCAGCTTGCCAATTTGAAGACGAAGTTCGGCGACGAGGTTCGTGTCGGCCCCTATCTTGGAACCTATTATTTCTCCATCAAGACCGACAAGGCGCCTTGGGACAATGTCGAATTGCGCAACGCCATCTCCATGGCGATCGATCGCGATTTCCTGGCCGACAAGGTCTGGCAGAATTCGATGCTGCCCGGCTATTCGATGGTGCCTCCCGGCATCGAGGGCTACACGCCGCAGGCCGCCAAATACGCGGACATGCCGCAGATCGATCGCGAGGACGAGGCTCAGAAAATCCTGGAAAAGCTCGGCTATACGCCCGAGCATCCGCTGAAGATGCAGATCCGCTACAACACCTCGGAGAACCACAAGAACACCGCCGTGGCGATCCAGGAACAGTTGAAGCCGCTCGGTGTCGAGGTGACGCTGCTCAACACCGACACCAAGACGCATTACGAGTTCCTCGAGCAGAAGGGCGACTATGACGTCGCCCGTGCCGGCTGGATCGCCGACTACAAGGATCCCGAGACCTTCCTCGGCATCTCGCGCGCCGCCAGCGGCAACAACTATTCCAGCTACAACAGCCCGGAATTCGAGAAGGCAATGGACAAGGCGGCCGCCGACGGCGGCAAGCCGGAACTGCGCATGAAGGATCTGGAGGCGGCCGAACGCATCCTCGTCGATGACGTCGGCAACATCCCGCTCCTCTATTACAGCTACCACAACATCGTTTCGTCGAAGCTTCACGGCTTCGAAGACAATGTGATGGACGTGCATCCGAGCCGCTTCATCAGCAAGGACTGAAACCGGAAGAGGCCGTCGCCCTGACCGGGCGACGGCCGCTCCGCTTGCTGGAGGGCGATCGTGCTTCTCTACGTAATCCGGCGGTTGCTGACCGCCATTCCGACGCTGTTCGTCATCGTGACGCTGGCGTTCTTCCTGATCCGCGTGGCTCCCGGTGGACCGTTCAATCAGGAGCGTGGTCTCAGCCCGGAGATCCAGGCCAATCTGGAAGCCCAGTTCGGGCTCAACGATCCGCTCTGGCTGCAGTATCTTCACTATCTGCAGAACCTTGCGCACGGCGACTTCGGCCCGAGCTACAACCTGCCTGATTTCACCGTTGGCGAACTGTTCGCCAAGGGCCTGCCGATTTCGATCCAGCTCGGCACTTCGGCGCTCGTGCTCGCGCTGCTGCTTGGCAGTCTGCTCGGCACCATCGCGGCGCTGAACCAGAACAGGTCGGGCGATTATGCCGTCATTGCTCTGGCCACGGCGGGCTCCACTATTCCGACCTTCGTCATCGCGCCGATCATCCAGCTCTTTTTCGGGCTGACCTGGAACCTGTTGCCGATCGGCGGCTGGGGTGGCGGCGCTCTGGTCAACAAGATCGGGCCGGTGCTCACGCTGGCCCTGCCGCAGATCGCCATCGTCGCCCGCCTGATGCGCGGCTCGATGATCGAATCGCTGCGCTCGCACCATATCCGCACCGCACGTGCGCTCGGCCTGTCCGACTGGTCCGTGGTGGTCAAGCACGCGCTGCGCGGCGCCGTGCTGCCGATCGTTTCCTTCACCGGTCCTGCCGCCGCGGCGCTGCTGACCGGCTCGATCATCGTCGAGACGATTTTCGCCATTCCGGGCGTCGGGCGCTATTTCGTCGATGCCGCGCTGAACCGCGACTACACGCTGGTCATGGGCACCGTGGTGGTGATCGCGATCTTCACCATCGTCTTCAACCTGATCGTCGACATCATGTATGCCGTGGTTGATCCGAGGGTGCGCTATGACTGAGGCGGTCGTGGACAAGCCCGTGGCCGAGAAGGCCGTCGTCGGGCGCTCGTTGTGGGGCGATGCCTGGGCAAGGCTGAAGGCGAACCGAGCTTCGATGTTCAGCCTCTATTACCTCATCCTCATGGCCGTGGCCTGCATCGTCGGCCCCTTTTTCGTGTCGCACGACTACACGACCATCTATGCCGACTATGTGCGCACGCCGCCCAGCATCTCGGCCTACCCCAAGGCCGACATGGTGCAGGGCGCGCTCGACGACGTTCTGCGGCGTATGCGGGTCGACCTCAAGGAATGGAATCTCGAGGATGGCCGCGCGACGATCACCGTCACGTCGACCAAGCCGTTCGACGAGCGCTATCTGCGCTACGTCGATCGTTCCGATACGTTCGACGACGTCAAGGTGGAGACCAAGTCCCCGGACGGGACGGAGGTGACCTTCAGTGCCGGGATCAAGCAGCAGTATTTCCTGTTCGGCACCGACAATGTCGGCCGTGATCTACTTGCCCGTACCCTTGTGGCGGGCCGCATATCGCTTGCCATCGGCCTGCTCGCCGGCGTGGTGGCCGTGGCCATCGGCGTGCTCTACGGCGCTACCGCAGGCTTCACCGGCGGCAAGGTCGACGAGGTGATGATGCGCATCGTCGACGTGCTCTATTCGCTGCCCTTCATCTTCTTCGTCATCATGCTGGTGGTGTTCTTCGGCCGCAATTTCGTGCTGATGTTCCTGGCCGTCGGCGCGGTGTTGTGGCTCGACATGGCGCGCATCGTGCGCGGCCAGGCGCTGTCAATCCGGCGACACGAATATGTCCAGGCCGCCGAGGCGCTGGGCGTGCGCCAGCGCGGCATCCTGCTTCGTCACGTCATCCCCAACCTGCTCGGGCCGGTGGTGATCTACATGACGCTGCTGGTGCCGCAGGTCATCATCCTGGAAAGCTTCCTTTCCTTCCTCGGCCTGGGCGTGCAGGAACCGATGACGAGTTGGGGCGTGCTGATCTCCGTCGGCGCCAAGAACATCGGCAGCGCCAACTGGATGCTGCTCTACCCGGCCTTCTTCCTCGTCTCCACCCTGTTCGCGCTGAACTTTGTCGGCGACGGCCTGCGCGACGCGCTCGACCCGAAAGATCGCTGAGGGGATCGCTGAGATGGCAGTTTCCGAAAGAATCCTCGACGTGAAGGAGCTGAAAGTCAGCTTCCGCACGCTTGACGGCGCCGTGGAGGCGGTCAAGGGCATCAACATCCATGTCAATGCCGGCGAGACGGTCGCCGTGGTCGGAGAGTCCGGTTCGGGCAAGAGCCAGACCATGATGGCGGCGATGAACCTTCTGGCCTCCAACGGCGAGGCGACCGGCGCGGTCGATTATCGTGGCCGCAACCTGCTGGCTATGTCCAAGGCCGATCTCAACAAGGTGCGCGGCTCGAAGATCAGCATGATCTTCCAGGAGCCGATGACCTCGCTCGACCCGCTTTATACGATCGGCAGTCAGTTGATCGAGCCGATCCGCCGGCATCGTGGTCTCTCCCATGCCGCGGCCCACCAGGAAGCGTTGAAGCTGCTGAGGCTGGTGCAGATCAAGGAACCGGAACGGCGGATGAAATCCTATCCGCACGAAATGTCGGGCGGGCAACGCCAGCGCGTGATGATCGCCATGGCGCTCGCCAACGATCCCGACATCCTGATCGCCGACGAGCCGACGACGGCGCTGGACGTCACCATCCAGGCGCAGATCCTGTCGCTTCTGGCCGAACTGCAGCGCAAGCTCGGCATGGCTATCGTCTTCATCACGCACGATCTCGGCATCGTGCGGCGCTTCGCCGACCGCGTCTACGTCATGCGCCGCGGCGAGGTGGTGGAGGAGGGCGGTGCCGAGGCGATCTTCCGCAGCCCTCGGCACCCCTATACGCAAATGCTGCTCGCTGCGGAGCCTACAGGCCGCAAGGCGCCTCCGCCGCCGAACGCGCCGATCCTGCTCGAAGGACGCAATGTCGAGGTGACGTTCCGCATCGGCGGCGGGTTTCTGGCCGGCGATCCGCTTTTGCTGCGCGCCGTCGACCGAATCTCGGTGCGGCTGAAGCGGAACCAGACCATCGGCATCGTCGGCGAATCGGGGTCCGGCAAGTCGACGCTCGGCCGCGCCTTGCTCAGGCTCCTGCCGAGCGACGGCGTGATCCGTTTCGGCGACCACGACATTTCCGGCGCCGATGCGTCTGCCATGCGGCCGCTCCGGCGCGAGCTGCAACTCGTCTTCCAGGACCCGTTCGGCTCGCTGTCGCCGCGCATGACGGTCGGCCAGATCGTGACCGAAGGCCTGCTGGTTCACGAGCCGGAACTGACGGGCAGGCAGCGCGACCAGCGCGCCGTGGCGGCGCTGACGGAGGTCGGCCTCGACCCCAACGCCCGCAACCGATATCCGCACGAATTTTCCGGCGGCCAGCGTCAGCGCATCGCCATCGCGCGTGCGATGATCCTGAAGCCCAAGGTGGTGGTGCTGGACGAACCGACCTCGGCGCTCGACCGCTCGGTGCAGAAGCAGATCGTTGAACTGCTGCGCGGCCTCCAGGCCGATCACAGCCTCTCCTATCTGTTCATCAGCCACGACCTTGCCGTGGTGCGCGCCATGGCTGACTACATCATCGTCATGAAGCAGGGAAAGATCGTCGAGGAAGGGCCGACCGAGGCGATCTTCGACGCGCCGCAGGATCCCTACACGCAAACGCTGATGGCAGCGGCGATCGACACCACGCGGTTCCGCCAAGTTCCTGGCATGGAAGCCTGATTCGGGAAGCTTGATTTCGGGAAGGCCGGCTGGTCGGAGTGGCAGGATTTGAACCTGCGACCCCATCGTCCCGAACAACAGCGTTTTAGTTAAAACCGTTATAAATCAATATCTTATCGGCAGTGTTCGGCAACGAAAAACACGGTTTGTTCCGTTCATTCGTTGCCAATCATTGCCGTAAACGGAGATCAACGTGAAGATCCATAACCTTCGTCCGGTGCCCGATCGGGGCGGCCGGAGCAAGTTTCGCGATGTCGCCATGTTCGACGTCGAGCCGATCGATGGATTTCGTATCCTGGACCTGAAGCTGGCGCTCGCGCCAGACGGCAAAAAATTCATTTTCGCTCCCCGTATCGGAGGGCAGCGGCTTGCCAGCTTCACTGGTGAGTTCGCACGCGGCCTCGGTGAGGCCGTCTGGAATGAGTTGGAGGGCGTGGCCCATGACGGACGGTAATCAACCCCGTACCGCGAAACCAGAAAGCCTAGAGGCCAAATTCAAACTCCTCGCCCTCCTGCCCTACGATCGCCGCGCGAAGCGCAAGCACAGCCTCGTCTTTGGCTTCATACTGGACTGGTATCACTCGAAATATGGCGACGCGCTCGCCAGCGTGCGTCATGTTACAGCCACTATCAAGGAGCGTGATCCTGGCGGTACGGGTCTTTATGCGGGCGACGTCCACTGCGCGCTTTCCGACCTTGTGGCGTGGGGCTATCTGGAGCAGGAAAAGGGCACTGGCCGCCGCGCCAGCCGCTACGTGCCGGTTTGGTCAAAACTCGATAGCGTTCATAAAACTCCGAACGCTACGGATGACGAAATTAGCGTTCGGGAAAATGCGAACGCAAGTGTTCGGGAAACTCCGAACGCTAAGCCCGATAGCGTTCGGGATTCTATGAACGAAGACCCTCTTACCGTGACCCGTCCACAGGACCGGGTTAACGGGAAAGAGGGATATGATTGCGCCACGCCTACGGCGCCGCCCGCACCGCCCGCTATCGCGGCGGATGCGGCGGTATCGGCGCAAGGAGAATACGAGGCCGTACAGCCGTTCGAACAGCTATGGCGAGCCTACGACTATAAGAAAAAGAAGAAGGAAGCGCGAGCGGCATATGCCAAGCTTGCGCCCGATAACAATCTTCACGCTGAGATGGTGAAGGCGGCCGAGGCATGGCGCGAATCGTGGGCGGCGCAAAGCAATCCGGAAGCACCCAGGTTCCATCTTCATAAGTGGATTGAGCGGGAAGAATACGAGTGCTCCCCACCGACCGCCTACAAGCCTAAGGAGCGAAAGGCGCGGGCTGCCACGTCTGAGCAGCCTGCCGTCGCAAAGGCCAAGGGGAAGCTGACCGAGCCGCTTCGCGTCATCGAAGCGGAATATATCGGTAGCGCTTTCTCCGATTATCGACTGCGCCTCAAGGTGGATGCCCCGTCCGGCGAGCAGGAACACACGCTGAAAATCCTGACAGACGCCGGCCAGGGCGAAGACAATGATGTGTTTGTCAAGCTGCGAGCGGCCTTCAAACTCGATGCCGCCGACTGGCCGGGCCAGCGCCTCCGATTAAAGGTAGACGATGGCCGCATCGTCGATGCCGTGCCGGAACTTCAACCCGATCGGCTCGTAAAGATAGCCGAAGCGGACATCGTTGACGTCGACCAGGATAAGATCTTCGTCGCGAAGCTGGTTGACATGCAGGGCAAGCCGGAAGGGCGGCTCGATATTATCATCCGATCGGATGACTTCGACGAACAGCGCGAGGGGCAAGCGAAAGCCACCCGGTTATTCGATGCCGTCGATCTTGGGGCTAGCGCCGATGCTGAGTCAGACGATCTCATCGGCCGTGTTTTCATGTTCACGGGCAAGGGCGACTTCAAGCGGGCACCTGCCAATATGGTGGAGGCCGCCTGATGGAAGACGACGAATATGAAGACGAGCAGTACGACGACGATGACCAGCCGCCAAGGCAGCCGGCCCGTCGCATGATGCCTATACAGCCGTTCAAGGCATGGGACGATGACGGCGCCCCCTGTGAGATTGTGGGCATCACGTATACCGGCGACGACCGAGGGCGCCTGGAGTTCGTTGTGATCGTCGACATCGACGGCGAAACGTTCTCGTCCATCCGCGAAATCGTAATGCGCGAGAAGCCGGAACCGAGCACCTGATGTTGTCAGCGGGCCGCTCTATTGGTGGGCGGCCCCGTCCCGCGGCAACGCTATTTAATACGGGAGACGCCTATGACCACCACCAACCACTCCACCGACACAACCGACCGGCCCGCCGCGCTGGACGGCGCATATCGCGGTAGGCGCATTAGTTGGGCTTAGTTCTACCGCGAGCGGCCGGATCTGCGGCCTGACAATGATAACGGGGTATCTGGTCGGTTAGAGGTTTGACCTATGGCAGCACCATGTCGGAGCCACTCGACCGCCTTAATGCCAAATTGCTTGTTTCGATCCTATTGAGAATGGCGCACGCCGCCGCGGCGCGTTGTTGGGGTCGATGGTCGAGTGGCTGGGAATCGAGCGTGGCGACAACCAACTCTCGTGTGTCCCACACTGTAAAAGTCCCGTCGGCTTCCGGGACACAAGTGTATCGAAGAACGTCACCGTTCGTTGGAGAGAACATCGCAATGCTCCTCCCCCCGCGCCTAAAGGCACGCTAAGTAGATCTGGCTACAGATCAATGGTTCTTTGGGAGGAGGCGACTGCTACCGCGAAAGGCGGACCATTAGCGAAAAGTGGCAGGCTACTGCCGGTGGACAGGCGAAACTTGCGCCCGGTCTTGGCTGTGCTCCTCGACCATATTCGCAGCCATAAGGAACAGAGACATTATAACCTTCTGACGACCCCAGCCCGCCTCGACCGCCATTTCGACAAGCCTTGTGACGGACGGCTCGATTGCGAATTTGCACTCGTACAGATGGCGAATGTCGCGCTCGTCTGCCGCCGGCCCGTTGATCCTGTTGCGTGCAGTCATCCAGCCTCCAGGCGCCCCCGCCTAGAATCAAAGCTGAAAATGCCAACCGCTGCGCCTGTTCGTCAACCTATGGGGGCATCCACATCCTCACCACCTCCATGCTGCGGACCGGTAGGGGTAGCTGCGGCTCTAGGGTCGTTGCCAACTGGACCGGCGGCGAAACGAAATTTTCGCATCCGCAAAATTTGAAATTTGGGCCTTCGCACTAGCACAATTGCGGCCTGAACCATATATTGTATGTACAACTCGATGTGACGCAATTTCTGGTGTCTCGACACCCAAGCAAACGACCGCGGGAAGCGGCAGGAACCTGGAACTGCTGACCTCAAGAACGGGGCGGCGCGCTGGCAATGACCGGTAAATGCTGAATGAGAGGACTGCCCTTGCAGTTTACAGAAGATGGCGGCCACAGGGCCGACAACGACAACACGCGCTATCGTGGCGGCTACCCGGCTATTCAATGGCTTGGGCGGCAAGAGGACGGCCCAGCACTGGCGCGTGCCGTATTGGTGGAGATCGGCGACGCGACTGTTTCGGCGCCCGGTGCGGCCACGCCATCATATCTCGACCCGCGCGAACCCTGCGCTGACGACACAGAGACGCACGCCGTTCCCGATCAGCCGGTATCTGTTACAACGATGGCTGATACCGCGCAGGATGGCCCGGATGAGGTGTGGCCGGAAACGCTTCATGAAATCTCACCATCTGAACGGGATACCTGCCGCGCACTTGGCTGGATCGAATGGCCAAACTCGCGACTTGCGCGTTCCGAGCCGATTGGCTGGTGTATGCGATGTAGCTGCGGCCGGATGGCGCCGACAGACGGTTCGCTGTTGCGGCCAGAATTCGACGGGGAAGAAAAGCGCGCTACCCTCGCCGGCATGACCTTCTCTTTCCACGCGGAAGTCTTCCGACCAGCCGGCGGAACGATGGTACTGTTTACAGATCGCAAGGGGCGAGAGCGCCAGCCCGCCTACAGGGCCAGTAAGCCGCGTGGCGGCAAGCGCCCTCACAGAACAGAATCTGCTGTCCGTGCCTATCTGGACACCAAGCCCTGCCATCCATCTCCGATGCAGGTCTCTGGCCTTCAGCGCGCAATGTCCGACGAGCCGGCTATTCCGCCAATGTACGATCCGTTGATGCGAGAGGCCCCGACTGCAAAGAACCCATTCGGGCGGTTCGGAGTGGAGGAGGCCCGCGCGGTATTGCGCGATCACGGTATTGACGGCTCTGTGTCGTTTGAAAAGCTGCCGTTCCCAGCCACGCGCGGGGATTCCAAGATTGCCAAGGGAGCACGCTTCATTGGCGGCATCAAGGGAAGAAAGCTAACAGCATCAGTACCTGCCCCCTCATGGCAGATCCACGACCCCAAGTCCTTGCCGCCCGCACTGGAGATTGCGGCGAGCCGCGGCACCCTGGCGGATATCGGCGAAGCTGTTCGCGATAAGTCCAAGCCGGCGCCCGTTCGACTTGATCGACTCGGTAAGCGCGTTTTGCTGGCCGAAGCGCGGGCACTTGTTGCGGCAAACGACAATATTTCGAAAAAACTCGCCGCGTAGCGTCCAAATCGCGCCAGCCCGGCGCGTAGATATTGGAAGGGAACTTCCTCTCTCAGCAGCAGATTTAGCACCGCTTTCGGTTCAGTAGACCGAGCGGTGCTCTTTTTTTGCGTCCAACATTCGCATTTCGCGCATTTTTCAAACGAAAGGAGCCACTCGCATGGCCACCCTCGCCGCGACGGTCGCGGCTCTCGATAAATATTGCGGCTTTCCCGCCGCTCGCACGCGCACCGTTGCGCGGCGACTTCTTGAAGACAATCTGCTGACACCCGGCGCACCGGGCGTTGCTGTGGAAATCAGCGAGGCAGATTTCGCGTTGCTACTGCTGGCCGTAGCGTCTGACGCACCGCTTTCGCGCGTGGCGAAGGCAACGGCGGAACTCGCCGACACGGTGCCCAACGGCGTCGATGTGGCGGTAATGCCGGAGGTGGTCTGCGCCGTCCGGCGCACTGCGTTCGATGTACTGCACGACATTATCTGGAATGCCGCCCATGGCGACGGCCATCTGAAGTTCGGCATCGAGGTTGTCGCGACCTGGCCGGAAGTAGCGTTCCATGCCGATGACGGCACAGCGCACTTCCTGCCGGCCGGGGCGCTGGCCGGTCATTGGCAGTCTGACAAGCAGCGCCGGTCGACCCTCATTCCGCACATCGCGCTGTTCCTAGTGGCTCAAAACCTGTTTGGAGGCAAATAGTGCCCATCTTCAACAAACCCAAGAAGGTCAAAGACACTGGCCCCGTCCACGTCTCTGGCGGTTTCCAACCGGCGCCAGACGCCGCGAAGCATGTTCCCGGCCTGGCCGAAGCCGATCCTGAAACCTACGGCGCTCTGACCGCCAAGATCGCCGAGCTAAACGGTGCGTTTTCTGCGGCCGTCGCAGTCAGGCGCGAAGCCGAACGGACGCTGAAAGCGCACGAAGGCCCAAGCCTACGTGCTGGTGTCGCTGAACTACTCGGCGACCGCGCCGCTACGGGCTATGGCGCCAAGGTTGCCGCTGTGCGCGATGCACGCCAGCGCGTGGCCGACGTCGAGGCGGCCATCGCGATCGCCGGACAGCGATTGCGTGACGCTAAGTCTGCCGCTGCACGGCAGGTTGTCGCGAAGGTGCGACCCGAATGGGAGCGTCGCCGGAAGGCGCTTTGCGGCGCCCTGGAGGCCGCACAGGCGGCGCATGTTGCGCTGTATGAGTTGCGCCAGGCAGTCGAACACGAGGACGTCGACCCCGCCCTCTTTGGCGCGTGGCCGTATTTCCTGGGTGATGCGCGGGACAGCAGGATTTCCGGTTTTCTGCGGGAGGTTGGCAATGCAGGCTGAGCGCCGCGAATACGCGACTGCCGACATTGCCAGTCGGCGCAAGCCGGGCCGCCGAATGGTGAAGTTGCCCGGTGAGGTGCGTCACGTCGAGAGGTCAGATTCAGCAGCCTATATCGCTCGCAAGATCCAGGTCGACAAAATGGAGCGCCGCATTCGTGACCGATAAAATCAGCGGGTACGCGCTGCAATGGAATCGGCCGGCCGTCATCGCCGGGGCGTTCGAGGAGCGCTTCGCACGGGGCGCTTTCGACAAGTCCTTGCGCGACAACCCCGATGTCGTTGCCTTGTGGTCGCACGATAGTTCGCGACCGCTCGGGCGGGTTGGCAACGGCACACTTACACTGCGGCCCGATAACGTCGGCCTCTGGTACTCGCTGATTCCCAATCCTGACGCGCCAATGGGCAAGGAGGCATTGGCCGCGGTCGGCCGCGCTGATGTTGGCCAAGTGTCGGTAGGCTTCTCATCGTTGATGGAGGAGTGGGACGATACCCATGACCTACCCCGCCGGCTTATCACCGAGGCTCGTTTGCTGGAGATCAGCCTCGTCATATGGGGCGCATATGGCGACGACACATCGGCGGTGATTGCTCGGTCAACCAACGGCACCAACGCCAGGCGTCGCATTGCTACCCGACAGGCGATGATGGCCGCGCGCGGCATCGCGTGACGGCGCGGCTCGCCCTCGCCTTTGCCGGGTAGGGGGTATTCGTGGGTTGTCCGCCACCGCTTCCTACGGAACGCCGGGGGTCCAAAGCGCACATGGGGCCTGCCCCGGTTCAATTCAAATTTTGGAGTACATCATGCCGGCATTACCAAAGCCGCCGGGCCACCTCCGTGCGCCAACCAGGCGATGGTGGCGATCGGTCGTTGAGGATTTCGATCTTGAGGCCCATCACCTTCGCCTACTTACCCGTGCGGCAGAAGCGTGGGATCGCGGCGAGGAGGCGCGCGAAGCGGTAGCGAAATACGGATTGACATATACCGATCGCTTCGGCGCACCGCGCGCCAGACCAGAGGTGGCCGTGGAGCGGGATTCGCGAATAGGCTTTGCCCGCCTGCTTCGCGAGCTTGCGCTTGACGTCGATACGCCTGAAGCCCCGCGTGCGCCGCGGACTGCAGACTATGGGAACCGCCAATAATGCCGGTACGTAGGCGCAAATCAAAAGCGCGGCCGGATGAAGTGAGAGCGTGGGCGACTTTCATGCTATCGGGCCACGATTTCTTTGATGATTTGGCTGATATTGGCCTCGTGGAAGCCGAGGCCGAACCACTGGCCGAGCAGACATGGCGCCGCATCGGGGTTGAGGTACTGGCGTACCTTGATCAACTACATGCGGGTTTTCGCTCTTATGAGCGCCCCATTTGGGCTGAAGAGCGGTTTGGGGGCGCCGGCAAGAGGTCGCGATACTAAATGCAGTCTTTAACCAGACGGTACACGCGATTCACATCGTCGAGACCGTGTCCATGCCATTCGCGATAATCCGCAGGTTGCTCAACAACATCCTCCCAACGATTGTGCCAATCCGACTCAGGCTCCACGAAAACGGGCGGCATTCCGTCGTTAAATTGGTCTGCTGTGATGTCGACGATCAACCCTTCGCCACAAAGCCAAGCATGGGACTCATTTCCAATATCGTTGTGGGTTAAGCCGCACACATAGCGGAAGTTTCCCAATCCCTCATCGCGAAGAATGGCGGCGAGCACTAGCGATGCGTCACCACAGGCACCCCTCGGAAATAGCTTGAATCCGATGGGACGTTCCTCTGCGCTGATACCTTCCAGGGCAGCACGGACGGACGCGGCGCATTGTTTTATCTGTGCGGACGGCAAGGAGTTCTCACTTAGCCTGGCGATCCCTTGGGGTCACGGGATCGCGGAAACGTTCTTTCTTCCTGATAGCCACCCTTGACCTTTTCAATCCGTACGGATCCACCCGCGTTCCCCAGGGCATCAGCAAGAACACCACCAGCAGTGGCTTTTGCCTTTGTATCAAATCTTTTTGTCGCGCGGCTCGCTCCATCTTGCTGGAGCTTCCAATCCCCTTTCTTGCTATCGTGAGAAAGTGTGAATTTCCGAAGATTTGCCATCGCTTGATCTCCCTCGAAGCGAAAAATGGCGGGCCGAAGCCCGCCATTCGTACTACTTCCCATGCTTGGTCGGGTCGACCAACCGATACGTTGACCCCGGCTTGGGCGTAGGAGGAAGCGGCTCGCCACGTGTGACGGTACGCTCAGGTCCCTGACCTCCGCGCGGACCAGTAATTTCGTACTGGCCGGAACGCGGAGCGATGTTACCAGGCTTAAGGGGAGGAGACTTAGCCATAGTCAGTTGCTCCTGTGGCTTGCCAAAAAAGCCTCAGGGCACTAGTTACCGACCTGCTAGGGAACGGACTTGCGGTCTTGTTCGTCCACTCGGCACCACACGACCGCGAGTACGCTTCAGACAGAGGCAGACGGCAAGAATCGCCGTCTGCCTTTTTCTTTGGCAGAACTTAAAGGAAAAGTAAATAACTGTTTGTGGCGGTGGTAGACCTAAAATACACACTATTCACAGGAAGTCAACGCACAATACGCCAGCATTATTGACATATTTGGCAATGACACGTGAAGTATTGCGGTTGCCGGCGACGGGTTCAGGTTACGACGCTGAACTTAAAAGTCGAATGAGAGTTGGCGAGGCCAGGACCGGAAATGGGCACGGACATGCTCAAGTCGGCCGAAGCGCATCCGAAGATACGCCCTCACACTCACCGCTTTTGATCGCAACATTTTCATGTTGACGTCTCCCTATTGATTGAAGCGGGAACAAGCCCGCCACTCCAGCTTGGCACTATTGCCTCGCCGTCCAGCGTGGTGAGTACAGCCGAAAGCCGCCCAAACAATAGGTTGCCGCCGGCAACCGTTTTTCTTGTACCCGATTCACGTCACTTACGGCGCGCATTTTGCCGCTTTACCCGCGATTCACAGGATTCCACAAAACATGACCACAATCGACCGCGCCGTCGCGCGTGCGGGCGCATGCGCGCGCCGCATGCTGTGTTCAAGATATCGCGCTCAGACACGTCAATTATAGGAGAAGGGCATGCCGCAAGCACTTGGAAATCTAATCATTACGCTGGCCCTGGCAACGGGCACGGCCGGGCTTTTGCCTGCCGCGTCTGCGTTTGCGATTGGTAGCGCCGTTTTGAGCACGGCGCTGTCGGTAGGCACCCAAGCCGGCGGTAACGTCATTCAGGGGCCGGCCCGATGACCGCTATTTTGAGCCACACCTTTGCCGACCGCGCCGAGGTGTTGGTCGATAGTGCGCTTTGGAACAAACAAACCGGTGCGGTGATCGGCTTCTCACCAAAGGCAATTCCGATCGGCGACAAACCGCTCGTAATCACAGGCCGGGGCGGCACGACGGCGCTCGGCGCGCTGGCCTACAACTGCGCGCAGATTGCCGCAACGTGCAGCACGGTTGATGAGACAGTGCTACGGTTCGGCGACTGGCTCGAAGCGCAGGATCGCTCAATGTTCGAACCTGGTGCCGATGTGCTCGTCGCCGGTTGGTCGGAATCGCGTGGGGCTTTTCATTCGCACGCTTACCTTGACCTCGATCGCGTGCTGATGCCGATAACCTCCGATTTTCATGCCGGGGTGCCGCTCGACCAGACCGACTTCAATCGGGGCGGCTTCAGCTTCAAAGCGCTCGAAAAAGACTTCCGCGGCGAAGGATTGCGAATGATCAAAGCTGCTCGCGCGAAGCCCGTTCATGTCGGCGGCCAAAGCTGGACCGTTGTGGGCGGCAGCGTGCTTCTGTTCACTATCACCGCGGCAGGCGTAAAGCATGAAACGCTCGGCGCGTGGTTCGACATGTGTGGCCTGCCAATCGACCCTACAGCGCCCTGGATGGATGCGCCTACCGCTGTTCGTGCCGCGGCATGACGGTCGACGAGTTCGTTGCGGCGGAAGCGGCCCGGCCTTTCGAGTGGGGCGTCTCCGATTGCGCGTCGACTTGCGATCGATGGGTGGCGCACGCCACTGGTGTGTCGCCGCTCGACGTTTACGGGCGGCGGCACGATTCGGAAGCCGAGGCCGAGGCGTGGCTTGCGGAGGCGAACCTGGCGGTGCTGATGAATAGAGCAATGCGTGCGGCCGGCTTCAAGAAGACGCGCGACCCGCAGCCCGGTGACGTTGGGCTAATAGTCGTTGCCGGCAAGCTGTGCGCGGCGATCTTCACCGGGCGCCTGTGGTTCAGCCACGATGCCGCCGGCGTGGTCGGAGCGCCGCCCGGTACGGTGTGGAAGGCTTGGGGGGTTGAGAAGCGTTGAGATGAAAGCCTTGCGTGCGCGTGTGGCGAAATTGGAGGGCGGTTAATCGACGGATGCCGTTTTGGCCTTCTCGGCTTTTTCCGCCGCCAGTGCGTTCTTGATCGCGGAGATGATCGCCGGGACGACCTTCTCGGCCCCATAAAGGGTAAGGTGGCCGCCGTCATCGATGTAGAGCGGTCGGCCTTGCTCGTCATGCTGCGGACAGACACCGTTCGTGCAGAGATAGTCCATTGGGTCGACAAACGTGTATTCGTCACCGTGAGCAGCAACGAATTCCCTTGCGCGTTTTGCAAACAGATTGGGAAACGTCATATCGCGCTGCGGGCATGCTCTGGCAATCCACTTCGGGCGCAACTCGCATCTGGTGCGGGTGCTTGGTGACATGTTTACCAAGACGATTTTCGCGGGTGAATTCTTATAGGTCGCTTCCACGTCCTTGAGTTCGCCTGCTACGAGTTCCTCGATGGTGTCGAACTTGATGTGCTTGCCGTCCATTGTTTCGAGGGCGTCACTATACCCGGCCCAACGCTGAGCGCGAACGATGACATCGACGGATTTTGATGCAATCCATGCAGGTGATTTCTTGTTCATCTCAACGCAGTCGTCAATGTCTAGACCGGTAAGCCTTCGTCTGTAGATTCGGCCAAACCAGCATGAGCCTCCGTGGAGTTGAAGGTAGCGGTAGTCGGGTGCCAGTTTTTTGAACGTCTGGGCATACTGGTCTAGATGGGAATCTCCTTGCAAAAGGATCGTCGTGTCCGATTTTTCGTCACCATACGAGCAAGGGCGGCTGCATCCGCTCCTGCCCCACAGAGTCCGGCGGCCTTCCTTCGATGAGGCGTAGACTTGAGCCTGCCTTTCTGGTGATAGGCGAAATATCCAGCCGGCAGCGGTTGCTGAATAGGCGGTTCCTGTAAGCGCAAGAACGGAAAACACAAGGGCGGCAATCTGGCCAATGTGCGGGAGGCGATCAAGAATGCGTCTTTCGTGGAAGGGTTTTTCAATGGCATGGTACAGCGCCGCGCTAAGAGCGATCGATAGCGCACCGAAGATGGCCATCTCAGGATGGGTCAGGGCGCGGTCGACGTAGTAGCGCCAGAACACGATCATGGGCCAGTGGACGAGATAGACCGAATAGCTGATGCGTCCGATGTAGGCGGAAACCGGATTGGAGAGAACGGCGCCAAGAAAGCGTGCGCTGCCGGCGTAGATGGCCAAGGCCGCGCCAAGCGCCGGCCACACGCCGATGGCAGGGCCGAATACGGAATAGGCGATCAGCGCCAACCCGGCGGCAAGCAGCGGTTCGACAAGACGGCCCGGTGATGGAAGCCATAGGATAATCGCTCCGATCCCGAACTGGAATATGCGGAACGGCATCCAGTAGAACACGGTGTCAGGTTCGGCCCGATACCGCCAGACGAGTGCCAGGCTGATAGCGGTCGCCAAGACGATGACGGGAAGGGCGAGTTTCCGGTTCAGCTTGACGACCGCCCAAAGAAGCAGCGGCCAGACGGCGTAGATTTGCCACTCAACCGAAAGCGACCATGTGTGCAGGAGCGGCTTGGTGATTGCCTCGGCATCGAAATAGCCTGCCTGCGACCAGAACAGGATATTGGAGTAGGCAAAGACAGCAGCGATTGCCGACGATGCGAACGCCTGCATGTCGCTTGGGGTATAGAGCAGCGCAGCAAGCGGGAAGCACAGGGCGACGGTTACGAACAGTGCCGGTAGCAGCCTGACCGCGCGCCGGCTGTAGAACCTGACGAAACCGAATTTTCCCCGGTCCAGATCGCGCAAGATCATTCCGGTGATGAGATAGCCGGAAATCACATAGAACACGTCCACGCCGACAAAGCCGCCAGCAAAGGCCGAAAGGCCAACGTGGAAGGCAAGGACTGCAAGAACAGCCACCGCCCGAAGGCCATCGATATGGGTGATACGGCTCATCCGCTCCTCATATCGGGCCACTCACCTAAGCCAAAAGTCCCTGCCGGTTTCGCGTGCAAGGAGAAATTATGACGAACGCACCCACAGGCGCGGCGCTTCTGCGTGTCATTGGCGTCCTTTCGCGCGTCCTGAACCGCCTATCCGATGGCCACGCCGGCCAGACGCTGCGCGAGCGCCGCCGCCTTCCGAATCTGCATGAAACCCTCCCAAACCCACCGCAATTTTTTGCGACGGGCGGGGAAGGTAGTCAACTATTGCGCCGTGATGCACTCGCCGTAGTACGTGATCGTGTCGTTGCCCGGTGCAGATATAGACACGTTGGTCGGCATACGCAGAGAGAATACCAATTCTTGTGCGCCGCGCTCTGCGGTCATAAGGCTTGAACCAACGCTCAGCGGCACCGGTTGCGCCATCCTTCGCCATGACACAGCGCCTCCTGCGTTGATCATTCAACCTCACGGATATTTCGTCTTTTTGGAATTCGCACCGTTGCTCGGATTGAGTTGCAATTCCTTCGGAAGCGGCAGGCTTGAACAGCGCATATGAACCTCGCGCGCAAACAGCTTGCGCTGCTGTTCCTGGTTGGCGTCAGCCGCGGCGGCTAGAGGTAAGCCGAACGGGCCGAGCAAAAGACCGGATGCCAAGCCAATAGCCATTCGTTCGCCGACCTTGTCGTCATAGCCTAAGGCAGCGAGGCGGATTTGCTGACATTCAGGCGAATTCCATTTCGGATCCTGCTGAGAGAGTGTCGTCGCGTAGTTAGCGGGCGTTGTTGTGCATCCGGCAAGCGCTACGCCAGCCAGTATGGCAGAGGTGATCCGACCCCTCATCGTTCAAGCTCCGCTGTCCTTGCCGAACTTGAACGTTCCGGTCGTGCCGTCGCTAAACGTTCCCGTCCCCGATCCACCCATTAGGTCGGGGTTTCTCAGAATGTTGATGGTGCCTTTTCGGCCATCCGTACAGGTGAACGCCACGGCGAGTTGCCTAGCGGTAGAGAACTGATCGTACTTGCCAGAGCAAAGCACGCCGGACTGATTGGTGACGACGAACTTTCCTTCCGAGAGAGAAGCTGTTGCCTGTCCGTAAAACTTTTCGCCCTTTGATGTTGTGCCCGATGCCGGTACTGACACCGACCCACACCCCGCCAGCAGCCCGCACAAGGCGAGCGCCGATAGTATGTTGTGTTTCATAGTTCCCCCGCGCGCCCGATGCACTTATAAATGCTTCGCCCAGTGTTCTTCACTTACAATTCGCACGGGAAATCCGGAATCTCGTAACTCTGCCGCCTTCAGTATTTTGTTACCGAAAGAGGAATGCTTCCAAGAGTCGGTCGCGTAGACGCCGATCACCAGATAGTCCGTCTTCTGTGTAATGCTGCCAGCGATGCCACCACGGTTCTCTACGGCACGCTCGCAATCCTTCCGCTGCCCATAATTGAAGGTGCCGGTAAAGCAGAAGCGATGCTCCTCGAATTCGATTTCCGGAGCCGGATCGCAAAGCGGCAAGGTGGTAGATTTTAGAACTTCGCCCAGTTCAAAGTCGCGACCGGAGAACCGATTCAAGGTATCTAGAAGTTCTGTCTTTTCATCTTCATCAACGATGCCATCGGCCAGAATCTCATTCACGCGCCGGTACAGCGTGTGAATGATTGGTTGACCGCTGATGTGCAGATTTGCCGCCAGCCACCTCTGGAGGAATTCAACTTCCTGTTGGTTGATGTGATTGTCGGCCACGAGGCCGCGCGCAAGGCCAATTAGCTCGTCAATTTGGCGGCTCGTCAGACGATCGCCACTCATGATGAGCAGATCCTCTGGATCCTTCATCATCCCCTCCCTTAAACCCACCGCAATTTTTTGCGCCGGCCGGCCTGGGAGTCAATTGCGATGGTCGTTGCGGTTCGAATTGCGATGAAAGTTGTGATTTAAATTCGCTATCGTTGACGGCGATGCGATTTGTTACCAATCTGGCAAGCGCCCCGAACGGGAAGATAGCAAATACGCACCATCTCCCCGCCCGCGGGTGTCGCTCCAGCTTGGAACGCGGGGTTTGCGGTTTAAAGTCGTGTTCCAGACGACGCCGCAAACCCCATCCAGCCGTTTTAATTTACAGCACAAACTTGTCCCATGCCCGCCTTGCGGTCGCTTTCCCACAGCGAATTTGTTCTCTGTGTGTTCTATCGACACCAAGCTCGCGGGCTGCGGCGCTTATACCGCCTTCGGGACGGTGGGCATTCTCCCGTCCCAGCCTATCGACTCTTGTCGCAAGTTGCGACAAAAGTCCCTCACCCTTCCTATCCGTCGACGCCTTCTCATCAACGAGCCGAATCCACTCGGCGCGCTGTTAAGCGTCGTCCTTCGCCATAACGCCGCGATTAATTGTGACGCCGAACCGTTCATTGTCATCGATAAGTTCTATGCCGGCGGCGCGTAGCGCGGTCTCGATGGCGGTTAGTGTCGACGCCTTTGGGTCCGCATAACCCTTCTCGATATTGCTTAAGCCGGTGAGGGACAATCCGGCCGCCTCGGCAAGGTCCGACTGTTGCCACCCGATTAATGCGCGGGCGGCCCTTATCTGCTTGGGCGTGATCATGCTCCCATTTAAGGCGCTCTTGAATTTTTTACAAGTGAGGCTTGATTCCAATTCTGATTGATTTTATACGATTCTTGCTTGAAATAATTTCAACTGGAGCAAGCCGCATGACCACCACCAAATCCCGCAAATCCACCAAGCTACCATGCGTTACCTGCACGGGTCTTGGCGAGCGCGACCCATACGCCTGCACATGCCGCGACAACGCCAAGGGGCGTTCCGCCTTGCGTGCCGTGTTTGACAATGAAGGCCGCTGGCTGGTGCAGTGGCGTGAGAAAGACGGCGAGGAGTGGGTGGGTACGTATAGGTTGATACCGTGCTGACCCTCACCGAAGCCCGCACCCGCCGCCGGGAGAATGCCCGCCGCACGCCGATCGATGCCGAGGACGCCGTGCTGCAGGCCGAAATGGACGCGGTGTTGGCTGCGATCATCTACAAGTTAAAGGCGCGTCGTTAGCTACAGAACCCGCGTGCCAAGCCCGTCCCGGCGCCAAACGGGGCGGGCACCCTTTGCCGACACCGACTATTCCGGCGCGCCAAGGTGCTTGACGAACCTAGAACATTTTCCGCTGAATGACTTGTGGCCACCACCCCGGCCGCAGCACCGCCCGGCCAATCGGCATGCGCCCTCGGGCCATGGAACACTCGCCGGGCGGTGCATCTATTAGGAGGGGCAATGAAAGTAGCATCAACGGATCACGGTAGCGTCCTGGCACCGGATGCTTCGGCGCTTGTCGTCGAGCCGGACGGCTCACTGTCGCTAATGCTGGCCGACTATCCGGACGACCAACCTGTGCCTCGCATGGTGCAGTTGTTGGCGGCTGTAGCTTTGCGTGCGGACGATGAAGAGTGGGTGGATGAGGTTCTGGCGATATTTGACGAGCGGCCAAATTCGTAGGGAGGGAAGTGTGCGCGCCGACAACGATAACATTCCCGCAAGCGCGCCGCTGCGCCTCAAGGACGCCGTTTCGCTGGCGTTCCCCTACGGTGGCATGTCGGTGGCCGGTCTGCGCCGCGAGGCCGGCCGTGGCCGCCTGACAATCATGAGAATTGCCGGCAAGGACTTCACCACCATTGCCGATATCGAGGAGATGAAAACGCGATGTCGCGTGCCCGCAAACCTGCACGGCTCTGGCTACGGCCAGCCGGAAAAGACCGTGAAGCCGTCTGGATCATCCTCGACGGTGGCAAACAGTTCAGCACTGGCTGCGGCGCAAATGATGGTGCAAAGGCTGAGAAACTCCTCGCCGACCACATCGCCAAGCGCTTCCTAGAAAAGCCCACCGAAAAGCACCGTGCCGCTGCCGACGTGTCGGTTGCGGAGGTGATCGCGCATTATCTCCTGATAAAGGAGGGCACGGCGCGCAAGCCCAAGGAGCTTGCGGCCAGGGCGTCGGCCTTGCTCGCCTTTTGGGGCGACAAGACGCTCGATGACATCACCACGGGCACATGTGCGGCATACGCACGGCAGCGCAACTCGCAGAGCATGGCACGCCGCGAGCTTGAGGATCTGCGCGCGGCATGTCGCATGGCTATTGCCGACAACGTGACTCGGCACGCGGTAACCGTGACGCTACCGCCAAAGCCAAAAGGCCGAACGCATCACCTCGACCGCGCCGCCATGGCCAGGCTCATATGGGCCGCCTATCGCAAGCGTGAGGTGCAGCGAGGCGTTCCTACCAAGAAGAAGGCGACGCTCCACGTCGCCCGCTTTCTGATAACCGCGCTGTACACCGGCAGCCGATCGGCCCGCGTCTGGCAAGCGTCGTTCCGGCGCGAGAAGGGCAGGCCGTTCATCGATCTTGAGCAAGGCGTCTATTACCGCGCCGCTGAGGACGAACTGGTTGCCGCCAATAAGCAGGCCCCTCCGATTCGTTTGCCGCCGCGCCTTCTGGCCCATATGCGCCGCTGGCATCGCAAGGGCGCCAAGTACGTTGTCGAGTATCAGGGGCGGCCAGCCGACCCGAAACGGGCCTTCCGCAACCTTGTCGACGACACGCTCGGCGATGACGCCAAGGGAATCGTGCGGCACACGATGCGGCATACGGCAGCCACGTGGCTCATGCAGGGCGGCGTCGATATGTGGCAGGCCGCCGGCTACCTCGGAATGACAAAAGAAACGCTCGAAAAAACGTATGGCCACCATCACCCGGACCATCAGGGAGACGTCGGCGAGGCGTTTACGACGGGAAAAGCAGGAAGGATTCGCCAATGAAACGGTGCAATCATTGCCGTATTCATTGCCGTAAAAAATGGGAGGTGCCGCTAAGTCTTTGATCTTTCTGGTCGGAGTGGCAGGATTTGAACCTGCGACCCCATCGTCCCGAACGATGTGCG
>CAZBBT010000018.1:9029-40819 GCA_964490065.1 uncultured Mesorhizobium sp. | reverse complement strand
GCGAGACCAGGTTGGTGCTCACCGTGTCGAGCCCGCTGACGAGCTTCTGGTTGGCCGCGAGCTGCTTTTCGGCCTCAGTGATCTGCCCGCGCGCCGAGGTCTCCGCCTGACGGAGCGCACCCATCACGGCGTCGTAGATGTCGGCATAGCCCTGGGTCGACGAATAATAGGATCGGGCCTGGTCGAGATAGGTCTGCGCCGAGCCGGTCAGCTGCTCCATCGCCTGCCGATCGCCCTTCATGGCGCGGGAGGCGAGGTCCTCGAATTGCGACCGCGCCTCGGCAAGCTTCTCGCTGGCGCTGAGCGTGGAATAGTTCGTGTCGAGCTTGAGCGAGTTGCGGAAATCGCGGATGCCGTCTGCGAACGATGTGAACGCCGCGAACGCCTCGTCGAAGGCGCTCTTCGCATCGTCGATCTTGGCCCGGTTGAACTGGTTGACGATCTGCTGGCGCTCCGCTGCAAGCGCCCGCTCCATCAGCGTGATGTTTCGCGCGCTCTCGCCGGCATCCCTTGCCCGCCTGATCTCCAGCGCCCGCTCCGCATTGAGCACCTTGAGTGCGCCGGACAGCGTCGAGGTATCGGTGGTGATCCGCGTCAGGCTGAGCGAGAGATCACGAAAGCGATCGAGTTCCGCTGCCTTCGCCGCGGCCTTTTCCGCCGCCGCCTGCTGCGCGCTGATCCGCGCAGCCTCCTGCTCCCGCGCCTTGCTCAGAGCGGCCATGTCCTTGACCGCATCCTTGAGGTGGCTCTTGCTGAGGCCGAGTGATGCACCGAAGGTCATCAGCTCCTTCGAAGTCAGTCCCGAGGTGAGCGCGATGTCTGCCAGCGACATGGTGAGCTCGTCGACGGCGAGCCTGGTCGCTCCGCTGCCGAGCTTCAGCGCCTTGATGTCACGCAGCCGTTCGTCGAACCGCTCGTCCACCGCCAGCATCTCGTTGAGATAGCCCTGTCCGCTGATCTCGCGCACCGAAGCGGTGAGACCTGCGGTATAGTCCGCCCGCAGTGCGGACTTGGCGTCCTTCATTGCGTCCCGGATAGCCTTGCCGGCCTCCTTGCCGGTCATGCCGAGGTCCTTGAGCGCCTGTTTCAGCCCGGCCTTGACGCCCTTGAGCCGCTCCATCTCGGCTTCCATGGGCGACATGGAGTCCGGACCCGAGAACTGCGACAGCAGGAATTCCTGCGCCGCGTTCCGGGCCTTGTTCAGTTTCTTGGTGCCGTTCGTCGCCCAATCGGTGTCGTCGACGAATTTGCGCATTTCCTCGCCGAGAGACGCGACGCTCGATCTCGCCTGCACGAAGGGCGAGTTCGGGCCGAACCCGGCTTCCAGCGCCCGGATCGTGCCGCCGAAACCGCGAGCGAAATCCTTCTTTAGCACCTTTTCGTACTTGTCGATCGCGGCAAAGAGTTCGTCTCGCTTCGAGAACTTGCTCGCCTTCCCGGCCAGGATGCGGAGTTCCGTCGCCTGGTCCTCGAAATCGTTGAAGGCTGCACGCACCTCACCGACCGCGTGGCCCATGCCCTGGTCAATTATCTCGTTGATCAGGGCGCGGTTTGCCTCGAACCGTCGCTTGGCCTCCAGCGATTCCGCCCGCGCCTGATCCTTCTCTGCCTGCGACTTTCCGAAGATCCCGCCGAGCAGGCCGCCAATGCCGCCGACGACCGCACCGAAGATGCCCCCCGATGCAAAGCCGGACACTGCCCCGCCCAGCGCGCCCATGACCGGGCTCTGCGTCGAATAGCCGACGCCGGCGCCGCCAAGGCCCGCCAGCAGCCCGCCGCGCATCCCTCCGCCACCCTGCGCGCCGCCGCCGCCGAGATTGCCGAGCGCGCTCAGGAAGCCGCTCCTGGTCCCCTCGGCCGAGCCGACCGCGGTCGCCTTGCCGAGCTCCTTCGCGAGAAGTTTGGTCTGGCGCGCATTGTCATTGGCCGCGTCCGGCGCGCCGCCCGAGAACAGCCCGTCGAACATGCCGGCGATGTTCTGCGATGCCATCCGCGCAAAGCCGCGCATCACGTCGTCGAGAAAGTCGTCGAGATCCTCCATCGGCTTGGTGAACAGGTCGCCGAGGGCCTGCCCCAACGTCTGCTCGACCGACTTCGCCATGTCCTTGAAGGCCTTGTCGCCGGTCTCATAGAGGCTGATGATCTCCTGCTCGACCGCCGCGATACGCAGATCGTCCAGCTCGTCGCGGAATTTCGTCAGCCCCAGCAGGAGTTCGTCGGCCCGCTCGCGTGCAGCCTCGGCCGGGAAATACTTCGCCATCAGCCCGCCGGCGAAGCGATTGAACGCCTCGAACTCACGCGCAGCATCTCGTGCGGCCTTCTCCGCCTCCTTGATCGATCGGGCCGCGCCGCGGGCGCCGGCTTTCTCGGCCATCTCGTCGAAGCGCTTGGCGGACAATTCGAGCTGCTGGTTCATGATGGCCGCGGCGCGCTCGATCTCGCTTTCAGCAGCGCCCGCCTCCTGCAACTGCTTGATCATCTCGGCGCCGTTGTCACGGATGCGAGCCGCGGCCGCCTCACGGTCGGAAAGCGTGTCGATATACGCGGAGCGCTCGGCCTTCTCCAGGTCACGCGTCGCCGAGGCGAGACCGGTGATCTCGCGCTGCGCCTCCGATAGGCTATCGGAGAAATGCTGCTTGCTCGTGACATACTGGTCGACTGAGATGCGCCCCTCTCTCAGTCGCGCATCCAGATCGGCTACGCCCTGAGTATACGCAGAGTTCGCCTCCAGCAGTTGCTGCTGCGCCTGCTGCGCCTTGGCGATATTGGGGATCATCGATCCGAGCTGGCGCAGCGCCTCGCTGAAACCCATCACGGCTCCGATATTCCCGGCCGCAGCGCGGCCGACCTGGTCGACCGCTCCGGCATTCGCCTCGAGGCGACGCTGCAGGGTCGATCCGATTGCGACTAAATCATAGATCGTCTCGGCCAGGCGCTGCAGCTCGGCGTTCGACGGATCGGCCTTGAGCCCTCGCGACACCGCATCCTGAAGAGCAATAAAGTCGGGTGTACCGGCGCGGACGGTCTCGGCGAAGGCATCGATCTCGGCCTTGAATGGGCCGAACCTGTCGCCCGCAACCAGCGCTTCCGAGCTCGCGTTCTGCAACGCATGGCTCAGGCGCTCGATCTCCACATACATCTCCTGGAGTCGCATCGGGTCCTGCTCCAGAACGAATGCTTGCTGGAGACCTTCGAGTTCGGCTTGCATCTCACGCGCCTGCGTGCGGATAAGGTCGCCGCCCTCCACGAGTCCACGCGCGAACTCGTCGAGTTGTTCTTGCAGCTTGACGCCGGTGAGGATGGATTCTGCTTCGATCAGGTCCTTGCTTTTCGCTACGTATTCGACGACGCCATCGGCGGCGGATCCCCAGCGCGCCTTGATGTCTGCAATATTCTCCGCATGCGCCTTGAGCACATTGTCGAGAGCTTTGGATTCTTCTTCACTGCTGGAAAAATACTGGATCGCGGCGGCCGTCAGGCCGACAAGACCGAGGGTGACCAGCGAGACCGGGTTGATCAGCGAGACGAACGCCGCGCCGAGAGCCTTCACCGCGCCGGCCGCCCCCATCGGGCCGAGCACGGCCTGAAGCTGGGTGCCCTGCTGGAGCGCGATCTGGATTGGCGACATGCCCATGGCCAATGTCACGCCGATGTCCTGGAACTGCGCCGCTATATTGGCGATGTTCATTCCATGCATGGTGTTGTCGTTCGCATAGGCCCGCTGCACCTGATGCAGGTTCTGCGTCGCCGTCTTCACGGCGTTCAGTTCGCGGATCTGCTGCGCGCGGAGCCTGCTGACGGCGGCGGCTGCCTGCTGCTCCGTCGCCACCCCTCTCCGGACGGCCGCATCGGCAGTGAGGACGGCGCGCTCCAGCGCCTGCCGATGCTGAACCTGTTTGGCAAAGATCGGATCGGTCGTTGCCTGCAGCCGCTGGAAATCGGTCGTGACTCGCTTGAGCGATGCCGATACGCCGGTGAATGACGCCGCGAACTCGTCCTGCTTCAGCTTCGCACGGTGCTCCGCGTCGGCAAGTCGCTGCGATGCCTGCTCGGCCGAGCGCGAGGCACGGACATGCTCCGCTGCACCCGATACAGAGCCATGGGCGTCGATGATCAGTTCGGTCACGACCTGGTGGGCTTCACGCATTCTGCGAATCCTTGGTCCTGTCGTCGAGCGCAACGGCGTCGAGACGCTCGATCAGATCGATCTCCCACGGGGCGAATCGTCGCCCGGTCAGTTGCTGGAAATACATGATCTCGTCCCAGCCGACCGGCAGCGGGCCGGCCGGCCCATATCGCCGGCGGCGGTGCATGCGGAGAAAGTCTTGCCAGAGATAGGCCAGCGCCGGAGGCAGCGGCGGCGCCGTCAGCTCGGCCTCGATCTCCGTCACGTCTTCACCGGGCTTCGCTCGATCGAGGCGACGTTCGAGGATTTCCCGGTAGGTGTAGGTCTTCGTCTCCTCGCCCTTGCCGATCGTGACGGGGCGAAGGAGGTCGAAAGTATGCTCGGCGTGCGCGATCAGCTCGTCGCCGAGCGCGGCGTAAAAGACTGCTCGTCAGCCAGGAACTCGATCGCCTGGCGGTAGATGTCCTTGCGCGGATCGATCAGCACCGTGCGGGCGTTCTCCGGCGTGAACGGGAAATCCTCGCCATTCATGCGCACCGGCGACCAGCGCAGCAGCCGGGCAAGCACCCACTGGACGTTTCGTTCGCGCACCTCGTCCGGCGTCTCCTCGGGCGCCTTCCACTTGCGCCCATTGACCTGCGCCTGCTCGCGCTGGCGCTCCTCATGGAGGCGCTGCTTGGCGATCTTGTCGCCCCATGCCACCGTCTTCTCGTGGCCGGGGCCGGCGAAAATCCACACCCAGGTCGTCACCTTGCCATTGATGACGACCGTCATCTCGGCTTCGTCGAGGGCATCAAGCGAGGCGTCGCCGAGATCCAGAATGTCGTCGGCCGGGGCCGTTGCGTCGGTCTTCATGATGGTCTCCTGTCGGTGAGGGTGCGGCCCGCGCCACCGACAGCGCGGGCCGCGTCACGTGACCTCGCCCCGCCATCGGCGGGCTGCGAGGGGGTTCGCGGTCGGGTCGCGATTACTTCGGGGCGAGAGCCTTCGCCGTGGCCGACACGGCGATCCGGTCGAGATCGGCCAGCCTGAACGGCAGGTCGACCACGTAGCCCTCGGCCCGCGCCGCCTCGATTGCCTCGCGCAGCAGGCCGGCCTGCCAGCGCACCGCCTCGGATGGCGACAGCAGCGCATGGCCGACCGGGACGCTGGTTTTCGTCGTGCTGTCCGATTCGGGCAGCGGCTCGAAGACGGGCGCCGAACCGGCGACCGCCTTTCCTTTCCTGCGCGGCGCCATCACGCCGCACTCGTCTGGTATTTCACCACCGTGGCATCGTAGGCGCCGCCGCGCTCGTCGATGCCGCTCATGATCGTGAACTGCTGCGTGCGGCCATTGTCGGCGCCGAGTTCCGACTTGGTCGCCGAGCCGAGCGTCAGGTTGCCGACGAAGAACGAGCAGAAATCCTTCGGCTCGCTCTCGTTCTCCGTGAACAGCAGATGCAGCGACAACTGGTCTTCGTCGAGATAGTTCTCGACCCGGGTCACGTCCTGCTTCAACGCCGTCACCGAGCCCTCGACGATGGCGTTGTTGGTGAACACGTCCGGCGTCACCAGCGACCCGACGACCGGCTGTCCGGCGCCGTTGAGATTGATGGTCAGGTCGAGCGCCGTGATGTCGAGGATGTCGGACCCGCCGAGGCGCACCATCGCCTCCACCGACGTCATGCCGATCGACGTCGTCGCGGTGGGCGAAGTGAAGTAGGGCGACGAACTGTCGTCCATCACCTCCATGTCCTGGCCGACGACGCTGAAGGTGATTACCGCCATTCCGTCCGGCTGCAGCGAGAGCTGCATCTGCGTGATGCGGCAACCCTTGAAGACCTCCGAGCCGTCGATGTCGATCTCGCGCTCCTCGATCGTGAAGGAACGGGGCGTGGTGCCCATGATCAGCTTTTTCGGTCGGACGACGTCATAGGTCGAGAGCGGGCCGGCTTCGACGGTCAGCGTCTCCGCCACCGTGATCACGGTCGCAGTCAGCCCGGTCACTCGGAGGTTCCGCCCTGAATTTCCGGCGACGAACCCATCGGTGAGTCGGATCACGTCGCCGACACGCAGGCCAGCCGTGATCCATGAACCGCCCGACGCAGTGATCGTGTTGGCCCCGACCGCGAGCGTTGCCGACGACATCGCGGCCGTTGCCTCGTCGATTGTAAGTTCGGCAACGAACGTGCTGCGGAATACGGCTTCGATGAAATCGTCGTAGGAACCCAGCGACAGGTCGCCGGCATAGTCGCCGGATACCGAGCGCGAGCCATGGCGGCCGCGTGTCGTCATGCCGTCGCGGCGGTTCTCGTTCGACTGGATGGTCGCCTTGGCGAGATTGACGCCACCGGAATTCGGGCGGAAGACCTTTCCGTCCGTCGCGCCCGGGAGCGTGCCGAAAGTGTCCTCCGGCTTGTAGGCGACGAGGATGTTCCTGCCTGTCTGATAGGCCATGATGTTTCTCCATTTTCGGGGAGCTGCCGTTGCCCAGGCGGCGGAAAGCGTCGGGCGGCGCGGGCGACACGCCGCCGGAAGGCCGGGCCCGGAGAATCAGGCCAGGTGGATGAACTCGAACGGGATCGTCACCGGGACGGCCCACCACTTGCCCTTGGGGTTCTCGGAAACTGTTTCCTCGCCGCGGCCGACGCGCGGCGTCCAGGTCCGCACGCAGCAGCCGGGCTCCGAGTTGTAGAACTCCTTCACGCGGAAGATTTCGCCGATCTGCCCGGCATAGGTCCGCGCCGTCGACCTGTCGGTGCCGAGCGGCACGAAGACGGTGATGACGATCGCGCCGTCCTCGACCACGACATGGCTGCCGGGCTTGCCGATGCCGCGGATGTTCGCGTCGTCGCTCTCGATCTCGCAGAACGCCCATGGCGTCAGCAGCCCGCTCCCGTCCTGCATCGCCGGTTCCGCACCGTTCTCAAGACCGATCGGCGTCGTCGACCAGTTGGCCGAAAGCCGCTGCTCGATCGCCGCGCACGCGCCTGCCCAATCGGCCATGTCAAAGCTCCGCGATCGTCATGACCGGGTACCGCAGATCGGAATTGCCGCGGCTGCGCGATCGCCTCTGGACACTGATCTGCTGGCCTCCCACGATTCCGCGAAAGGCGAATCCGATTTTGGCGGTGCTGCCGAACCGCGCCTTCACCTTCCGCACGGCCTGGCGATAGACCTTTGCCGAGCCCGGGACGCGCATCTTCATCCTGCCAAGCTCGATCTTGCGGGCATAGGGCAGCATATTTGTGATCGCGATCTCGTCACCCGGCCTCCACCCTGAGAGATCGGCAGCCGGCTTCCCGTTGAGCATCAGTGTGTGCCCCTGTCGATAGGCGCCGGAGAGCACCGGCGACAGATCGAACAGCACCTCCATCGCGTACCGCGCCACATGCTCCAGGCGAGGATAGATATAGGTGATGACACCATCCGCGCGGACGCTGTCTTCCGGGGCGCCCTCCCTGCCATCGACGTAGCGGGTGAACGAATGTGGCCGGGGCGGGGTCCGCATCACCTTGCCGTGCTCGCGCTTCGCGGTGGCAACGAGGATCCGGTGCGTGGCCTCCTCGGTCTTCTGACGGGCCACCGAGAAGCTTTGCGAGATCGAGGCGAGACGGGCCATCAGCCTTCCACCGTCATGTTGACGCGCACCAGTGTCGTCCCGATCCTGATCTTCTCCGGCTCCCCGATGATGGCGTGCGGCTTGCCGTCGAAATAGACGAACTGATCCGCCTTCGGCTCGCCGAACGAGGAAAGGTCGCTTGGCGAGACGGTGATCTTCTTCTGCGCCTGGTCGTGGCCGCCGATCAGTTCGTCCGGCATGGCGTCGCGCACGAACGCCCGCACGGTCGCCTGCCCGACGGTCGTGTTGCCGGTGCGCAGGATGACGTCCTGGCCATGGGCCGCCAGTTGCCGGTCGAGCCTCGCAATCGCGGCCTCGGCGTTCATACGCCAACCCTCCGGTAGGGAGCGACGAGTGCCGCAACCGCGCGCTCGATGACGACGCCGGCCTGATCGCTCACGGCGTAGTCGACCCGTCCGATACCCTCGACTTCCTCGCTGCGGACTAGAACGTTACCGGCCTGCTGCATCGAGAACATGCTCTGGACCGACAGAAGGATCGCCGCGCGGATCGCCGCCGGAACGTCCGTCCCCGCCGAGCCGTAGCCCGCCGTGAACGTCACCTGCACCGCGTCGGCCCGATCGTCATGGAGGCCTGGTGACGTGAAGCTGTCCGAAAGCCGGACATAGGAGCCGCGTGCATCGTGGAGGACCGCATGCAGCGACCCGTCGACAGTCTGCTCCACGTTGTCCGCGTCGAAATACTTGACCGTTGCGGCCGACACGTTCGGGAACGGCAGCCGGATGATGCGCGAGGCCGGCCATTCGCAGAGGTCCATGCGCCAGACCTGATTGATCAGACACCGACCGAGGATGCCCGACCATCCGTCGAGATAGGCGACCGCCGCGTCGAGCATGACCTGCAGAACGGTGTCCGAAGCCGATCCGCTGACCTGGCAGTGGGCTTTGACCTCCGACAGGCTCACAGGGCTGGCGGCGGGCGCCGTGACGCGGACGGGCGCAAGCATGTCAGTCCTTCGCCTTGCCCTTGACTTCCTTGGCGTTGCCGGCCTTCACGGCGGCTTCCGCGAGCTCGCCAAAGATGAACTCGCCGGGCGCGAAATAGCGCTCGGTCGCATCATGGTCGGTCTTGCCTTTGAAGTCCTTCGTCACTTCGGCTTTCATCCCTGCTGCTCCTTCTGGATGATGCGGTTGGGGTGTCGGGAATGGTCGTAGCGCCGCTCGATCTCGTCGGCGCTCGGAAGTTCCGGCTTGTCGACAAACTCGACGGCGAGGCTCCCGTCCTTCCGGCCCTTCATCACCACATCGACGCAATCGTAGCCGTAGAGCCGCTCTGCGGCCGGCGCGCAGGCATCGAGCAGCGATGTCTGCTCGGGAACCGTGATCTCGATCCCGCGAGCCGCCGCGACGCCGAGCCAGAATTCGACGCAGGCACGGCCCTGCTCCGCGTGGTGCGCATTCGGCAAGGTGTAGTCGAGGCCGAACAGCGAGATGTGCCGGACGCCGATGTGAATGGCGAAGGCGACCGCATAGGCAGCCGTCGAGTTGAAGTAGGGCGCACCGCCGTTCCCGTCGTGCTTGGCGTTGAGCACGTCCTCCAGCGGGAACTCGACCAGACCGGGATAGCCGGGGCGAAGCCGCGAGGTATAGACCGGGCCTGGATGCGATTTCAGCCAGCGGACCATTGCCGCGATGTTGGTGTCCGGTCGGGCGGCTGCGCGGGCTTCCTGGACGAGCAGGTCGTCCATGTGGAACACGCGATCGCAGCGCAGCACGTCGCCCATTGCATTGATGCCCCACACCTCGTCACAGAACGCCGAGATTCCGCCGAGCCGGCGTGTCAGCTCGAAGAACGCCGTGCAGGACGGGCCGAGCCCGATGATGGCGACATGCCCCGGCGCGCCGGGCGCCGGGGCATCATTGGTCTTCGCCATCAGGCGGTCGGCGCGATGTGCGGGTTGCCTAGGACGGCGACTGCCGAGACGATCGCGGTCGCGGTGCCGACGCCATAGAGCCTGATGCCGACGTACCGCTTCCCGCCGGTGTAGCCGACCTTCTTCGAGCCGGCCGCCGACAGCGTGATCGCCTCCTCGGTGCCGAGCAGGTTGGCGTCGGCGACGGCGGCGAAGCCGGCCGAAGTCGCCGTGTCGGACTCGTAGACGATCGGCGTGATCGTATCGGTGCCCGTGCCGGTCGTCCCGGACGAATAGACGAACTCGACCGACTCGTAGCCCTGGCGGTCGATCACCGCCGAGAGCGTGCCATTGGCCGCGCCCGAGGTGCCGACTGCGGCGGGCGTGATCGCGTGGACCACCTTGATGTTGCTGTGCATGTCCTTCATCGGACTGCTCCTTGCTTCGGAAGTTCAGGGAAAGGGTGAGGAGGCGGGCGGCTCAGGTCGCCCGCCGTCAGGTTCAGGTGGTGGCGATCTTCAGAAGCTTGATCGCCTCGAAGTTCTGGACACCGCCGCCCACGCGCTTCGTCGTATAGAAGTGCACGTAGGGCTTGTTGGTGAACGGATCGCGCAGAACACGGACGCCCATGCGGTCAACGATCAGGTAGCCGCGCTGGAAGTCACCGAAGGCGACCGGGAAGTTCCCGCCCGTGGTCACATCCGGCATGTTGTCGTCATCCGTGACCGGATAGCCGAGGATCGTCGCCGGCTGGCCGACCTGGATGGAAGGCTGCCAGAGATACAGTTCCTCGGTCTTCGACTTGAACTTGCGGATCGCCGCCTGGGTCTTCCTGTTCATCAGGAACCGGGCATTCTGCCGATAGCCCTGCTTGATCGAATAGACCAGATCCGTCAGCGCATCCGCGCCATTGTGGGTTGCATCGGTGAGAGCTGCGGCAACACCCGAGACGACGTAGCCGATCTTGCCCCACGCATAGGACGAGTCCGCCACCGTGTCGTAGGACAGCAGACCGCGAGGCTTGTTCATGCCATCGCCGCTGATAAAGGCAACACCTTCCATTTCCGCGAAGGTGATGGACACCTCGTCGGCGAGCCATTGTTCGATGCTCATACGCGCATCGTCGAGAAGCGTCTGCGTCGCGGCCGGGTTGGCGTAAAGCTCCATCGCCGGAAACTCCAGCGCCGAAAGCTTCGGCGTGGCCGTCTCGGGCCGGGATTCCTTTTCCCCGACCCAGCCGCCGACCGCACCTCCCTGGTTGACCAGCTTCTTGTAGGTGCCGGCCGAGATGGACATGACGCGGGAGATCGACCGCATGGCCGACACCGTGCCGAGCACGCGGTCGATGGTCGATTCCATTTCGTCGGGAACTACATAGCCGCCGTCCGGGTCGCTGTCGGTGCGAAGCGAAGCCTTCACCTCCAGATCGCGGAGATCGGCGTCGACGCCCTTGCGGAAGAAGTGATTGAACGCCTTGGCGTGCTCCTTCTTCTCGGCCGAGAGCGGCTTGTCGTCGCCGGCACTCCCGACCTTGACCGCCGCCAGCGCCGCGTTCACTTCGTCCAGAGAGGTCTGGAGCTTGGTGAGCTCGGCATTGATGCGATCGACCTTCTCGGTCTGCACCACATCGGCGAACTTCGCGTTGATGCCCTTCAGTTCGGCCTCGCGCTCCGCCTTGAAGTCCTCGAAGGTCTGCTGCAGTTCGGCGAGGATTGTGGCCGCGTTGCCCGTGTCCGCGCGAACGGCGACCAATCCGCGAGCGCGGGAGTTGAGAGGCACACCGATCATGCCCATGGCCGCCAGCAGATCGGCAGGATGGCCGAGCGCGGAGATCATGGAGATGGGGTCGAAAGAAGCGGCGGACGCCATCGTCACGCCACAAAGGATCGTCGCCGCAAGAGCGACGCAGAGAGACACGATCTTCATCGTGGTAATCCTTTCAGGATTTCATGGTTTCGATGAGCCGCTGGAGGGCGGCCGGGTCTATGCCTGCATCGCGCGCGGCGGGGTTGCGGGCTGCATCTCGCGCGCCCACGCCCATCTCCAGAAGCATCTCGGAGCGGGTTTCTCGTGAGAAGCCGGCGCGGGCGAGCGCGGCTTCCGTCTGCCGGCGGGCCATCAACCCCCGGTCCATGTTCTTCGCATCGCCTTCCGGCTGCTCGATCCCGTCATCGACGGCGTCTGCGAAGCCGTTCTTCACCGCCTCCGACGGCCCCATGAAGGTTTCGGCGTCCATCAGCTTCTCGATCTCGGCGCGCTTCATGCCGGTGCGCGCCTCGTAGATGTCGGCGATCGCGCTGTCGAAGCCGTCGAACAGCTCGGCCGCCTCGCGCATGTCGTGCCGATTGCCGATCACGACGCCCCAGGCATTGTGCACCATCACGAATGTGCCGAGACCCATGCGGATCTCGTCGCCGGCCATGGCGATGATGGAGGCAGCCGACGCCGCCCAGCCCATCACCTCGACCGTCACCTTCGCTTTGTGGGCGCGCAGCAGGTTGTAGATGGCGATGCCCTCGAACATGTCGCCGCCGGGCGAATTGATCTTCACGACGACGTCGCGATCGCCAATCGAGCGCAGCGCGGCGGAAACCCGCTTTGCCGTCACGCCGCCGCCGGTCCACCAGTCCTCCCCGATCACGTCGAACATGGTGATGACGTCGTCGTCGGCGCCGGCGGCCATCGGCCCTGACTCGGCCCACTTCGCCAGCACGTCGCTCGGCGCGTCCCACTGGAAATTCTGCGGACGCTGGAAGGTCTTCGCCTCAGGCAGTTTTCGCAGGCTCATCCGCCTCTTCCTTTTCCGGTTTGCCCTCGCCGCCCGCAGTGTTCGGCGGGTCGTAATACTGGCCGCCCTCGCCATCTTCACGAGGGTTCATGTCTTCGAGCGCGCGCACCTCGTCGGGGCTGTAGACGCCCCATTGCAGCGCCTTCACATAGGCTTCCCAGCGGGCCTTGATGTCGCCGCGCACCAGGGCGGCGCGGTTGAAGCGGGCATAGACTTCCGGATCATCACCGATCAGGTCGCGATTGATCGCCTCTTCCCAGATCGTCAGGTCGTCCTCGGCGGAGAACGTGATGAAGCCCTGCGTCTGCGATTCGATGCCGGTGCCCCAGCTCGTGTTCTTCTCGGTGTCACCGATCATGTGCGGCGGCACGCCAAGGAACATGGCAATGTCGGTGCGGGAGAATTTGCGGCTTTCGATCCACTGCGCATCTTCAGCCGTCATGGCGAGCGGGGCCGTCTCCATCCCCTCTTCGAGGATCAGCGCCTTGCCTTCCTTCTCGCCGCCGGCCCGGAAATCGTCGAGGCTGGCCCGCAGATTCTCGATGCCTTCCTGGCCGAGCTTGCTTGGGTGCTTAAGGACAATGCTGACGCGTGCGCCATTCTTGAACACCGTGGCGCCGTGTTCTTCCTGCGCCAGCGACAGGCCAATGGTCTCACGGGCAAAGGTGATCGCCGAGACGCCATGCACGCCGTCGAGCGTCAGGCCGACGAGATGAAAGACCTCCGATTGCTTCAGTTCGATCCGCCGGCCGTCCTTGCGGGTGTAGACGTAGACCAGCGACAGATCGTCGTTCTGCTTGCACTCGACCCTATCCGGATGGAGCGGGATCATCTCCTGCACCATCCCTCGCGAACGGACGATCATCGCATAGGCGTTGCCGCGCAGGATCAGGTGAGCCTGCATCATGCGCTTGAACTGCGCCGGCGTCTGCCAGCGATTCGGCCTGCGGCGCAGCAACTTCCATGCCGGGTGTTCGATCGCGTCCTCGCGCGTCCTGTCGTCCATCCGGCGCTTGATATGCAGCGGCATGTTGGCGACGACACCGCTGCGAACCCGCACACACGCATAGACCGCCGCCACGCGCATCGCCGTGTTCGGGGTCACCGTCGCACCGGAGGCCGTCACATTGCCGGTGCGAAGCGCCTCCTCCAGTTCCTGAGCCGTGGTGATCACGACACCGCCGCCAGATTGCTGCATCGCCGCACGCGGCTCCGGGGCTCGGGAAGCGCCGCCCCCGAATATGCGCGTCCATAGGCTCATGATGTTTCCTTAAAGGACCAGCGCACCGCGCTCGCGATAGACCGACAGGCCTGCCGATTCCGGGTTCATGAACATCAGCATCGCCGCGTTGAAGAGCGCCATCAGCATGTCGATCTTCGCCGCACCCGACACTTCCTTGGTCACGACATAGTTGCTGCCCCGCAGCGTCTGCTTCGCATTGCCGACGCACCAGGCCATGATCGCCTGGTCGCCATGCAGGAATCGCCGATCCTCGAGCTTCAACGGCACAGACGAGATCGCCGTCTGCAGTTTCCAGCCCTGGGTGACTGCCTGGACGAGCGGCTGCTCAAGTTCGAGATCCTCCAGCGCGTCGAGGAGCAGCGCGACGCCGGCACTGTCGAGACCGATGCCGGCCTTCTCGGGCAGCAATCCGCTGTCGGCGACGATCCGGCATATGGCGGCGGCCGACATCGCCTGCTCCTCGCCCGACTTGGCGACGACGAGATCGCCGTCGTCGACGAACTGGTGCAGGCGGGAGGCGATGCTCTTGCGCTGTTCGAAGACCGTAGCGCGGGCCCACGCCCTGCCCCAACCCAGCCAGCGCTTCGTCTGTTTTTCCCGGCCGAGCACGTAGAGCGCGGCAAGGTCGTCCGCGCCGCCCCAGTCGATACCGATCGTGCAGACCTCCGATCGCTCCAGCAGGTCGTTCAGCCCGGTCAGGCTGCCGTCGATGCAGGATGACCAGTGCGGCGCCCCCGACCATCCGTCGCCGCCGAGGCCGACGCCGATCTCGATATTGAGATGCTGGCTCGCCCAGATCTGCTCGGCCTCCTTCGTCACCCGGCCGTTGTTCTCGTAATCGTCGATGAGCGCCTGACGATCGATGGAGCGGTCGAGATTCGGGAGGATCAGGTCCCAATTGGCGGGATTGCGCCAGAAATCCTGGTCGAGCTGCTTCTCGACCGGTAATTCGTACAGCACCGGCAACATGATCGGCGCGGCGCCGCCCTTCCCGGCGCGGATGGCCCGGGCCTTGTCGAGCTCGGTTTTCCAGATCCCCGCCGGCGTTTCGTCCGACTGGGTCGTGATCATCAGCACCTGGCCGCGCTGCTTGGTGATGCCGCCGCCCCGGATCTGCTGCATGACGGCTGCGGCCTTCGCCTTCTTGCCGAGCTTGTGCAGCTCGTCGATGATCGTGAGGATCGGGATCTCGCCGGTGACGATCGTCGTGTCGAATGTCTTCACGTCCAGCTTGGTCCCGGTCTTGTTCCGGGTGATACACTTCAGATGGTCCTGGACCCTGAAGATGCTCTTCAGGCGCTCATCGAGGCGGATCATGCCCTGCGCCTGGTCGAAGCACCGCTCGGAGATGTTCTGACTGGGCGCCACCAGCAGCATCTGGCGGTTAGGCGCATCCTCCATGAACAGCGCCGTCAGGCCGAGCGCCGCGACATAGGTCGTCTTCGAGTTCTTCTTGGGTACTACACACAGCAGCTCCCAGACGAGCCGCTGCCGCGTGTCCGGGTCCTCGCTTGCCAGGAAGGCGACGAGGATCTCTCGAAACCACTCGCCGCAGGCCTCCGACAGCGGCGGGTTGCCGGGAACGTCGGGGAGCCGCAAGCGGTTGAAGAATGCCAGTGCCTTTGTAGCCTTCTCCTGGTTGATCGGCACGTCGGCCATCGGCATCCGGCCGGCCTGTATCCTCTCCCACCAGTCGGGGCAGGCGAAGCGCGGCAGGTCCTCAGTGACGTGCATTGCTCGACGCCTCGCGTTCCAGCTCGGCCATCAGATCCGCGTCGGCTTCGATCGCCCGCTGCTTGTCGATGGCCTTCTTGCCGATCTTGTCGGCCGAGGCCGCGCGGTCGCTGGACGCCTGCTGCGCGCCCAGCTCGGTTTCGATCTTCATCAGGTCGGAGCGCTCGATCATCTTGCCGAGCTCCTTCAGCGCGGCGACGTTGCCGCCATTCGCCTGCTCCATCGCGATCTCCAGACGGCGGGCGTCGAGCCGGTCACGCATCGCATCACGCGCTCGCAGCTCGGCTCTAAAATACCGCTTCACCGTGGCCGGAGACGCTCCGATCCCGTTGGCGATGCGCGAGATCGACCAGCCGATCGCCAGCAACAGCTTGACTTTGTTGCGGTCCCGCTCGGTCGGCTCGTAGGGAGGGCGCCCCCGCATGCCGAAGCCCGGCCGAACGGGATGCCCGAACAGGTCGAAATTCTCGCTCACAAGAAAAAAATCCCTGAATGAGGGGGCAGCGGGTTCGCGGGGCGACGGCTCCTGGACTTCCGACCCGCCCCCCTTATCGCTGCCGCCGCTCGGCCGCCTGCTTGGCGCTGTCGTGGCAGGGCTTGCAGAGCGTCTGCAGGTTGCGCTCGTCCCAGAACAGCGCCTCGTCGCCTCTATGCGGACGGACATGGTCGCAGACGAGGCGCGACGTATCGCCATCGAGACGACCGCATCCGGCCATCCGGCATGTGTATCGGTCGCGCAGGAACACGGCCTGCCTCACCTTCCGCCACCGCGCCGTACGGTACCACCGACGCCACGGCTCCTCGACGACACGCTGACGATCACGGCCGCGCTCGTCACCCGTCGCCTGGCCGATGCGCGGAGCAACCGCGCTGATACGCGGCTTGAGGCTGGTCAGCCTACCCATGCTTGCAATGTTCCCGGAATCATCCCCATCGCGGGCAAGCTGACCGTTTGCGGCGCTTGTCCTGGGGCCGATGGCGCTTCCCTCGCCTCGATCGGCGGGTGCGACTCTTTCGACTCGTCCTGAGCGGAATCAGCTATCCAATCTTCGCCAGTTGCGCAAGATCGAGATCGGCAAGGCAGGCGCGGCCGAAGATGTGCACCTCGACCGCCGCACGGTCGAAGCCGCGCAGCTCCTCCACGATGCCCTCGAACGATGCGAACGGTCCCTCCGTGACGCGCACCCTCTGCCCCGGCTTCATCGCATCGGCGATGACATCTCGCGCTTCCTCGTCACGCTCCAGTTCCATCTTCAATTTCAAGACCTTGTCGTCATCGACCGGAGCAGGATGCTCGCCGCTGCCGAGCACCGACAACACGCCCTTGACCCGCGCAAGGCCGGCCCAGGCATAGGCCGAATTGACCACGCGCACGAAGATGTAGCCCGGCCAGACAGGCACTTTCCGAGGCTCCGGACGCTGATGCGCGAAGCGCGATCGACGCCTGATCAACACCTCGCAGACCGGCAGCCAGCGCTCAACGCCTGCATCTTCGAGAAGCTTATCCACATCATTTTCGACTTTGGGAGCAAGACGCAGGACGTACCAACGGCGTGCCGGCCCCGCTTCTCCGGCCGAGGCGAGCAATGCCTGCGTGCGCCGGGAGACATGCTGCTGTCGCTCGACGAGCGGCCGAAGCGCTTCCATCAGCGAGATCTTCTCCGCCTCACTCAGCCGCTTCGGCCCGACCGCCATGTTCATCCTCGTTTTCCCTGCCCTCGCCGTCCGCCACGGCATGCTCGAATTTGTCGATTGCTCCCGGTCCGCCCCTCGGGAAATAGGCGCCGCGCCCGGCGTCGAATGCGTTGAGCCACCGCCAGCCCTTTTCCGCGAACGCCTCCCGCCATGCCGCAAACACCGCCGTGTCGCGCGGCACGAACTCCATCGCGCCCGACAGCGCATGCCATCGCGGCTCGAAGACGGCGCCGCCCTTCTGGCGCTGCATCGCCTGGAACCACCAGATCGAAGGCCATGCCTCGCGCAGCTGCGGGTCGCTCAGGAAGGGCCGCGACGCCATCGCCGCGTCGGCCGGACCCTCGATCAGCCTGGCGAAGAGCCATGCCATCCCGACCGGCCCGAGGCATGCGGCCCAGCCGTCGGGCTGCGCGCGCTCCTCCGGCTTCAGCTGCGCATGCCGGCGCCTTTCGACGCGCTCCAGGATTGCAGGGTCGAGGCCGGTCCAAAGCCTGCCGTTGAGGAAGTTTCCGACCACGACCGGCGTCTGCTTTCGCTCGGCGATGTCGAAAAGATAGGCGTCGCGCCAGCGCTCGGCCTCGACGCGCTCGGCCGGTGTGAGCGCCGCGAACTGTCGGCCGATCCAGCCCGGCGACGAGGTGTCCCAGTTCGGCCACTGGCCGGCGAGGAAGCCCTTGCCGGTGCAGAACCGCATCACCCGTTTCTCGAAATCGGCCCGTCCCGGGGTGTCTGACGGCTCGAGCTCCTCCGATTGGCCGTCCTCCCGCTCGCTTTCGCGCGCGCCTCTCTCTCTGGAGGGATCAAGGGAGGAGTCTGGAGGGGTTGTACGACTCCTGGTGTCACCCTTAGGCGTCTCCGGTGTCACCCTATCCCCGTCACCGGTGTCACCCTTGGCGGCGTCGGCTAAGGGTGACACGGTGTCACCCTTGGATGCGGCGCCCTCGCCCGTCTGCGCCGCGACATAGGCATCCCAGCCCTCGCGGCCGATCGCATGGAGCACGTCGAGGTCGAGCTGGTATTCGTTGGTCGAGCGCCGGCCCTTGCCGCCCTCGCGCACCAGGCTCAGCAGCCCGATGTCCAGAAAGGCGCGGATCTCGCGCTGCACCTGCCGCGTCGAACACTGCGCCGCCCGCGCCACGGTCGCCATGGCCGGGAAGATGCGGCTGCCATCATCCTCGCAGGCGTCGATCAGCTTGAGCAGCACCAGCTTGCGCACGCATGTGCCCATGTCGGCGCGGAATCCGGCTCCGAGCAGGAAGGCGCTCATGGCGCCCGCCTGATCGAATTGCCGCTGGTCACCATGGCGTAACCGTCCTCGAAGACGACGAGGATGGAGTTCATCGCGCCGCGCGCGGTGACCGCACAGCGCTGGCCTTTGCGGCCCTGCCGGTCCCAGCGATAAACGTAGGGATAGGCGAGCGCGGTCATTCAGCAGCCTCCCTCACCCGCACAAGGTGCCCGCAGTTCGCTGCGACCAGCGCTTCGGCGAGCGGCGGGCAGACGCTGTTGCCGCAGCACGAGCCCTGCACGGTCGCCGTGATCGGCGAGCCGTCGGGCCGGCGGTCGATGATGTAGCTGTCCGGGAAACCCTGCGCGCGGAAGCGCTCGCGCGGCGTCAGCATGCGCATGCCGATATCGGCGATGGCATAGGTCGTGCCGTCGATCTCGACGGTGACGAGGCCGAACCGGTCCTTGGTCGTATCGGTGTGCAGCGGGTCGCCGATCGCCGCCCCGTCCCCAGTGCCATAATATTTGGTCAGGAAGCCCGAGATCAGGGCCGACTTGTTGGCGCCCGCCGTGTCCGTCGCCGAGGGCTCGTCCATGCCATGCCCGACTGATCCGCCGAACTGGCGCATCATGTGCGCGGCGACGACCTGCTGCTGCGCGCCGGCGGCCGTGAGCGTCGCAAGAGGCTCGTCCGCGGCCCTGCCCGGATTGACGCCGCCGATGCGCCGGCTGTCATTGTTGTGCTGCGCCAGAAATGCCGCGACGACGCCGAATTTCGGCGCGCCGGCCATGACGGTATCGACCGGCTCGTCCGCTCCGCTGCCGACGCCGTTCTGGGTGAAACGCGACAGGTGGACGGCAGCGAGACTGCCTTCGTTGCCGCCGGGCACAACGACCGGTGCAGGCTCCTCCACCGATCGGGTGCGAGGATACTGTCCGTCACGCTCGCCGTAGCGCGGCACAAGGTAGGGGGCGACGAGGCAGCCATCCGGCTTGGCCGTCAGCGTACCGAGCGGATCGTCGCCGCCGCGCGGCGCGCTCTGCCCTGCCCTGCCGCCGCAGCCGACGAGCGTCGGAACGACGACAGCATGGCTCCCGGCCGTGGTCTGCGTCCGCAGCGGCTCGTCGGGCGCGTTCACGCCGTTCCGGTCAGCCGCGCTCGCCATGTCGGTTCGCACGATCGACGGCACGACAACGGCATGGTTCTTGCCGCCCGCATGAACAGTCGTCAGCGGCTCATCGATCCCGTAGTGCCGGCGGCTCCCGCTGTCGCCGTGAGCCAGCCCGACGACAAACGGCCGTTTTGCCTCAAGCACATAGCGGACGACGCCGCGCGCGATCCGCCGCATGGTGGCGTCGGCGAGCGGGCGCACGGCGCGCAGGCCGTGCTTGCGGAAAATCTCTTGCGCGCTGTCGAAGATCGACGGGCATGGCAGCGACCAGTCGATGATCTCGGCTGCCGTGCGCCATGGCCTCTTTCGCCCGGCGATCACCTCCGGATCGTCGGGCCTGCCGTGGGTCCGCTCCGGCCAGACGATCTTGGCCCCGTCGCGGCGCGCGATCATGAAGAAGCGCTTGCGGATCGTCGGCGCGCCATAGTCGCAGGCGCGCAGCTCGCGCCACTCCATCCGGTAGCCGAGCCGCTTCAGCTCCGCCGACCAGCGCTGGAAGGTCTGCCCCTTGCGCTCCTTGCAGGGCCGCCCGTCCTCCGTCACCGGCCCCCAGTCGCGGAATTCCTCGACATTTTCGAGGATGATCACTTCCGGGCGCACGCGTCGCGCCCACAGCACCACGACCCAGGCGAGGTCGCGGATGTTGCGCTTGACCGGCCGGCCGCCCTTGGCCTTGGAGAAATGCTTGCAGTCCGGGGAAAACCAGGCGAGCCCGACCGTGCGGTTTCCGACCACTTCGAGCGGATCGACCTGCCAGATGTTTTTCGACAGATGCAGCGTGTCGGGATGGTTGACCTGATGCATCGCCAGCGCGTCGGCCGAATGGTTGATCGCGATGTCGGGCGAGCGACCCAGCGCCATCTCGATCCCCGTCGAGGCCCCGCCGCCGCCGGCAAAACTGTCGATGATCAGCTTCTCGCCCGCGCCGGCACTGCCTGGCGAAGCCTCGTCGAACAGCAGTTTCATCGCCCTTCCCGCCTCCACGCCTCGAAATCCGCCCGCAGGCGGCGCCATGCCGCCGCGGCCGTCTCGTCGTCATTGAGCTGTCGGCGGCTGGTGATGCCGAGCAGGCTGCGCAGGCGCTGCGCGGCGCGCTCGGCAGTCGGCGGCGGCTCAAGCCCGTGCCGCTCGACGAGAAATTGCCGGAACCCAGCCTCGCCGCATTTCATCGCCGTCTCGGCCGCGAGGTTAGCGCGCGACCGCGCGCCGGGCGTCGTCGCCCGCCCCGCCCCTCGGGTCTGGCCTTGGGCAAGCCCAAGGGCAGGCTCTGCGCCAGGCTGCGCAGCAGCCGATGCGGCGCGTGAGGCATGAGCGATCGCGCGGTCAACCAGATCGAGCAGGAAACGCACATTGCCCGGCGCGTCGGCGACGAACTGCATCTCGTCGGGCGTCGCCCTGCCGTCGAAGGCGAGGATCTCGACCAGCGAGCCGTCAGCCCCGCGCGAGACGACGCCGAGCCCCTCGCCATCGGCCGCCAGCATCCATTCGCGCGCCTCGATCGCGTCGAGCTGCCCGCGTATGGCGCGCAGGCGCTGCGCCTGCGCATGGCGGTCGGTTGCAGCCTGCGCGATCATTCCTCCGGCCCCAGTCGTTTGTGGCGGCGCAGGATGGTGCGCATCTCCTTCGCCGTCCGCTCCAGATGCTGGCGGGCGGCGATCTCGCCCGGCCCGTATTTGGCCTGCACAAGCCGGTCGACCGCATTGGCGACCTTGCGGCAGACGGCCATGATCTCCTGGTCCATCGTGCGCACATGGACGACCGGCACCGGCTTCGGCAGCTTGTCGATCTCGGCGCGCACGATCTCCGCGATCAATGGAGCAAGCCGGGGAGCAAGGCGCCCGGCGAGCGCGCCGGCCTCGTCGACGGGCGGCTTCATGGCTCGCCTCCATCGGCATTGGCGAACTCCGCGAAGGCGGCGCGAACCTCGCAGAAATCCCGGCCGAGCGCGCCGTCGGCCCCGCGCACCGCATGCCAGGAGGCGCGCCGCCAGTCGATGAAGCTTCGGCCGAGCTCGAAGCCGGCGCGAAGGCAGGCATCCTCGAACACCGGCCGGTATTTCATCAGCACCGTATCGGGCACCTGCAGGAGGATGCGCGCCCGCGCCCGGTCGTCGGCGGCGTCGTGCATCTGGCGGATGACGGGGAGGAGGAAATCCATCAGCCGCGCCCCACTGTTTCAGTGCCCGCCACGTGAAACTTCGGCCCGCGCCGCCCTGTCGGACGCGGCCGCTTTCGCGGCTTCGGCGCGTCGAGCGGCGGCAGGTAGAAGGCGTCCGCGTCGAGCCCGGCCCATGCGCAGATCGCCCTGATCTTGGGATAGGCGAGTTGCTGGCCGGCCATGACCCGCGACAGATCGGCCGAGGTGACGCCGATCTCCCTGGCGATGACGCGATAGCCGCGCCCGTCGAACTCCAGCATCGGCCAGATCCGCCGCGCGAAGCCGCGCATGTCGAAATCGGCCAGGTGCCGCCGTTCCGGCCGCCGCTCCCGCCGCGCCAGCTCCTCGGCGCGGTCGTCCATGCGCATGCGCCTTTCCAGCGCCCGCCTGAGCCGCGCCATCGCGCGCGTCATGTCGTCGGAGGGGCGGGTCACAGGTCGAGCGTCTCCCCCGCATCCTCGAAGGGGGCTCCCTCGCCTACCGCCGGGTCAGCGGTCACTGGCGAGGGAGCCTTCGCCTCATCCTGGCCCGACGGGATTCTTGCACCCGCAGGCGAGGCGAAACCGGCCTCAAAGCCCCACACATCCCAGCCGGGGCGGGGCGCGCGGCAGAAAAGCTCTATTTTGGCGATGCCGGGATAAAGCCGCTCGATCGTCTCGGCGAACCATGCCGGCTTGGCCGAATGCGGCCCCTTGCGCTCGCGATAGACCGTCTCCGGCTGGGTGCCGGGCAGCGGCGCGGCGATCTCGCCGCGCCGGCCGATCAGCAGCAGCTCGTGCCGGTCGCGGCCCCAATAGCCGGTGCCTGCAATCTCCTTGTCCCAGATCCAGTGATGCACATAGGCAAAGCCGCAGGCCTCCAGCACGCGCAGCCCGTCCGGCAGCATCGGGTTGGTTGCCCATACGAACGCCACGGCCGGATGCGCGCCGCCGAGCATCGGCGCCAGCAGCGCGACGATCTCCTCCGTCGTCATCGTCGGATAGTGGTTCTCGGCGCTTTTCTCGCGGCCCGTCGCCTCCGAGCGCACGCCGAATTTCCATGGCGGATCGAGATAGTAGACCGGATAGGCGCGGCCGAGTGCCGCCGGCGCGTGCGCCCGGCCGGCTTCGGCGATCATGTCCATATGCGCCAGGCGCACGTCGTGACGAACGCGCTGCTGATCGGCGCGCAGATCCTTGGCGACGCGCATCAGCTCGCGCCGGTTGTCCACCTCGGGCAGGAAGGCGGTGCGGATCGGCTTGCGCGCCGGCCGGTTCTTCCCGTCCCGTCCCTTGATCTCTTCGAACTGCGGAATTTCCGCGGTTGATTCCAGCCGGCGCCGAACGGTCGACACGGTCTTATCATCGACCCCGAGCATCGCTGCGATGGCGCGCGACGAGATCGACGGCGTGTCGCGCAACTGCCCTTCGATCAGCTCGCGCTTCTGCGCGCTGGTCAGGTGCCGGCGCGAGACGTTGAGCTCGCGCGCCAGCGTCCGCCTTTCCGGCTCCGACAGCCCCTTTCGCACGAAGCGCGGCCAGTCGACGAGGCCGAGGTTCTCGCAGATCTGCACCCGGTGGTGGCCGTCGAGGATCTCGCCGTCCTCGTCATATTCGACCGGCACGAGCACGCCGTGCTCGACGATCGAGGCTTCGAGCGCGGCATAGTCGTCGGCGGAGAGCGGCGGGAGAAGCTGGTACTTCATTCCTCGCCGTCCTCGTCGCCGAATTCCCAATCGCCGATCTCGTCGAGGATTTCAGCCGCGCGCAGGGCGAGACTGGAATGCCATGCAGCGATCTCGACAAGGCTCAGCGCCTTGGTGCCGCCTTCGGTCGGATCGAGGTTGAGGCGCATCTCCTCGATCAGGGCCAGCAACCGTTCGCCGGAATCACCCTGTCGCATCCATTCGTCGAGTTGCCTGAGAAATGACGCTCCGCCTTCGCCGTACCTTCCGCGCGCCAGTTGGTTGCGGATCGCCTGTGCCCGCAATGCCTCCGCCACCCATTCGGCGACGAGCTCAGCGGGCAGCCCGAGACGCGCGATCAAGGCAGCAGTTTCGGGATGAATACCTCTGCCACGAGCTTTCGCCAGGGAATGCGCATTGACGATCGCGCGGCGTAGGTCCGCGCATTCGACCGGGCTCGCGGCGTCTTCAACGCAGGGGCCGAACCCTTCATTGTCGTTGATGAGAGGCTGGCACAGGCGTCCGCACTGCCCGCAGAATCTTTTGTCGGGCTGGTGCGCCTGCGCGGACGGGTATTTGACAATTGCCGCCATCACGCCATCCCCAGCGCCGACTTGTAGAGGTCGAGGATGGCTTCGGCCTCCTGCCGTTCCGCCTGGTCGATCTTGCGAAGCTTCACCAGGGTGCGGATCGCTTTGGTGTCGAAACCCATCGCCTTGGCCTCGGCGTAGATTTCCTTGCGGTCGTCGGAGAGTTCGGAGATCTCCTCCTGCACCCGCTCGATCCGTTCGATCAGGGCTCGCAGCTGCCCGGCCGCGACCGTCTGCGGCCCCTCAGCCTCGCCGATGTCGGCCGCCTCGGCGCCGGGCGTCAGCGCCTTTCCGAACCGCTCCTTCGGCGAGGGCCGGACATTGTAGGGATCGTAGTCGTCGCTCACTGCCCCTGCTCCCCATATTGCTCGGCGACGATTGAGCCGAGCACCTCGTCGGCCCAGTCGTCCCGCCACCATGAAGCCCTGCGCGCCGAGGCGACGACGCCGTAGATATTGCCGGGCTTCGCCAGCCCGCAGCAGCGCGCAATCCCCTCGCGCCGCGCCCCGGGATAGGCCTCCATCAGCGCCCACATGGCGATGGCCCGGGCGCGCGAAGGCTGGCGCATGCAGGTGGCGATGGGCAGGTCGCCGGTCAGCCGGCAGGCCGTGACGATGGCGCGCGCGATCTGGTCGGCGCATGGAAAAGCCCTGCCGTCCTCGGCCGCAGGCCGAGCGGGCAAGGTGGCGCGTGAGGCAGAAGAACCCATCTCACACCTCCCGCTTGACCACGCGCATCATCGCCGCGCGGTGGCCCTCGGAGCGGGCGATCCGCTCCAGCCAGCCGCGGCGGATGGCGTCGTTGAGCGTGCGGGTGACGACATTGGCCGTGCTGCCGACCACCGCCGAAAGGCCCTTGACGTCGACGACGAAGAACCCCGCCTCGTCGGCGATCGCCGAGACGACGCGCAGGAGCCGCAGCGACGGCAGGGAGATGCCGAGATCGGAGGCGCGCAAGCCGTCATCCGCCCGCGGCGCGCCCGGCCCGGCGATCAGCTCGGCGATGCGGCCGTCGGAAAGCCGCGCGGCGTCGCTGCGCCGGTCGACCATCTCGGCAGGGGCTTCGGGCGCCGACGCCGGGGCCGATTTCCCGCGCCTCGCATGATCGAGGATCAGCTCGAAATGCTCCTGCACGAAGCGCTCGACGCTCTTTCCCGCCCGCGCCGCCGCGCGCTCGATGGCGCGCGCCTGGGCGCGGTCGGCGCGCACCGAATAGCGATAATGCTGCTCCGGCCGATACTGGCCGTCGCCGGCGATCATCCCCAGCATCAGCCCTGCCCTCCGCCGTCCACCACGCGCGGCCTGAACAGGGCGCTGCCGCCCTCGCCGCGGATTCCCGCCAGCACCTTGCGATAGTCGCCGAGCGCCTCCTCCAGCCGCTGCGCCGCGCGGTCCATCGCGTTGGCCTCCGATGGCGTCACATGGCTGTCGGAAAACGCCATCGCGCCCTCCGCCATCAGCGCGGCGGCATGCGTCACCGCCTCGGCATGCGTCGCCATCAGGCAGGCATTTCCCTCCGCCTCGCGCGGCCTGCTTCCGACCGGCAGTCCGGCCAGGTCCGCCATGGCGCGGGAGACGTCGCAGCGGCCGCATTCGGCCTCGAGCTGGGCGACATAGGCAAGGTTGGGAAAATCGTCGCGGTCGGCGTCCTGCCAGCGTCCGACCGTCGATTTGCCGAGGCCGCAGATTGCGGCCGTGCGCTCCAACCCGCCGGCCGCCGCGATCAGATCGCGCACCGCCGCCTTGAGCCGGAAATGTCGTGTATTTGCATTGGGAACCATGGCCGCGTCCTCGCGCGCAAAAGCTTTCCCGCGCCGGGAATTCCCGGCGTCGTTTCCCGTAGCGGGAATGGTTCGTTTCGATTCAGATGCGGGCATGGAAAACGCCCGCGACACGCTCACATCACGGCGGCGCCCCGCCCCGGCCGGAGACCACATCGGCGGTGCCGGCCGTTCCTCGCCCCTGCGGAGCGGGGGAGAGGTGGTCTGCGAAGCAGATCGGAGAGGGGGTCGACCCCGCCTCCCTGCCCGCGCAAGGCTCGAAATCCGCCAGCCCGGCGATGCCGATCGCCTCGGCCCGCGCCGCGACCAGGCGGGCGACGAGCTCGCCCGGCTGGACGCCGTCATGGGCCGCGACGAGCTCGACGAGCATCGCGGCGGCATCGCAAAGATGGATGTCCGCGCCGGCGGAATGCGGATGGGGGCCCGCATCCCCCGCCGGCGCGGAGCCGCCGCCGCACGCGGGAACAGCGGCGGCAATCGGCAATCGGCCCCATGGCGTCGACAGCGCGCTCATTCGGGCCACCCGAGCGGACAAGCACCGGCGATATGGTCGAGCCCGAAGAGGGCTACTGAACGCTGCCTCGCCAGTGCGGCCTGTCGTGCGGGCGGGCGGGATCGGTCGGAAACAGCCGGCCGATCAGCCGATCGGCGTCGAGATCGTCTTCCGAGGCCGAGCGTCGGCCGCCGGACTGCCGGATCATGTGCCGGCTGTAGTCCTCCGCCCGCGAGCGCAGATGGTGCGTCATGGCACATTTGATCTGCTGGAAAATGAGCGGCGCCAGCGCCTCCGCCAGCCGCGCCAGCAGGCGCGCGCGCAATCGTGCGAACATGAAAACCTCCAGGGATGGTTGTGGCGAGGATGCTCATTCGGCTGCCTCGGGCATGAGCTGCGGGTTGGGAAACTTCTCGGGACGATTTGCCTTGAGCCAGGTGAGGCGGACGGCATGCATGTCAGCAGGCGTCACATGCCCCTCGGTCAGCATGACGATTCGCTCGATCATGTCCGCGTCGGGCTGGCGAGATCCGTTCTCGATTCGCTTCAGCGTATGGCCCGGATTGAGCCCTGATAGCCCGAGAGCTCTCGCCGTTTCGGCGAGAGCCATTCCTCTGTCGATGCGCCACGTGCTCAGTTGCATGATTGGAGGTAGCCATAATGGCTAGCCAATTGTCAAGTTATTCCCTCGCCGTCTTGCCTATTGGTGCTCGCGCCAATTTGGCTAGCCTGCCGCCCATGTTTGATCTGAAGCAGCGATATAAGCACTACGCCGCTCGCATGCGCGAGTTCATGGATGCGCGGAACATCACCGGCGAGATCGGCGCGGAGCTTATTGGGGCTCACCCGACCACGGTTTATGATTTGCGGCGCGGGGCGCGACAACTGGATGACGAGTGGCGGGTGAAGGTGGCGGCCGGTTTCAAGATCGACCACGATTTGCTTTTCGGAACATCTCCTCTGCCCTCACCGTCCGCGGCGGAGATATTCCGCCCTAAGCGACGCGGACGGAAACCGAAGGCGAAAGCGGCCAATGACAATCTGCCGCTTTTCGGGCTCGCCGCCGGGTCGCTTGCCGGCAGCGAGGCTATGACGACGGACCCGATCAATCACGTCCCATGTCCGCCTGCCCTAATCCATGTGATTGGCGCCTACGCGCTGCAGACCCACGGGGAATCGATGATCCCGCGATACTTCCCGCGCGAGGTTCTCTACGTGAATCCGCACCAACAGATACGATCCGGTGATCATGTCATCATACAGACCCAGAGGTATGACGGCGCCGGGACCGAGACTTGGGTCAAGCGCTTCGACGGCAGCGATTCCGCGAAGATTTACGCATGGCAGTACAACCCGCCCGCTAAAGTGGAATTCGAGCGGAAGCACGTTATCCACGTCCACCGAGTCCTGCCGATCAATGAATTGTTCGGCCCAATCTAGACGTCATCACAGTTAGAGCACGAAGTCGGCATTTGTCAGATCGAACTGCCATGCCAGACGCAGGTCGAAATCGCTTTTGGCATCCCCATCAACATCCGCATGGATTATCGTTGTGTCGCCTCTCAGCTCGAACCTGATTTCCGCCCCATCTCCGGAGAACTCGTCCTGACCAATTAACGTGAAGGATTGATCGCCGTCCAAGCTTCGGTCGGCGTCGATCAAGCTCATATCGATCAGATCTCTTCCAGGCTGGAAATCAAGAATGGTGTCGACGCCATTCCATTTTCGCGAAGAGGCGAGATTCGCAAACAGAAACGTGTCACCGCCACGCCCTCCCACCAAGATATCCTCGCCGTTCTTCCCTTCGAGAAGGTCGCGACCTCGACCGCCTTTGAGCAGGTCGTCGCCCCGATTACCATTCAGTTCGTCATGCCCACGGCCGCCTCGAAGTTCGTCGTTGCCGCCTTGGCCGAACAACCTGTCAGCCCCCCTGCCCCCATAGAGCTTGTCACTACCGCCGAGCCCCCTGATGTGATCGGACGCTTCGTTGCCGATCAGAATGTCGCGTTCCCAACTGCCGTGAATTAGATTGCTTTCCCCGCCTAACAGGTCCGTGAGCGTCTCTGCCGAACGATAGTCTGCCCGAGAAAGCTCTCCTATCTCATAGGAAATCGTAAGACCATCGAGCGTCCGCCAGCTGACACTAGGGAATATAATCTTCTCTAATCGAAAGCCGTACTGCGTCTGCTGGACAGGATCGTCCGCCGCAGGCGCAAAATCGCCCCACAGGACTATGTCGTTCGGATAATCGGCGCGGTCCCATTTGTACCGATAGCTTCCTCGAACCTCATACCCATTCCCGAGGGAGACGTCGAATCTCCGCGACATGTCGATAGGCTCGAATCGCTCGGGTGATACCCATGCCATCTTGTTCCTCCCTGCCCGACTGCAACCGTCAGTTCAGCAGCGCCGCATTGCAAGAGCCGTTATGGCTAGTCTTATCCGTTGACAATTGCCTAGCCATTATGGCTTAATCTCCCCATCGCAATCCCGCGATGGAGAGACCCGATGTCCCATGCCGAACTCTATGTCGAGCCGCGCGACGCCCGCGCCGCGCACCGCCAGATCCGCGCCCGTGAGCGCCGCGAGAAGAATGGGCGCGATCCGCGTCCGCTGACCGTGCGCCTTGCCGAGGCGATGCGCGAGATCGCCGGCGCCGGCCAGGTCGTCGATCGCCATGCGCTCACCCTGCGCGGCTTCCTGTCGTCGGAACTGACCGATTCCAACCTGCTCGCCGCGCGCGACCGCGCCAACCGCCTCGCCGAGCGGAGCGTGTGATGGGCGCGGCCGCGGAGATCACCGGCGCCGAGCCGGCACAGAACGAGCTTGATGACGGCTTCGAATGGGCGATCGTCGAGATCATGGGCCATCGCAAATGCGCCGGCCGCGTCCGCGAGGAGGAGCGGTTCGGCGCCAAGATGCTGCGCATCGACGTGCCCCGACTTGAGGCGGCGCCGATCGCCGAGGAAGGCAAGCCGATCCCCTTCCATGTCGCCGGCTGGGTCAGCCAGTTTTACGGCGGGCCGTCGATCTTTTCCTACACGCCGTCCGACGAAGCGACGGTGCTGAAGATCAACCAGCCCTACGTCTCACCCTACCGCTATTCCCTGCCCGCCCCCGACGAGGATGGGGCGGACGACGAGGAGATGTTGTGATGGATGCGCGCTCGCCCGTCCCGCGCAACTGGTTCGACCCGCAGGAGCCGGCATTGCGCCCCATCCTGGCCGAGCCCTTCGACGGCACCGGCCTCCTCGCCGAGCAGAACCGCGCCCATGCGTCGATCGTCTTTCGTTGCATCGCCCTGCAGATCCTGATCGTGCTGATGGCAGCCGCCGCCTGCGGCACCGCCTTCATGCTGGCCTGGCATCAGCTCATCGAGCTCGATGCGGCGCTCGCCGCCTGCGCGGGAGTGTGACGAATGTCGGAGACCCGCAACACCTTCACCGTCCCCGAAGGCCATGTCGCCGTCATCGATGCGCAGGGCCGCGCGACGGGCGAGACGCGCCCGCTCGCGGACGCTCCCGCGATCGAGGATCCGGCGCCGGCCGAGACCTTCGCCCGCTCGCTCGCCGCGCTCCATGTCCGCCTGCCGCTCGACCATCACGCGGCAGAGGTCGGCGTCGTGGTCGATGCGGCCGGCCATGACGTTTTCTGCGTCGACACAAATGGCGAGCGCGACGACGAGGAGGTCCTCGCCATCGCCACCTGGATCATCTGCGCCGTCAACACATGCGGCGGGTTCCGCGCGGAGGTACGGAGCGATGGGTGAGGTCACCGCAATCTCGTGGTGCGATCCGTGGATCGGCTGCACGAAGGTCTCGCCGGCCTGCGACGGTTGCTACGCCGAGGCGAGGATGGACAAGCGCTTCGCCCGCGTGAAATGGGGCGCGCCGGGCAAGGGCGCCGGCACGCGTTCCCGGACATCGCCCGGCAATTGGCGGGAACCAGTCCGATGGAACCGGAAGGCGGAAATCGCCGGCACGCGCCCGTTCGTGTTCTGCGCCAGTCTAGCCGACGTATTCGACAACCAGGTGCGGGCCGAGTGGCGGGCTGATCTGTTCGACCTAATCCGCGCCACGCCGAACCTGGTCTGGCTGCTGCTGACGAAACGGCCGCAACTCATCGTGAGGCTGAGTGAGGCGGCGGGCGGATTGCCAAGCAACACTGCAATCGGCGCGACGTGCGAGGATCAGGAGCGCGCGGACATCAACGTGCCGCACCTGCTCGCGGCAAAGGCCAAGCTCAATCCGGCCTTCGCCTTCCTGTCATGCGAGCCGTTGCTCGGGCCGATCCAACTGGACGATTTCTGCGACGGACACAAATTCGTGGACTGGTTGCGCGGCAACTGGTGTCACGATGTTCCCGATAATCGTGTCGCGGCGATCTCCCGAGGCCATCAATCGATCGATTGGGTCATCACCGGCGGCGAGACGGACCAGGGCAGCCACAAGGCGAGGCCGACGCATCCTGACTGGCTCCGGAGCTTGCGCGATCAATGCGCTGCAGCCGGCGTGCCGTTCCACTTTAAGCAGTGGGGGGAATGGCTGCCCGACTTTGAAAGCTATGCTGGCAGCGGCCATCTGCCGGATGACGATCCTGAGCAGAGCCGATTCCTGACCTGCGTCTGGAACGACACGACGAAGGCGTGGGAACGGACCAACGGTGCTTGGGATGATCCAGAGCATTGGCTGATTGCCGATGACTATTGGCAACCCGAACAATCAATGACGCGATACGGCAAGCGCTACACTGGTCGCCAAATCGAAGGAGTCGAGCACAACGCACGCCCGGAGGTCGGCCCGACATGATCGAGCGCCATTCCGGCCGCCAGCAGCTCGTCTGCGACTGCGGTTTCGCGCAGCCGAGATCCTATGAGGGTGACGAGTTCGACGTGATGGTCGACGACGCCCGGGCCGGCGGCTGGGCGATCCAGCGCATCGCCGGCACATGGACCCACATCTGCCCGTCCTGCCGCGAGGCCGCCCGGCCAAGGCGCGGGAGCCTGCTGTGATGGAAGGTCCGTCCGCTTCCCCGCTCTCCACTCACAACAAGGATTGACCGCCATGGCGCGAAAGAAGGCCGCATCCGCAATCGTGCATGCCCCGACCGCTCCGATCGTCGCCTATAAGGGCTTCGACGCGGACATGACCTGCCGTGAATTTCGTTTCGAGATCGGCAAATCCTATCGGCACGAAGGCCCGGTCGTGGCGTGCGAGAGCGGTTTCCACGCCTGCGAACACCCGTTCGATGTTTTCCGCTACTATCCGCCGGCGACCAGTCGATTTGCAATCGTCGAGATGGGCGGCGAGACTGCCCGGCATGGCGACGACAGCAAGATCGCCGCGGCCGAGATCACCATCAAGGCGGAGATCCGCCTGCCCGAGCTCGTCCAGGCGGCAGTCCGATATGTGCTCGATCGCGTCAGATGGATCGACGGCAACTATGCTACGGGAGAGCGAGAGGCCGTCAAGTCGAGCAAGACGGGGGGCGCTGCCACCGCATCGGGCCACTGGGGCGCTGCCACCGCATCGGGTGACTGGGGCGCTGCCACCGCATCGGGCCGCTGGGCCGCTGCCACCGCATCGGGATATCAGGGCGCTGCCACCGCATCGGGCCGCTGGGCCGCTGCCACCGCATCGGGATATCAG
>CAZBBT010000018.1:0-8929 GCA_964490065.1 uncultured Mesorhizobium sp. | reverse complement strand
CGCTGCCACCGCATCGGGCCACTGGGGCGCTGCCACCGCATCGGGCGACCAAGGCGCTGCCACCGCATCGGGATATCAGGGCAAGGTGCGCGGCAAGGAGGGCTGCGCCCTCTTCCTGGTCGAGCGAAACGACGACGGCAAAATCGCCCATGTTTGGGCCGGTATCGCCGGCGCCGACGGGATCGAGCCCGACACATGGTACGCGCTCCGCGACGGCCGGCCGGTCAGCGTCGAATGAAACGTCAGCGGCAAAGCTGGGCGACACGCAAGCTGCCGCCGCTGACCATCGACGAAATGGAGCGGCATCTCGATTTCATCGCGAGCCTGATGGTTCGCTGGCCGGATCGCGCCGCCCATCTCGTGCCGATCTGGCGCCGGATCGAGCGTGAGCGCGACGCGCATCGCGACACCAATGCGATCATCGAGGCTGCGCGGCGGCGGGCTCGAGGATTGCACGATCGAACGGCAGCACGATCTTCATGAGCTCGTCGCGGCGCCATTCCAGGCTGCCGCCCTCGCCATATTTCGGCCGGTCGATCGCGTGCCCCATGATCAGCCGCCGCAGCTCGTCCTCCAGTCCGCCGACCTTCATTCGATCCTCGAAAGCATGCCGGAACGAATAGGCGGTATGCGCCTTGGTCGGCATCAGCTTGTTGGCCCGCAGATATTTGTTGAGCGTCGCGGAAAGGTCGTTCTCGCGGTCGCGGTAGCGCGGGAACCCGGTCTTGTGGAAGCGATTGGCGGCCACCAGGGCGACGCCGACCAGCGGCACCAGCCGGCGAGACGATTCCGTCTTGATCTCGCGCGGGTCTTCCGGGTCCTCTCGCGGCTCGATGGCGATATGCGCGACCTTGTGTGACAGCCGGAACGAGGTCGGCAGCAGATTGGCGATCTCGCTCGGCCGCGCGCCGGTCTCGATCATGATCAGCAGGATGGCGCGCGCCTCCTCGTTGAGGCCGGCCAGCGCCGCAGGGTCGGCGAGGATGCGCTCGCGTATCCAGTCGGCCGGAATCGAGGGCCGCGATCGCTTTTTCTTGGTCGAGAAGCCGAAGCCGTCGAACGGATTGGTCCGCCCGCGCTGGCCCATATGCCTGAAATAGGCGCCGTAGAGGACGCGCAGATTGCCGAGGTCCCGGTTGCCGGAGGATGCGGAGGCCGTCGCCCGGCCCGTCTTCGGCGCGATCCGCCCCAGCCAGTGGAGATAGATCTTGCGCGCGTCGTCGACGGTGATGTCCTCCATCGCCTTGTCGGAGACGATGGCCTTGAAGTTGTTGACGGCGCGCCGCTTGACCTTCTTCCACTGGTCCTTCTGCGCCTGGCTCTTGCCTATCAGCTCGTCGGCGACGATCTCGTCGCAGTAGACGTCGAAGGCATCCGAGACCGTCGTCTTGGGCACGTCGATCGCGCCGACCACTGCGAGATCGGCCTTGTCGATCCTCGCGCGGCCTTCGAGCTCGAGCACCCGGCGGCGCAGATCTTCGTAGGAGCCCTCCTCGATCTCGGCCGAGGAATGAAAGGCAAAGCCCAGCGCCTCGACGCGGCGCACCGCCGCCTCATAGCGCAGCCGGGCCTTGTCGGTGACGCCCTCGACGAGCATCGCTGCCCAGAGTGTGTCGTCGGCCGCCTCGAGCTGGTCGCGCTTGCGTCGGGCGAGCACGGGATCGTCCGTCTTGAGCGACATGCGGATGATCGGCGCGCGGCTGTCGAGATGCGCCAGGTCGGCCGGCACGCGGCGTCGATACTGGGCGTTGCCGTTGATCCAGTAGATGTAGCGATCGGGATCGCTGCGGACGCGGTTTCGCGCCATCGAACGCACCTCCGAAAAGGCCCTGCGTAGCCTAACCTGTAGCACGTATTGTGGCATGTTACTGGAGAAAAGCGCAATAGGTATTCTGGCACAGAACAAAAAAGCCCTTGCAAAACAAGGGCTTCCGTGCTCGTCCAATCTGGAAAAATGGTGCGGTCGAGATGCACCCGCACCCTCTGCCGCCATCAGGAAATCAATACCTTAGCGCTACTCCACTGCCATGCGTGGCAGAGATCGTAGCATGATCGGTAGCATAAGTTGCGCTACCATCTCGCACTACTCTCTCCGCTCGGTGACGGATGCCCGAACAGGCACCCGATTGCAAGTCTCTTCGCATGCCCGAAGGCGCTGTCGTGGCAGCGGCGGGGCCGCTGTAGATGCCGGTTGGCCTATCCCTCCACCCAACCACGACGACGCTGGGAATATCTTTCCATCGGGTTTTTCTCCCTGAGCGATTCCAGCGCGGCCCGTGCGGCGATGGTGCCGCGCGCCCATGCCTCGACCCTGAATATCTCGCCCTTTGCGTCGAGCTGGTAGATACAGCTTCCCTCCTCATAGAGGTCGACGCGCCAGCGATCGCGCTTCGCGCCCTTGTCCGGCCTGTCGAGCATCTGGATGAGCAGCCATGCGGTAGCCGGTGACAAGACGATAGTTTGCCCGGCGCTCGCCTTTTTGCGCATTGCCACGACAAGCTCTTCGAGGCTTTTCCAGCGCGTCTGCGACCATGGATCGTTCATGAGAACGGATTAGGAACAAATGCCCATTGCCGTCAAGGTGACGCGGTGGCAGGATCGATCACATGTGTAACCTGTACAACATCAGCAGCAGTCGCGAGGAGATCATCGGCCTCAGCAAGGCTATGCGCGACCTCACCGGCTTCAACGAGCCCAGCCGCGACGTCTATCCCGGCACGCTGGCACCGATCGTGCGCATCGGTTCGGACGGCGCCCGAGAAGTAGCGCCGGCGACATGGGGCATGCCCTCCCCGCCGGCCTACGTCAAAAACTATGACCCGGGCGTCACCAATATCCGCAACACCGGCTCGCCTCATTGGCGGCGATGGCTGGGACCGGCAAGCCGCTGTCTGGTGCCGCTTACGAGCTTTGCCGAGCCCGATCCGGCGAGCAAGGTTGAGGGCGGTCGGACGCCGAACGCATGGTTTGCCCGCAACCCGGACCGGCCGCTGATGTTTTTCGCCGGCATCTGGACCCCTTGGCGCGGCGTGAAGAAAGTCCGCGACGGCGAGCGCGATTTCGAGCTCTTCGGCTTTCTGACGACCTCGCCCAACGGCGTGGTGGCGCCGATCCATCCCAAGGCCATGCCGGTCATCCTGACCGAGCCCGACGAACTGGATATCTGGTTGAGGGCGCCATGGGATGAGGCAAGGGCACTCCAGCGGCCGTTGCCTGACGACATGCTGCAGCTCATGCCCGCGCCGGACCAGATCGAAGTCGATCCGGCTCAAGGCACGCTGCTATGAGCGACGACCCGCCGCCCGCCAATGACGACCAACCGGCAAGGGCTCCTGCCGGCATGTGGATACATCTGTGCGAGCATCCGGACTGCAAGTTGTGGGGCGCATGGGGCTTTGCGAGCGGCAAGACGACGCGGTGGTACTGCGACGAGCACAAGCCGGCCGACGTGCCACCACCTGCGAGACGCCTATGCCGATCCTCTTCAGCCTAACCGTTGTTGCCGTATCGCTATTCGCTCTCTGGCATAGATCAACCGTAGGCTGGATTGTAGCAGGCGCTGCAAATGCGGCTGCGGCTTGGTTGATCTGGAGCGGATGACGCCCCTGAAACGCAAAAACCCGCCCGGCCGGAGCCGAGCGGGGCGAGCAATATGCAGATTTTGCATAGAGGTCGGCGCTACTTGCCTATCACCTCCAGCGGCAGTTGATACCTGCGGGGTTGGTGGGTATCGGGGGTGGGCTGCAGCCGAGACAGTCACATCGGTGCGAACTCGACATCTCGCTGGACTGCGCGCTCCACCCTCCTGAACTTCCGCATCAAGCCTTTCCGTAGGCCGGTATAGCTAGCCAGTGCCATTACGATCGCAAGAGCCGCGGCCGGCAAAGAACGACAGACCATTGCCACCACTAAAGCGGCCGTTGATCGGTCTAAAATCCGCTCGATAGCCTTACGTGTTTCAGGGTCACCAATTGATTTCATCATCGCCCCCACGGACGGAGGCGCGGATGGAGATGCTGGAGCCCTCATGAAGCTCCGATTAACGGCAAACCTCCACAGTGTTATATCGTGAGAGAACCTTATCGATTTGTTCAGGAAATCACGTAGCTCACGATACTCGACAGATTCAAAATCCATGCGGCCGTCAGCGGCAAGATCGAAGAGCCTTTCGCGCTCTTCGAAGATCACCTGCCTCGCATACTCGATGCACAAGCTCTGCCAGGGCCCGTAGAAAATTGCGGCAACGGCCACAAGGCAGATGATCGCAAAAAAGGCGTCCAAGTCGTACATCGCGCTACCTATCCTTTGGGTTCGTTGTTCCCTGAGGGGTCAGCTCAGATGAAGTCCGATCGGGATCGATACGTTTTTCCAGTTCAATAATCCGCCCCTGCAATTGTTCCGTCTTGCGGCGTCTTAACATTCGCTCGACGACCGCCCATCCGCACGACGCGCCTCCGAACGCAACCGCCATCACAAATTTGATATCTGCCAGGAACGAAAAAAGGATGGAGATAACAGTTCGCTGACCCGCAAACGGACGCAATGCATAGCCTAGGCATAGGATGCCGAGACATGCAAAAGCGCCAATGAGTACCAAGCGAACTGTACGGAATGCGTATTCAATTCTAGCAAGTGAAAGCGCTCTATCAGGAACAGTCGTCGCTATTGCAGGAACAGACGTTGCCCTGTTTTCGCTCATTGATTCTCCCCTTGCCCAGTAGACTTTATCCTTTTTCATAGACTTCGCAAGAATGCGAGGTCACGTCGCCCGCCGTGGCTTGTCCCGCAACTGCTCGAGGATCGCCTCAAGCCGCTCGTCGGTCCGCTCCGATGAACGCCTCATCTCGTCGCGGAACTCGTCCATCCGCTTGTCGAAGCGGGCCAGGTGCGCCTCGAAATCGTCGCGCCGCACGAACTCGTCCCTCACGCGATTGATCCTCTCGTGCAGAGCATCGCCGGTCGCTTTCGTGGTGCTGGACGCATCGTCCTTGATCGATGAGATCATGCTCATCAACGACCTGTCACGCGCCAGAGCCGCGAGTACGATCGGCGTGAGGCAGCCCCCGAAGCCAAGCAGCACCTGCACCCATGTTTCCAATGCCCCCGCTCCTACATGCTCAGATCGTCATGGAGACGGCGACCGTGACGGCGAGGATCACCGACACGGCCAGCCACATTTCAGGGGTCATGGCGCGTTCGGCGGCACACGGTAGGCGCCAAACGTTGCACCGATGATCGGGGCGAGGATGTTGATCGCCTGCGTGAGGCTCTGCTCGGTCCCGGCCGGGACGAGGCCATAGGCGGCGGCGACGCCGATCGCGCTGCCGATCAGCGCACCCCATGCTTTCCAATAGCGGTTCATGTCAGTTCCTTTCAGGTGGAGATGCCCGGCGGCCGGCCGGGCGCGGAAGTTCAGGCAGCGATCGCGCCGAGCGGATCCTTGCGGACGTCGAATGAGGGGCAGGCCTTGGCGGCATACTGGTTGTGGCCGGTGACCTTGCGGATGCCGTGCTTGCGGGCGAGCTGCCGGGTCAGCCACAGGAGCGAGCCGCGCTGCGCCGGCGTGCGGGTATCCTTGGCGGTGCGACCATCGGCCGAGACGCCGCCGACATAGACGATGCCGATCGTGCCGGTGTTGTGGCCCGCGACATGGGCGCCGATCTGGCCGACCGGGCGACCGGGCATGACACGGCCGTCACGGTAGACGACGTAGTGATAGCCGATGTCCGACCAGCCGCGCGCCTTGTGCCAGGCGCGGATGTCGGCGACCGTGAAATCCCTGCCCTCGGGCGTCGCGGCGCAGTGGATGATGATCTCACTGATCGGCCGGGCGGTATCGAGCAGCTTGAGGCTGGCGGCATTCGGCGGCGCGTCTGCGCGGCCATGCGGCTCGGTTGCCGGCGCGGGCTGCGCCATCGCACTCTTGTCGGGCTCCGGCCGGCCGGGTTTGACCGGCGCCGTCACCTGCCTGAGCGCCGCGCGCGTCTGCAACCCGACGATCCCGTCGACGACAAGCCCCGATCGCTGCTGAAACCCTCGAACCGCGCGCTCGGTCGCCGGCCCGAAATCGCCGTCCACGACAAGGCCGGGGATCGCTCCGGCGGAATTGAGATCGACCTGTAGCGAGCGCACGGCAGCACCTTTGCTGCCGCGCCTGAGCAGAGCGGTCATTGCAAATCCTTTCCCCCGACGCGGGCCGGGCGATCTGGAGAGGTCGGGTTGTGGTGGAGGTCAGAGCGAGCCCGCGGAACCACCGCGGCGCTCGCGAATTCTCACTTGGAGATCAGGCAGGAGGAAATCAGATGAAGGGCATCATACTCTGGCTGATGGGCGTCCCGCTCATCGTGATAATCCTGCTGTACGTATTCGTGTTCTGATCGCCCTGGTTGCGGTTAGGCTTCCGGCCAGGCGATGGCCGGCAGTTCGCTGATGAATGCCTCCACGGCAGGCTGCTCCCGCTCACCAGCCATGACCTTGTCGAGCTCGGCATAGGCGTAGAGCCAGACGGCATCGCGCCATGCCACGAAGGTCGTCGCCTCGGCGGCCCAGGCCGTATTGGTACTGGCGACATAGGAGGCGAGCGAATTGCCGCTGTCGTAGAGCCTGGACTGCGCCGTCTGATCGACGTGCGCCTGTATGGCGGTGCGAAACAGTTCGACGGTCGCGGCCTGCGCCGCTGCGGCCTTGTCCTCGGCGGTGATGATGATCGAGGGATCGGGTGTCCACATGGTCTAAGCCTCCTGCCCCGGCAGCACGATCGGCCCGTCAACCGATACCGTGATCGGCTCGGCGAATGCCACCTCCGGCGGCGCATCGGGGCCGTGCGGAAGGATGATCGTCAGATGGATGATACCGTCTATCCTCTCGGCGTCGCCGATAACCCAATCACACGGGATGGTTCCGGTCGGGATCGAAGCCCCATCAGGAAGCGTCGAGAAATCGAAATCCTCGCCATTGATCGTCAGCACGTCGCCGGCCTTGACCAAGGCGAGCGCGTCATCGCGACGCTGAGGTCCAAATGAGATACGCATCAGAACCACCTCCCGACTGCGACGATATGCACCGTCGCCGGATTAGAGTTAGACACATTCGACCACGCCCGAATGTTTTGCAGCCCAGTCGTGCTTGGGAGCTCCTGCGCATACGCCCCGACGAGGCGTTGCGATGAACTAGAAAATGGCCGGGTCGCTTCAGTGGACGTGGCGGGAGCTGCTGAAAATGCAGCCGGAAAAGTCCATGAGGTCGGGGCACTGGCATACAATGGCGAGAGCGCTTCCGAGATCACGCCAACACTCATGGAGTGCCAACACCACTGCGTCCCGTCGGCGAAGCGGACATAGGATCCATTGGCATTGCTGCCCCGCTCGATGATCGTTCCGGTCGGCATGCCGCTCGATTGAGAGACAGTCCCGGTGATATCCTGACGCGCCAACACCTGCGCCGCCGGCATACCGCACACCACCTGCTTGACCCCGGCCGAAAAGCTCACCGCATTGCCGGCGCCGTTGGTGCCGTCGAGGATGGCTACGATCTCCAGATCGTTGCCGGTGACATACTCCACGACGGCCGACAGCCATTCGGTCGGCACGTCGACATTGCGAATCTGCGCCCATGTCGTGTCGCCGGTGCTCAGGAACGAGCCGAAAGAGTTGTAGCCCGTCACCGCCCCGGCAAGGTCGATGTCGCCGCTTCCTGTTGTGGTCGATATCTCGGCGACGTTGTCGCGTAGCTTGAAGGCCATCAGCGGCGCTCCTCGATGCGGTATTGCTTGGACCAGATATCGAAAAAGGGCTGCGAGATCGCCGTCAGCTCGCTCATCAGGCCCCAGATCGTGTCGCGCTCCAGATGCGCGCTTTCGGGATCGAGCAGGAACAGCACGTCGGTCTTGAGCCCGTTGTCGCGGTCGATCGCCTCGACGAAGCCGTCGCGATCCGCCTTGCTCACCCATTCGAAGGTCGGGCTGGCATGGCGGTAGCTGCGCTTGGGCGTGACGTGGGTCTGGCCGCCGGCGGACTGCGTGCGGATCGAAGGATCGGAATAGCCGACCTCGAACCCAAAGGCGTAGTTGTACTGATAGACCGAGCGCACTCCCATGACGACCCGGCCGGCCTCGACATAGTCGAGATCGTCATGCTCCAGGTCGATGCGCCAGTATCGCGCCGAGACGGCCGAGCCGAGCACCCAGGTCTTCTGGAGATGGTTCTGGTCGGCCGCGACAAGCGTGCTGTCGTAGATCTCGCCTGTCTCACCCGTGGCATCGCTGTTCGAGGCACGGAGCTGGACCTTTGTTGTGGTCAGCCCGCCGATCCAGACCGTGTCGATCGAGGTTGACTCGCCGAAGTCGATCAGCAGGTAGTCATCGGCCGAGATCGAGCGCCACTTGCGCGAGATATGCTCCTGCTGGACGTTCGTCGCCGGCATCAGCGGGACTTGCGTCGATCCGGTCACCGTCGCCGCATCGGCGAGATTGCGATAGACCACGGCCGCATTTGCCATCAGCCCCACCCCACCAGTTCGACGGTTCCGTTTGCCGCATCGATCTCGCGAGAGACCACGCGCAGCATCTTTCCCTGATCCAGCCCGAAGCGCGGATAGGTGATCTCGACACAGTCGACGCCGACCCGCACGAGCGCCCCTTCCCGCCCGACCGTGAAGCGGTAGAGCGAGCGCGGAACGCCGTGCATCGCAAGCAGCCGCCTTGCGTCCGCTTCTGCCGGCGCCGACGCGGTAACGATCGTGCCCGAGATATACGTCTCCAGCGCATCCCGTTCCTTTGCGCTCGGATAATCGACCAGTATCTCTTCGTCCTCGGCGACCGCGACGCGATATTCGGATGCCGCGAACTCTCGGAAGGTGGTCGAAGCACCATCCGCAACGCTGTCCGTCATCACTGTCCAGTTCTTCCCGTAGCCGACGCGCCAGCGCCAGG
>CAZBBT010000017.1:0-41416 GCA_964490065.1 uncultured Mesorhizobium sp. | reverse complement strand
GAAGGATTTTACGCTCGAAGATCTCGACTATCGGACCGGCGGGCCGGCCCGTTACGTGCAGGTGGCTGAAACCGGCGGGCGGCTCGGCTTCATAACGCCGCTCACGCACAATTTCTGCGAAAGCTGCAACCGCGTCCGCGTCACCTGCACCGGCACGCTCTACATGTGCCTGGGCCAGGAAGACGCGGCTGACCTGCGCGCGCCGTTACGCGCCTCGGAAGGCAACGAACTCGTTGCGCAGGCAATCGACGAGGCCATCGGCCGCAAGCCGAAAGGACACGACTTCGTCATCGACCGCCGCACCAGCCGGCCTTCGGTTTCACGCCACATGAGCGTCACCGGCGGCTGATTTCGACCGCATTTGACGTAGAGTTTCGCCTCGGGCAACAATTCCGGGTGACGCGATGCGGATATTTTCCTCGCTTTTCGTCCTGATGGCAGTCGCGGCGTTAGCCGCCGGTACGGCCACCGCAAAGCCGTTCACCTATGTCAACGAGCGTTTCGGCACCTCGGCCACCTTCCCGGACGAGATCTTCGTCGACCGGCAGGAGCCGCCGGAAAACGGCGATGGCCTGCGCTGGCTGGCGAAGGACGGCGCCAGCGTCGCCATCCACGGCTCCTACAACGTCCTCGACGACACGCCGAAAACCCTGGTCGAGCGCGGCGGCGCGCTGCCGGGCCGCACCGTCACCTATGCGAAGACCGGTCGCAACTGGGCCGTGCTGTCAGGCTTGAAGGACGGCGCGGTGTTCTACGAGCGGCAGGTAATCGGTCCGACCGGCATCGTCCACGCCGTCGAGATCACCTACCCGAAGGAACTGAAGGCCAGATACGACCCGCTCATTGGCGCAATCGCCGGCAGCCTGCGCGGACCGTGACGGCGCCTTCGGGTGTCCGCCTGCCCCCGTAAGTGAACGCCGGGCCACCTTGGTCCAGTGCTTTGGCGTTGCTGTCTTTTCCTCGGCTGATAGGAGCAATTGCCCCGGCCCTGCGATCGCCGGAAGGCGAACCGAGAAAGCGGAGCCGTCCCCTTGGCCCTCTCCCCGAACCTGCGTGGCGCGCTGTTCATGGTCGTCGCCATGGCCGCTTTCACCATCAACGACGCAACCACGAAATTCGCCTCGCAATCCATAAGCATGGCGCAGGTCATGCTGGTGCGCGGCGTGTTCGCCACGCTGCTCGTCGGCCTGCTTGCATGGAAGAGCGGCGCGCTGGTGCGGCCGCGCCAGGCGCTGCACCCGATGGTGGCGCTGCGCGTGGCCGGCGAGGCCGGCGGCACGATCGCCTACCTGCTGGCGCTCGCGCACCTGCCCATCGCCAATGTTTCGGCCATGCAGCAGGCGCTGCCGCTGGCGGTGACCATGGGCGCGGCGCTGTTTTTCGGCGAAGGGGTTGGCTGGCGGCGCTGGCTGGCGATCGCCGTCGGCTTTGCGGGCGTGCTGGTGATCGTGCGGCCGGGATTGGCCGGATTCAGCGTCTATTCGCTGCTGGTGCTGGTCAGCGTCATCTCCTGCGCGGTGCGCGATCTCGCCACGAAGCGCGTTCCCGACGATATCCCCACCCTTCTGATCTCGGCCGTCACTTCGTTCGCCATAACCCTGCTCGGCGCCGCCCTGCTTCCGGTCATGGGCGGCTGGACGCCGATGGAACCCGACATGATCGGATACCTGGCGCTGGCGGCCGTCCTGGTCCTGATCGGCTATCAGTTCATCATCATGGCGATGCGTATCGGCGACATCTCCTTCGTCGCGCCGTTCCGCTACACGGCACTTCTGTGGGCGATCGCCATGGGAATCCTCATCTTCGGCGACTATCCCGACGGCGTCATGATCGTCGGCTCCTTGATCATCGTCGCTTCCGGCATCTATACGCTTTACCGCGAGCGCATCGTCGGCCGCGGACGGGCCGCTGCCGAAAGCGCCGGACCCGACCTCGCGCCGGACGGCATCTAGCCGGCGCTGCGGTCGAAGATCGGAAGCCATGGGCGAAACGGTTGCAGGCATCATCCTCGCCGGCGGGCTGTCGCGCCGCATGGGCGGCGGCGACAAGCCGCTTGGCACGCTCGCGAGGCGGCCGCTGCTCGACCACGTCATCGCGCGGCTGAAACCGCAGGTCGGCGCGCTCGCGCTCAACGCCAACGGCGACCCCGGGCGCTTTTCCGGCTTCGGCCTGCCGGTCGTTGCCGATACGGTGGAGGGGTTCGCCGGCCCGCTCGCCGGCATCCTCGCCGGCCTGGAATGGGCCGCCGCCAACACCGCCGCGTCCCGGATCGTCAGCGTCGCCGGCGATACGCCGTTCTTTCCGGACGATCTGGTCAGCCGGCTTGTGGAGGCCGCAACCGGCCGGCCTGCCGCCATCGCGGTCGCCGCGTCCGGCGGCAGGTGGCATCCGACCTTCGCGCTGTGGCCGCTCGATCTCGCGACCGACCTGCGGGCCACCCTGGTCGACGAGGAGGAGAGACGGGCGGCCGCCTTCATCGCGCGACACGACCATGTCGAGGTCGATTTCGCCTTTCCGGAAGCGGCAGGCATCGCCTATGACCCGTTCTTCAACGTCAACACGCCGCAGGACCTCGCCGAGGCCGAGCGGCTGGCGCGGACCATGACATGACGCAACGCATCTTCGGCATCACCGGCTGGAAGAATTCCGGCAAGACGACGCTGACGGAAAAGCTCGTCGCCGAACTGGTGCGGCGCGGCTGGCGCGTCTCGACGGTCAAGCACGCGCATCACGATTTCGACATCGACAAGGAAGGCGCCGATTCCTTTCGCCACCGCCAGGCCGGCGCCACCGAAGTGGCCGTCGTGTCCGGCCGGCGCTGGGCGCTGATGCACGAACTGCGCGAGGAGGAGGAACCGCCACTGGCGGCGATCCTCAAGCGCATGGCGCCCGCCGATATCGTCATCGTCGAGGGTTACAAGCGCGAGGGGCACAAGAAGATCGAGGCGCGACGGCGCGAGGCCAGGAGCCAGGAACGGCTCTCGGCCGGCGACCCCAACATCGTTGCCATCGCCGCGGACGGGCCGCGGCCGGGCGAGACGTTGCCGGTGTTCGACCTCGACGACATCCCCGCGATTGCGGACTTCGTCGAGCGCATGACGGGCCTGCCGCAACGTCAGCGTTGAGCAGGATTTCAGCCGCTTTCCGAAGGCTTCGCCGGCCCTGTCGGAAAACCTCCTCAACTTGCTTTTGCAGTTGCTTTTTTGTCGGAAACAGTGGGAGTATCCGGCCAGCGGACGGTCGGGAGCATCGTCCCAAGAAGCCGCCTTCCTGGCGGCCAGGACCATACAGAGAGGATCATCATGCGTATTGGATTGCGTATCGCGCTGGCGGCGTCGGCCGCCATGCTGATGCTGGGTGCTGCCCAGGCACAGGACAAGGTCATCAAGATCGGCACCGAAGGCGCCTATCCGCCCTTCAACAACCTCACCGCCGACGGCAAGCTCGAAGGCTTCGACATCGACATCGCCAGGGCGCTGTGCGACGAGATGAAGGTGAAGTGCGAATTCGTCACCCAGGATTGGGACGGCATCATCCCCGCGCTCCAGGCCGGCAAGTTCGACGCCATCATCGCCTCCATGTCGATCACGCCGGAGCGCATGGAAAAGGTCGATTTCACCAACAAATACTACAACACGCCGCCGGCGATCATCGCGCCCAAGGACAGCGACATCAAGGGCGTGACCAAGGAAGACCTCGCCGGCAAGACAATCGGCGTGCAGGGATCGACCACCCACTTCAACTACTCGACCCAGACCTACACCGACTCGACCATCAAGCCCTATCCGACCGCGCAGGAATACCAGCTCGACCTCGCCAACGGCCGCCTCGACGCCGCCAATGACGACATCATCGTGCTGCAGCAGTTCCTCGATTCGCCGGAAGGCGCCTGCTGCAAGCTGGTCGGCACCATCAAGCCGGTGGAAGAGATTCACGGCAAGGGCGCCGGCATCGCCGTCCGCAAGGGTGAAAAGGAACTTGTCGACCAGTTCAACGCCGCCATCGACGCGATCCGCGCCAACGGCAAGTACAAGGAAATCAACGACAAGTACTTCAAGTTCGACGCCTACGGCGGCGAATCCTGATAGCGGGAACGTCACGCGGGCGGCGGGAAGCCCCGTCGCCCGCCAAAAACCCGGTCGGCACAAGGGGATAGCCGGCCATACCGGAAATCCGGGTCGAGGGAAACAGGCCGGCCGATGCAAGGCGCATGGACGCTTCTGAGTTGGGGGCCGCAGGGGTGGCTGGACGACATCGGTTACGGCGTCTTCGTCACCGTCGCGCTGGCGCTGGCGACCCTGCCGGTCGGATTGGCGATGGGCTTCCTCGTCGCGCTGGCGAAGCAGTCCCCCGAACCCTCGCTGCGCGCCGCCGGCAACATATACACCACCATCTTCCGCGGCCTGCCCGAACTTTTGACGCTGTTCCTGGTGTTCTACGGCGCACAGATCGGCTTGCAGAAGCTCATCCACCTGGTCGACCCCGAAGCGGCGATAGAAGTGAACAGCTTCGTTTCGGGCATGGTGGCGCTGGGAGTGGTTTTCTCCTCCTATGCCAGCGAGGTGTTCTTGTCCGCCTTCAAGGCGGTTCCGCGCGGCCAGTATGAGGGCGGCTATTCCATCGGCCTGTCCAAGGGGCAGACGATGCGCCTCGTGGTGGCGCCGCAATTGATCCGCATTGCGCTGCCGGGCCTCGCCAATCTGTGGATGATCCTGCTCAAGGATACGGCGCTCGTTTCCGCCATCGGCCTTTCGGATATATTGCGGCAGGCGAGCGTCGCCGCCCGCGTGACCAAGCACGCCTTCCTGTTCTTCGGCGTGGCCGCCCTCATCTATCTCGCCCTGGCCATCGTCTCGTCCATCGGCCTCTATGCCATAGAACGCGCGGTGAGCCGCCAGGAGACAACGCGGTGAGCGCGATGGTCAACGGCGCCGCGACGGTCGAGCAGCCTCCACCGGCCGCCCGCGGCTGGACGGGCCAGCGCATCCTTGGCCATGCCCTGATCGGTCTGTGGATTGCGCTCGGTCTGGCACTCGTGACCTATCTGATCTCGGCCTGGAACAGCGAGATCTTCGAGAAGTATGCGCCGATGTATCTCAGCGGCCTGTGGGTGACGCTGTCGCTGGTCGCCATCTCGATCGTCTGCGGCGCGATCCTTTCGGTTCCCGTTGCCTATGCGCGCATGTCGAAGAACCGCCTGCTCTCGACGCTGGCCTATGGCTATGTCTATCTGTTCCGCGGCACGCCGCTGCTGGCGCAGGCCTTCCTGGTCTATTACGGGCTCGGCTCCTTCCATGCCGAACTGAAGACTATCGGCCTGTGGGTCTTTTTCCAGGACGCGTTCAATTGCGCGCTGTTCGCCTTCTCGCTCAATACCGCCGCCTACCAGGCGGAAATGCTACGTGGCGCCATCGAAAGCGTGCCGCGAGGCCAATGGGAGGGCGCCGCCTCGCTCGGCCTGCACAAACTCCAAACCCTGCGCAAGGTCGTCCTGCCGCAGGCCGCGATCGTGGCGCTCAGGCCCTACGGCAACGAGGTCATCCTGATGATCAAGGGGTCGGCCATCGTCGCAATCATCACCGTCTACGACCTGATGGGCGTGACCCGGCTGGCTTATTCCCGCACCTTCGATTTCCAGACCTATCTATGGGCCGCGATCATCTACCTGCTGATCGTGGAAACGCTGCGCCACACCATCGAGTGGATCGAACGCCGGCTGACACGCCACCTGAAGCGGTAAGGATTTTTAACAACCTAAGCCGCCACTTCGATATCGAATTCGAAGTGGATGCGATCGTAGGGAAATATGATCTCGCCACCGGCGCGATCGATAACGCCCGCCTTGATGAGCGTTGTCACGTCTGTGTGCACTGCCTTGAAATCGCGGCCGATCCGGCGCGCCACTTCGCGAATGCTCATGGAGCCCTGCCCCGCCATCGTCTTGACGATGTCGAGACGCGCAGGTGAAAGCACCTTGTGCATCGTCGCATAGGAAGCGAAGCCGAGGGTATGAGAAAGCTTGACCTGTTTGCCCGTCTGGGCCGTCCGCAACGCCTCGATGAAAGACTGACCGGCGGTGTCCAGCGTATCGATCCTAACAACCAGAGTTTTCATCCAACCACCTCCTGACGTCGCTCATGAAGTCGGCAACCAGGCTCTCGAAATCGATAAAGCGGTAGCGCGCCTCGCTGTCGCCGACATGCTTGTGATCGCCCTTGCCTCGCTCGTTGTCATAGCGCAGTACGCAGATCTCATCGGAAATCAGAGCGAGACGGTATTTGATGTCGTTGTCGCTGCCCGGCACGGGAGCCGGCACCTTCCACGCAACCATTTCGATGAAAGCCTCATCGGTCAGATTTCGCCGTGTCCGGACGGCCTTCATGATGTTCTTGATAACATCAGGCTTTGCCGATGTCCATCAAGACATCAATCTGATCCAAGCCATTTGCCTTGACGAAATCCATCCAGCGCCTAGACCTGCGGCGGCGAAATCCGACACTGGAAAGGTGAAGTCATGGCATCGGTTGCATTTCTCGGTCTGGGCGTGATGGGCTATCCGATGGCCGCGCACCTGAAAAACAAGGGCGGCCACGACGTAACGGTCTACAACCGCACCACCGCCAAGGCGGAGAAATGGGTGGCGGAGCACGGCGGCAAACTGGCGAAGACGCCGCGCGAAGCTGCCGAGGGGAAGGATTTCGTCTTCTCCTGCGTCGGCAATGACGACGACCTGCGCCAGGTGACGACCGGCGATGACGGCGCGTTCGGCGCGATGAAGAAGGGCGCGATCTTCATCGACAACACGACCGCCTCAGCCGAGGTGGCGCGGGAACTGGCCGCGGCGGCCAAGGCCGGCGGCTTCGATTTTCTCGATGCCCCGGTGTCGGGCGGCCAGGCCGGTGCCGAAAACGGCGTCCTGACCGTGATGGTCGGCGGCGAACAGGCCGCGTTCGACCGGGCGAGGCCGGTCATCGACGCCTATGCCCGCATGGTCGGCCTGATGGGACCGGCGGGCGCGGGCCAGCTCACCAAGATGATCAACCAGATCTGCATTGCCGGTCTGGTGCAGGGCCTCGCCGAAGGCATCCATTTCGGCAAGAAGGCCGGCCTCGACATCGAGAAGGTGGTCGAGGTGATCTCCAAGGGCGCCGCCGGCTCCTGGCAGATGGAAAACCGCCACAAGGCCATGAACGCGGGCAAGTACGATTTCGGCTTCGCCGTCGACTGGATGCGCAAGGATCTCGGCATCTGCCTCGAAGAGGCGGACCGCAACGGCGCCAAGCTGCCGGTGACGGCTCTGGTGGACCAGTTCTACAAGGAGGTCCAGGAAATGGGCGGCCGCCGCTGGGACACGTCCTCGCTGATGGCGCGGCTGGAGAGATAACATCCGATGGAGGCGCCCTCGCCCGACTGGACGGCCGGGGACGCGATCGCCCATCTGCGCGCGCTTGCCAGCGAGGAGAACCGCGCCGGCATGGCGCGCTTCGGCATCAACACGGCGACGGCGCTCGGCGTCGGCAACACCACGCTCAGGCAGATCGCCCGCAGGATGAAGCGCAACCATGTTCGCGCGCTCGACCTGTGGGCGAGCGGCATTCGCGAGGCGCGCCTGCTGGCGGCCTTCACCGACGAGCCGGCCAGGGTCACCAGGGAACAGTGCCGGACGTGGGCGGCGGACTTCGATTCCTGGGAGATCGTCGACGGCGTTTCCGACCTTTTCGCCGACACGCCGTTCTGGCGCGAGTTGATTGACGATTTCGCGGCCGATGAGCGCGAATTCATCCGACGCACCGCGTTCGCCATGCTGGCCTGGGCCGCCGTGCACCTGAAAAACGAACCCGACGCCACCTTCGCGGCCTACCTGCCCTTGATCGAGCGCCATGCCGACGACCCGCGCAATTTCGTGCGGAAAGCGGTGAACTGGGCGCTGCGCCAGATCGGCAAGCGCTCGATGGCGCTGCACGCCCCCGCCCTCGCCTTGGCCGAAAAGCTGGCCGCTTCGACCGACAGGACCGAACGCTGGATCGGCAGGGACGCGGCGAAGGAACTTTCCGACCCGAAGACGCTTGAGCGCCTGGGAAAACGCGCTCCGGCAAGCCCTTGAACCAGCTTGCGAAAAGCGGAGCGGGCAGCGATGTGGTTGACGCCCTGTCGGCCTGCGGTTTTACTTCCGCCGTACATGGAGCAGAAAACGTGCGGAATATCCTCGCAGCCGCCCTTATTCTTCTCGCCGGCGCCTCACACGCTTCGGCCGAGGTGAGGCAGATTTTCTGGAAGGATTTGCGGCCGGCCACCCAGCCGGCGGCGGAGAGCCTCGGTCTGCCTGTGGTCGCCGCCAGCCTGCCCGACCATGGCGAGACGCTGGCCTGGGGTCATCCCGAAAAGACCGTCGAACTGAAGGGCTATGCGCTGCCGACCGATCGCGAGGGCGAGATGGTCTATCAGTTCCTGCTTGTGCCCTGGAGCGGCGCCTGCAGCCACATGCCGACGCCGCCTCCCAACCAGATCGTGTTGGTCACGCTGCCGAAACCGTTTCATCTGGAGCGGACCTACGCCGCGGTTTCCGTCACGGGCCTGCTCAAACAGGACATGGAGCGCAGCCAGCTTTTCATCATGGACGGGCTGACTGTCATTCCCTCCGGCTATGCCTTCAGCAAGGCGACCGTCACGCCGGCCGACGGCGTACCCGACGCGATCCAGGCGCCGCAAGGGCCGAACCCGTGGGGCGCGCTCCAGAAGAAAAAGAACTGATTGTCCGTCAGGCCGCGTTGGCGCCCGATTCCTTGTCGAGCACCATATAGTCCAGCGGCATCTGCGTGGTGAACTTGATCTGCTCCATGGCGAAGGCCGACGACACCTCGCGGATCTCGATCTTGGAGATCAGCCGCTTGTAGAAGGCGTCATAGGCGGCGATGTCGGGCACGACGATGCGCAGCAGGTAATCGACATCACCGCTCATCCGGTAGAACTCGACCACCTCGGGGAATTCCTGGATGACCTCCGAGAAGCGCCGCAGCCACTCATGGCTGTGCGAATTGGTGCGGATCGAGACGAACACCGTCACCCTGACGTTGATCTTCTCCGGATCGAGTAGCGCCACCCTGCGCTGGATGACGCCCTCCTCCTCGAGCTTCTGGATGCGCCGCCAGCATGGCGTCGTCGACAGGCCGACTTTCTTGGCGACGTCCGCCACCGCGAGCGTGGCGTCGTCCTGCAGCAGGCGCAGGATTTTCCGGTCGAGGCGATCCATCAAAAGGGTCTCCGGGAGAATGGATTGCCTATACTCCCTTTTGTTTCGGCCATCCACAAGAAAGAAATTCTGGCAAAAAGCCGAATTGGCAGTGATTTTTTTCGCAAGCGCTATCCGATACGACGACGGATTTCCGTCTGGAGGAAAGGCAGCAATTCCATTTCGAACCACGGATTCTTCTTCAGCCAGCCCGTATTGCGCCACGACGGGTGCGGCAGAGGCAGAACTTTTGGGGTGCCCTGCCCGCCCCAAATGGCGCGCCAGTCCGCCACCGTCTCGGACAGCGAGGCGCGCCGCGCGGCGCCCATGTGCCAGCTTTGCGCATAGAGGCCGATGGTCAGGATCAGGTCGATTTGCGGCATCGCGGCCATCAGGTCGGCGCGCCAGGCGGGAGCGCATTCGCGCCGGGGCGGCAGGTCGCCGCCCTTGGCGTCCTGGCCGGGAAAACAGAAGCCCATCGGCACGATGGCGAACTTCGACGCGTCGTAGAATTCTTTCGGCGTCACGCCGAGCCAGTCGCGCAGCCGGTCGCCCGAGGCGTCGGTGAACGGCCGCCCGCTCAGATGCACCTTGGTGCCCGGCGCCTGGCTGGCGATCAGGACGCGTGCCGTGCTCGACGCCACCACAACCGGGCGCGGCTCGTGCGGCAACGGCTTGCCGAGCGGATTGTCCACGCAGATGCGGCAGGCGCGGATGCGCTCGGTCAGGCGGTCCAGTTCAAGACTCATTCGAAATTACGCGGCGGCGCTCGGCCTCGCGGACACCGCGGCATGCCAGCGCAAGACGTTCGTACACTCTTCCGGCACCTTGATGCGGGCCGGTTTCATGAAATCGATGGCGATCAGGCCGGTGATGTCGGCAATCGAATAGCTGTCGCCGGCGGCGAACTCGCGCGAGGCCAGTTCCTGGTCGAACAGGCGCAGGAACTCGACCGCCTTCGGCTTGTTGGCCTCGCCCCATTCAGGAACCTGCGGCACCTCCCACTCCTTCATCGCCGGATGGATATGGCGGAAGGCCTGCGCGACCGCGTGCATGAGATTGAGTTCCAGCCGCCGCTGCCACATCTCGACCAGCGCCTTGCCGAGCGCACCCCTACCGAACAGAGCGGGTTCGGGGTGCAATTCCTCGAAATAGCGGCAGATGGCGACCGATTCGGTAAGCACCGTGCCGTCGTCCAGTTCCAGCACGGGCAGGCGCTGCAGCGGGTTGCGCTGCGTGACGGCTGCTTCCTTGTGTTCCAGCGCGCCCATGTCCACCGGCACGGTCGGCACCTCGATGCCCTTTTCGGCCAGGAACACCCTCACCCGCCGCGGATTGGGCGCGCGGCCACCGTCGAACAGCTTCATCTTCTTCTCCCAATCACCTGATTTTCCTTCGCGACCATAGCAAGGCCTCAGCGCAGGCGAAACAGTTCCCGCAACATGTCGCCAATGCTGCCCAGCGTATCGTGGCTGCGCTCGACCTGCCCGCCATGTCCGCGCCGCCAGTCCTGCGGCCTGTCGAAACTGCCGGCCCACACGCCCAGTTTCGCCGCTCGTGCCTGCCGCTCTTCCGCCTCGTAGCCGCCATAGGCAACCGCCCAGCCGGCGGCAACGAGGGCACTGTTGAGATCGACATCTCCTGCCCGGCACTCGCCAAGCAGCCGGCCATATCGGTCGCGCTGCCAGCCGGTGCAGGAGACGGCGCGCCCGCCGATCAGGCCGACCAGCGCCTGGCGCGCCATCCGCCCGCAGGCATAGTCCGCTCCGTCGCGGCGGCATGTCTGCGTGTATTCCGGCGCATCGATGCCGCGCAGCCGAATGCGTTCCTGTCCCAGCGTGATGGTATCGCCGTCATTGACCGTCGCGGCGCCTTGCTCGTTGCGTGTCTCGATCCGGTCGAGCCGCGCGGCCAGAAGCGCCAGCAGGGCGAACAGCGCGATCGTCAGCCCATAGTCGAGAATCCTGCGCCCGAGGCTGCGCCGCGGCCGTGGATGGAACCTGCGTCGCGGTCCTGGTCGCCACGCCCGGCTCATATGGCAAACCGTTGGTTAATCATTCCGCCGTAGCGTCAAGGTAGAAAGCCGCTGCCTGCACAAATTGAAGTTCCATGTCTTTGCAACGCTCGAACACAGCGGACAAGAACATTGTGGATCGCCGCAAGCGGCACCGCAACAGCGACGTCGCGAAGGCTGTCCAGAAAACGCGCGACCGGCTTTCGCAGCAATCCGGCAATCCCGACTTCGACCGCGAACTCCTGAAACTGCACGCCCGCGCCATGGTAGGCGGCGCGACGGCCATTCCGACCATGGTCGTGCTCATCGCCGCCGCGGGCATGCTATCGGGCATGAGCGGCGAGATCCTGATCTGGGCGCTGATCGCCGTCTCCTTCTACACGGCGCTCGCCCTCATCGCACGCAGGGTCGACCGTACCGGGATCGCCGACATCAAGCCCGGGCCGACGCGCCGCGACTTCCTGATCGCGCATTTCATCAGCGGACTGGGCTGGGCCTATTTCGCGTTGCTCGGCTGCGGTGCCTGCGAGGTGGACCAGTTCCAGATCATCAAGGCCGTCATTCTGCTGCTTGCCATGGCGGCCACCGCCATCATGGCGTCCTCGCTACGCGGGGCGCTGCTATCCACCTTCGCCGTGCCCGTGGCGGTCTACGCGCTTGCCGGGGCGCGGCTGTGGGTGCCGGTCGAGGCGATCATGCTGGCGCTGCTGGCGGTGGCGCTGCTGTTCTTCGGCTACGTGGCGCGCCATCTCAACCGCTCGTCGGTGATGCTCCTGTCGTTCCGCAGCGAGAAGGACGCCCTGATCGCCGAACTGGAGACCGCGAAGGCCATGTCGGACGAGGCGCGTCGCCGCGCCGAGGAGGCCAATCTCGCCAAGTCGCGCTTCCTCGCCTCGATGAGCCATGAACTCAGGACACCGCTCAACGCCATCCTCGGCTTTTCCGAAGTCATGGCCAACGAGGTGCTGGGCCCGATGGGCAACCAGACCTACCGCGACTATGCGGCGGACGTGCACGATTCCGGCCAGCACCTGCTCGACCTCATCAACGAGATCCTCGACCTGTCGCGCATCGAAGCCGGCCGCTACCAGTTGAACGAAGAGCCGGTCGCGTTGCTGACCATCGTGGAAGATTGCTGCCACATGATGGAACTGAGGGCCCGCAACAAGGATATCCGCATCATCCAGGATTTCGAGCCGTCGCTGCCCCGCCTGTTCGCCGACGAGCGCGCGGTGCGCCAGGTCGCGCTCAACCTCCTGTCCAATGCCATCAAGTTCACGCCCACAGGCGGCGAGGTGCGCGTGCGTGTCGGCTGGACGGCCGGCGGCGGGCAGTATGTCTCGATCAAGGATAACGGGCCGGGCATTCCCGCCGACGAGATCCCGGTCGTGCTGTCGGCTTTCGGCCAGGGCTCGATCGCGATCAAGAGCGCCGAACAGGGCACCGGCCTCGGCCTGCCGATCGTGCAGGGCCTGATCGCCATGCACGGCGGCGAGTTCGACCTGAACTCCAGGCTGCGCGAGGGCACGGAGGCGATCGCCATCTTCCCGCCGACCCGGGTGATGGAGGAACTGCCGGCGCTGCCGACACGAACCGTCGCCACGGGACGTCGACGCCAGGCCTGAGCCGTCGCTCAGCGCGACCCGAACGCTTCGGCCGTGCCGGCAGCGACCAGTGCCGCCGCCTTGACCAGACCGGCGGCAAGCGCGGCACCCGTTCCCTGCCCATCGTCGAGACTGAGATCGAGCAGCGGCTTCAAGCCGAGTCTGCCCGCAGCCCGCGCCGCGCCGGCTTCCGGCGGGAGGATGGCCAGAAGGCAATGATCGAGCGCGGCGGGATTGGCCGCCTTGAGCACGGCCGCGGCGGCGAGCGCCGTGGCGCCGTCCAGCAATACCGGCACCTTTTCCATGCGCGCGGCGAGAATGGCGCCGGCGATGGCGGCGAATTCACGGCCGCCGAGGCGGCACAGCACCTCCAGGGGATCGCTCAAATGGTTCCCGTGCAGGGCAAGCGCGGCATCGACCGCCGCTGCGCTGCGATCCAGCTCCGTGGCATCGACGCCACCGACCGTCCCGACCCAGTCCCTTCCCGCACCGCCGAAAAGCGCTGCGAACAGCGCCGCCGCGACCGTCGAGCCGCCGACGCCCATGCCGCTCAGGCAAAGCAGATCGGTGTTGCCGGCGATGGCCTCCATGCCGAAGGCCATGGTTGCCGCGCAGCCGCGCTCGTCCAAAGCCGCTTGGCGGGTGATGTCGCCTGCCGGAACGTGTAGCGCGAGGTCGAAGACCTTCAGCCCGAGATCGTTCGCAACGCAGGCCTGGCTGACCGCCGCGCCACCGGCGGCCATGAACTCCACGGCCTCGGCGGTCGCGGTTGCCGGGCGCCGGGAGACGCCCTGGGCAACGATCCCATGATTGCCGGCGAAGATCGCCACCAGCGGCCGTGTCACCATGGGTGGAGACCGACCGCTCCAGGCGCAAAGCCAGGTCGCGATCTCCTCGATGCGTCCGAGCGCGCCCTGCCGCGCAGCCGCCTTGGCGAATGTGTCGCGCATCCGCGCCTCGGCGCCCGAATCGGCCGGTGGCAGTTTTGCGATGAGGTCTCGGAAATCGTCGAAAGGCAGCGCGCTGACACTCATTGTGCTCGTTCCTGTTTGACCAGCGGCATAACCAGCCTGTCGCGCCGGCACAACGGCGTAAAATGGCCGCAAGGCGGCGCGACCCGCGGGGCTTGCATCGGCCTCGCCGTTGCACCATGTGGGAGTGGCGCCCAAGGAAATCCCATGACGGCCATCGAATCGCCCTGCATCCTGGTCTGCTCGATCGACATGAAGACCGGCTATTGCTTCGGCTGCGGCCGCACGCGCGACGAAATCTCGGCCTGGATCGGCATGACGCCCGAGACGCGCCGCGAGGTGATGGCGCTGCTGCCGGCGCGGCTGGCGACCGTCGAGCGCAAGCCGCGCCGCGAAACGCGTCGCGCCCGCATGGCCCGCGAACGCGGCGAAACGGCCTGACCGCCATGAACAGGCTGCTCTGGCTCATCCTCGGCATTATCGGCGTCGCGGCGGTTCTGCTTATGCTGAACGACTCGGCCGGCAGCACTTTCGGCATCGACAATGATGACTTCAGCGAGCTCGTCTGGCTCGGCCTGTTCGGTCTGGTGATCGGCGCCGGCCTTCTCGGTTCCGGCCGGCGATTGGGCGACATGGCACGCAGTCTCGGCGCCTGGGGGCTCATCGTGCTGGCGCTCGTCGCCGGCTACCAATACCGCTATGAGCTTCAGGATTTCGCCAGCCGGGTGACCGCCGGCCTCGTGCCCGGCAGCCCGCTGGCGCTCGGCGAGGACGATGGCCGCGCAACGGTGACCCTCGACAAGGGGAGGAGCGGCCATTTCGAGGCCCGTGTGCTCGTCAACGGCAAGCCTATCGACACGGTGGTCGACACCGGCGCCACCAGCACGGTGCTGACGGCGGACGACGCGGTGGCGGCCGGCTTCAATCCTGCCACGCTGACCTATACCGTGCCTGTCGCCACCGCCAACGGCAGCGCAAGGGCGGCACAGGTAACCGCCGACGAAGTGTCGATCGGCGGCATCGTGCGAAAAAACATGACGGTCCTGGTCGCACCGCCCGGTTCGCTGTGGCAGAGCCTGCTCGGCATGAATTTCATCGGCTCGCTGTCCGGCTTCGACGTGCGCGGCGACCGCATGATCCTGCGCGACTGAGCACCGGTCGGCTTCCCCGAGAAGATGATGCGGCTCAGGCCGCGGCTTCGGCCGGTGCTTCCAGGTCGACCACGGCGAAGGCATCGCGCAGCACCCGCGGCCCGGCTCCCGGCTTCGCGGCATCCGTCGAAAGGATCTGCCGCCAGCGGCGCGCGCCCGGAAGGCCGTGGAACAACCCGACCATATGGCGCGTAACGTGCGCGAGGCGACCGCCGGCTGCGATATGGCGGGCGCAGTAATCGGCCATGGTGTCGATCAGTTCGGCGAAATCGAAAGGCCCCGCTTCGTCTCCGTAGAAGGCGGCATCGATGCCGGCCAGAATGCCGGGCGTATGGTAGGCGGCGCGCCCCAGCATCGCCCCGTCGACGCGATCGAGATGAGCCTTCGCCTCGCCCAATGTCTGGATGCCGCCATTGATGCCGATGAACCGCTCCGGGCAACGTGCTTTCAGCCGGTAGACGCGGTCGTAATCGAGCGGCGGGATCTCGCGGTTTTCCTTCGGGCTCAAGCCTTCCAGCCAGGCCTTGCGCGCATGCACCCACAGCGCATCAGCCCCGGCCGCAAACACGCCGTCGGCCAGAACATCCAGGGCCGGTCCGGTATCCTGGTCGTCGACGCCGATACGGCACTTGACGGTGACGGGGATCGCGACCGCCGCCTTCATTGCCGCGACGCACTCGGCCACCAGCGCCGGCGTCTTCATCAGGCAGGCGCCGAACGTGCCGGACTGAACCCGGTCGGACGGGCAGCCGACATTGAGGTTGATCTCGTCATAGCCGAAATCCGCGCCGATGCGCGCGGCCTCGGCGAGCTTTCCCGGCTCCGAGCCGCCAAGCTGCAGCGCCACCGGATGCTCGGCCGGGTCGAAGGCCAGGAGCCGCTCGCGCGCGCCGCGGATAATCGCGTCCGCGACCACCATTTCGGTGTAGAGCAGCCCCAGGCGGGTCAACTGCCGGTGGAAGAAGCGACAATGCCGGTCCGTCCAGTCCATCATCGGAGCTATGGCAAGACGGCAATCACCGGAGCTGCTTGATTTTCCTTTTGTCATAACGAGTTAGATGGGATTCCTGCTCAAGTTTTTCGAGCCTGTTCCGTTCGATTTCAGCCCATTTTCAGCCGGGTACAGGCGATGCCGTACCGCAATCGCCCATGCTTTACCGCAATCGGAACTGAAGGGCCACGGTCACCTTCATCGCGCGCGAACGAAAGGAGGGCTTGGCCGGAGTGGATGCCCGTAGTAGACGCTTAGACCCGTTCCAGCGCTATGGCGATGCCCTGCCCAACCCCAACGCACATCGTCGCCAGCGCGAACCTTCCGCCCTGCTCGCGCAACTGAAGGGCCGCCGTCCCGGTGATGCGCGCGCCGGACATGCCGAGTGGATGGCCGAGTGCGATCGCGCCTCCGTTCGGATTGACGTGCTCCGCGGCCTCGCCAAGGCCGAGTTCGCGCAACACGGCGATGCCTTGCGAGGCAAAGGCTTCGTTCAGTTCGATGACGTCGAAGTCGGCGGGTTTCACCCCCAACCGCGTACACAGCTTCCTCGTCGCCGGCACCGGGCCGATGCCCATGATGCGCGGCGGCACGCCGGCGCTGGCGCCGCCAAGAATGCGCGCGATGGGACTCAGCCCGTATTTCCGCGCCGCGGCCTCCGAAGCCACGATCAGCGCGACCGCGCCGTCATTGACGCCGGAAGCATTTCCGGCGGTCACCGTGCCGCCCTGGCGGAACGGCGTCGGCAGCTTCGCCAGCGCCTCGAGCGTCGTTCCCGCACGCGGATGCTCGTCGCGATCCACGACCACCGGATCGCCCTTGCGCCGCGGAATGGAGACGGCAACGATCTCCCTTGCCAGCCGGCCGCTCTCCTGCGCGGCGACCGCCCGCTCCTGGCTGCGCAGCGCGAAAGCATCCTGATCGGTGCGGCTGACGCCGAATTCGGCGGCGACGTTCTCTCCGGTCTCGGGCATCGAGTCGATGCCGTACTGCGCCTTCATCAACGGGTTGACGAAGCGCCAGCCGATCGTCGTGTCGTAGATCTCGGCGTTGCGCGAGAAGGCCGCGTCGGCCTTGGGCATGACGAAGGGCGCACGGCTCATCGATTCGACCCCACCGGCAATCACCAGTTCGGCATCGCCGGCCTTGATCGAGCGTGCCGCTGCGATGACGGCGTCCATGCCGGAACCGCACAGCCGATTGATGGTCGCGCCGGGGACTTCCTGCGGCATGCCGGCCAGCAAAAGCGCCATGCGCGCGACATTGCGGTTGTCCTCGCCGGCCTGGTTGGCGCAGCCGAGGACAACATCGTCGACGGCGGCCCAGTCGACCGCTGCGTTCCGCTGCACCAGCGCCCTGAGCGGCACGGCGGCCAGATCGTCGGCGCGCACGGCCGACAACGCGCCGGCAAACCGCCCGATCGGCGTGCGGATGTAGTCGCAGATGAAGGCTTCGGTCATGTCACGCCGTCCGTTCTGGTATCGATGCCGAGCCGCTTGCGGTGGCCGGCACCATCGCCGTGGCCGAACGAGGTAAAGGAGTCAAGCTTCTCGACGCGGGCCTGGATTGCCACGGCAATGCCGCACCGAACTGCAATCTGCCGCTCAGCCGGAAATCTCGTCGCATATCTTGTCTGCGATCGGCATCGCGCTCGTCGCCGCCGGCGAAGGGGCGTTGAGCACGGCCGTGAACCCCTCCTCCGACCGGATCAGGAAATCGTCGAGCATGGTCCCGTCCGGGAGCACGGCCTGCGCCCGGTTGGCGCTGCGGTATTGCGCGAGATCGGCGAGCGTGATGGCGGGGCAATATTTCCGGACCGCCTTCAGGTAGGCGCGTTTCGAGAACGACGCCCGTAGCTCGTCCGCCATGGCGCGCGGATGCCGCGCCAACAGCCGCCAAAGGCCGGGATAGAGCAAGGCGGAGGCCGCATCCTTCGCATCGACGCTCAATCGGGAATAGCCTTCTCGCGCCAACGCGAGCACGGCGTTCGGGCCGACGGTGATCGTGCCGTCGATCATCGGCGTCAGGTGTACGCCGAGAAACGGCAGCGCCGGATCGGGAATGGGATAGATCAGGTGATGAACGATCTTCGCATGCCGCGGCGGCAGTACATAGTATTCGCCTCGGAAGGGCACGATGCGAATGCCGGGATCGATGCCGGCCATCCTTGCGATCCGGTCGGCCGCGAGGCCGCAGCACGCCACCACCCGCCCGGCTTCGAGGAAGCTGCCGGCCGTCTCGATCCGGTAGGCGGAGCCGGAACGCTTGATCGCGGAAACCGCATGGGAAAACCTGATCTCCCCTCCGGCGTTTTCGACATCGCCAAGCAGGCTGTGCGTCACGCCCTTGTAGTCAACGATCGCTGTCGCCGGTATCCGCAGGGCCGCCTTACCGGCAACTTCCGGCTCCAGCCGATGCAGTTCCGCGCGCGTCAACGGCTGCGCATCCACGCCGTTCCGCGCGGCGCGCTCGACCAGCGCCGAGAGCCTTTCTTCCTCGACATCGTTCGTCGCGACCAGGAGTTTTCCGCGCGCCTCGTAGCCTATGCCATGCGCCAGGCAGAAGGCCTTCGTCCGCTCCAGCCCTTCGCGGCAAAGCCGGGCCTTCAGACTGCCCGGCTTGTAGTAGACGCCGGAATGCACGACGCCGCTGTTTCGGCCTGTCTGGTGAAACGCCGGCACGGCCTCCTTCTCGATGACAACCAGCCTCGCACCGGGACGGCGGCGCAAAATCTCGGCCGCGACCGCCGCACCGACGATCCCGGCGCCGATGACGGCGAAATCATAGACGCGTCCGCTCATGCTTCACCGGCTCTTTGTTCCCGACGCTATCGCTATTTCTGCACGCGACCCTAGCGGCTTCATCAGTCCGCCGCGACTGCATTTCCGATGATCGTAGCTGTCCCGTCCGGAGTGATGAGCGGGGACGGCGTGGCCGCTCCCGGCAGCCATGAAGGCCTCGCGCGCAACACGTTCAGCCGGAGCCCTGAGCCGATCCGGCGACCTGCCGCATCATACCGGCCCGAAGAGTTTCAGGGGCGTTTCGACGAAGACTTTTCGGCGCAACGTCTCGTCGGGCACCCACGCGTCGAACACGTCGACCAGGTTGCCGACGTCAGGCGCGTCGATGCGGCGACCGATGAAGGGCCAGTCGCTGCCGAACACCACCCTGTCGGGCAGTTCTTCCACGAAGCGGTCGTGGAAGGCGCGGACATCGGCGAAGCCCGGCGCCTTGCTCACCACACGCAGCGTCAGCTTGACGTAGACCTCGGCGTTCTTGGCATAATCGAGGAAGGCGTTGAACTCCGTGCCGACCGGATCAGTCGTCCCATCGACGCCCGCGAGGTGATCGAAGACGACCGCCACGGGCATGGCGCGAAGCATATCCAAATTGGCGACGATGCCGGGCAGTCCGTGGTGGATTTGCGCATGCCAACCCAGTTCCTTCAGCCGCGGCGCCCAGCGCGCCATGTCGGCGAAATCGAGCGTGCCCGGCCTGTCCTCCTCGCTGCGCGTCGGTGCGAAACGCACCGCACGCACGCCCGAGGCATGAAGCCGTTCGAGTTCGGCGTCATTGGCATCCGGCTCGGGCACGGCCACCGCCACGGCACGTCCGCTCGCCTGTGAGACGGCTTCCAGCGTGCCGGAATTGTCGTAGCCGGAGGATGAAGCGTGGACGAGCGAGCCGTTGTCGAAACCGGCGGCCCGCCGCATCGCCTCGTAGTCCTGCCAGGTCGCGGTCGGTGGCCGGTAGCGGTGGCCGGGACGGATGGGATAGCGGTCGAACGGACCGAAGACATGGCTGTGGCAATCCCACGCACCGGCCGGCAAAGGCCGCGACGGCGCGCTGGTGTGCCTCGACAGATAGCCGTCGTCGTCCTCGGTTCGCATCGCGTCTTTGCCTCCCTGGCCCTCCTGCAAACAATCGGAAAGCGGGGATCGACCCTTCAGGCTAGCCGATAGGCGCCGGCCCGTTCGAAATCCTTGTCGAGCGGCCAGAGCGGGCGTGGCACGCGGACATAGGGACGCCGCTCCGCCCGCGGCGTCGCCAGCGCGCCCGCATCGCAGACGATGACCTTGCCCGCGATCGGCTCGAAAGCCGCGCGGAAATGCTGCATCGATTTCAGCGCCAGCACGCGACGTGCCGTCGGCTCGATGCCGAAGGCGCGCAATTGCTGCAGATCGACCATCTGCTGCGCCTCCGAAACGACCAGAACCTCGATCCCGTCGACATCGATCACGGCGGTCGGCCCGAAACTGTGCGCAAGCCCGCCCTGGATCGGTCCGTCGCCGACATAAGCGCCGTCCGAAAGTTTACGGATCACGCCTGTCACCGTCAGCGGCCCGCCGCCGAAATCCGGCGCGCCCTTGCCGCCGACAGCGACCGTCACTGTGTCGCCTTCCTTGCGGCGATGCAGTTCCGCTGCCGCCTCGGCATCGACCATCGGCGAAAACACGGCACCCTTCACGCCCGCATCGAGCAGGCCCTTCAGCAACGCGGTCGAGTCGCCGTAGGAGCCGGCGCCCGGATTGTCGGCGTAGTCGGCAATGACAAGCGGCGTGTCGCCACGCCAGGCAAGCGCCTCGGCGGCAGCCTCGTCGACCTCGATGAAAACGGTGCGCTTTTTCGTGCGGCCCTGCCAGATTCGGTTCGCAAGTTCCTCCGTCACATTCCGAGCGACTGCCTCGGCAGCGGGATCGTTTCTGTCATAGGTCGCCAGCACCGTGGGGCCGACGCAGGAGACATCCGCCCCGGTGAAGCCCGAATTGACGGAAACCGCGAGCAGCCCTTGAGCCTCTGCCTCCCGGGCGCGGTCATAAAGCGCGAGAGTCTCGGGAATATCGGTGCGGCCGGAATTCACCTCGTCCAGCATCGGCACATGCGCCCTGACGGTCTGCGGCGCGATATCGCCCTTCATCGCACGATCCAGGATGCGGGCGGCATGGGCGCCGATCTTGCGCATGTCGACATGCGGATAGGTCTTGTACGAAACGAAGATCTGCGCATGCCGGACCATGTCCTCGGACACCATCGCATGCAGGTCGAGCGTTACCGCGATAGGAATGTCCGCCCCCAGTTCGGCCCGCAAAAGGCCGAGCAGGTAGCCCTCTCCGTCGTCGCAGAAGTCGGGCACCATCGAGCCATGCAGGCCGAGAAGCACGCCGTCGAGCCGGCCCTTGTTCGACCTTGCCGCCTCCAGGATGACGCCGGCGATGTGGTCGTAGGCTGCCTTCGTCACCCGCCCGCCGGGCACGGCATGCGCCGAGATCGCATGGATGACGTTCCAGCCGGCGGGTTCGGCCACGTCCATGAAGCCGGCCAGCTCGGTGTTGGCGTTGCGCCGGGCGCGGATCGCCTCGTCGCCATGGAACAGCGCATCCACCTGGAACTGCGGCAGATCGGTGCGAAAGCGCGAAAACGTGTTGCTCTCGTGCATGAATTCAGCGGTGAGGACGGTGAACGACATCGGGCGGTCTCTTGATTTCCAGGCTTATTGGGCGAGGCGGACGCGGTGGCTCTCGCCGATCTGGACAAGCGCGCTCGGTTCGGGCTGCTCGTCAGGGTCCGGACGCCGCGAAATATCGGGCGAAAAGCGCGCGCTTTCGGGAACAGAAGCAGCATCCGGCAGACCGCGCGCGCCGGTCAGGATCGCGTCGGGGTCGGGAACCGAACCGATCAGGCGGCGCGTATAGGGGTGCGTCGGGCGGCTGAAGATCGAATGCCAATCGCCCTCCTCCACCACCCGGCCGAAATACATCACCGCGACCCGGTCGCTGACATGCTCGACCACGCTGAGGTCGTGGGAGATCATGATGTAGCTGAGCCCAAGCGTCTCTTGCAGATCCATCAACAGATTGATGATCTGCGCCTGGATCGACACGTCCAGCGCCGACACTGGCTCGTCCAGCACCAGTATCTTCGGATCGAGCATCAAGGCCCGCGCGATGCCGATACGCTGGCGCTGCCCGCCGGAGAATTCGTGTGGGTAGCGTTGGGCGTGATCCGGCGTCAGGCCGACGCGCTTCAGCATCTCGGCAACACGGTCGCCGGCCTCGCGCCCGCTGGCGATGCCGTGCAGCGCCAGCTGCGCAGACAGCATGCGGCCGATGGTCTGGCGCGGATTGAGCGACGCATAGGGATCCTGGAAAACCATCTGGGCGATGCGCGCGCGATCCTTGCGGCCAGGCGCGGCGGGTCCCGTCAGCGGCTTGCCCTGAAACAGTATCTCGCCCGAGGTCGGCTCCTGCAGGCCCATCACGGTCAGCGCGGTGGTGGATTTTCCGCAACCGGATTCGCCGACGATGGACAGGCACTCTCCTTCGTTGAGCGTCAGGTTCACGCCCTGAACCGCGCGCAGCGTCCGCTTGCGCCCGAGCAGCGACTGGCGCGGCAGCGGGAAATGGACGGTAAGATCGCGGATCTCCAGCAAAGGCGCGTTCATGCCGTCGCCTCCAGGCGAGTGCCGCGCGGCGTGGTCAGCGTCGGTGCATCGCGCCCGCGTTCCTCATTGGACACGACCTGGTCGAGTTCGGCCAGGCGGCCGCGGCCGGCAAGCGTGCGCGAGCCCAGGCGCGGGCGCGCCGCGAGCAGGCCACGGGTGTAAGGGTGCATCGGATTCTCGAAAAGCGCCCTGGTGTCCTGTTCCTCGACGAGCCGCCCCCTATCCATCACCCCGACGCGCCGGCACATATTGGCGATCACGCCGAGGTCGTGGCTGACCAGCAGCACCGCCGTCCCCTCGGCCTTGCAAAGCTCGGCGATCAGTTCCAGCACACCCGCCTGCACCGTCACGTCGAGCGCGGTCGTCGGTTCGTCCGCGATCAGCAGATCGGGACGGCAGGCCAACGCAATCGCGATCATCACGCGCTGGCGCATCCCGCCGGAGAGTTGATGCGGATAGGACCGCGCGCGCTCCTCGGGCGACGGAACGCGAACGCTTTCCAGCGCCTCGACCGCCTTCCTGCGCGCCTCCGGCCAGCCCATGCCACGGTGAATGACGAACATCTCCGCGATCTGCCGGCCGATCGTCGCCAGCGGATTGAGTGCCGTCATCGGCTCCTGGAACACCATCGCCATGCGGTCGCCGCGCAGGCGCCGCCTGGCGCGGCCGCCGAGCTTCAGCACGTCATGGCCCTGAAAGACGATCGAGCCACCAGACACGTCCAGCGGGCGCTTCAGCAGCCCCATCACCGCCAGGCCGGTGATGCTTTTGCCCGAACCGGATTCCCCGACGAGCCCGTACATTTCCCCCGGCAGGATGTCGAAAGACACGCCGTGAAGCAGTTGGCTGTTCTTGCCGACCCCGATGCGCAGATCGCGGACGGACAGAACCGGATCGGGAAGCGCGCCGCTCATGCCTTCCGGGTCCTCATATGAGGATCGAGCATGTCGCGCAGCCCGTCGCCCAGCAGATTGAAGCCAAGGACCGTAGCGAAGATCGCCAGCCCGGGGAACATCGAGGCCCAGGGGGCGGTGCGGATCAGTTCGCGCGCGTCGGTCAGCATGTTGCCCCAGCTCGGCTGCGGCGGCCGGATGCCGACACCGAGGAAGGACAGCGCCGCCTCCGCCAGAACCGCGCCACCGATGCCGAGCGTCGCGATGACCAGCACGGGGCCGAGGATATTCGGCAGTATCTGCGTGCGCATGATGTTGGTGTCGCCGAAGCCTGCCGCCCGGGCGGCTTGCACGAAACCCTGGTTCTTAAGCGACAGGGTGGAACTGCGGGCGATGCGGCAGGTCCAGGACCAGTTGGTCAGGCCAAGCGCGATCAGAAGGCTCGGCAGGCCCGGCCCCAGCACCGCCATGATGGCGAGCGCGAAAACCAGCGACGGGATCGCCAGCATGACGTTGGTCAGACCGTTCACCAGATCGTCCCACCAGCCGCCGAAATAGCCGGCCGAAACGCCGAGCGCCGTGCCGATGATCGAGTTGATCAATTGCGAGACGAGACCGACGGTGAGCGACACGCGTGCGCCGTAGAGGACGCGGGAAAAGACGTCGCGCCCCTGCCCGTCCGTGCCCAGGAGGTGTTCCCAGCTTGGCGGCATCTCGGAACTCATAAGGTCCGCGTCGAACACCGGATCGTAGGGCGCGATCCAGCCGGCACTGAGCGCGGCGAGGACCACGATCAGCGCCAATGCCAGCCCGAAGACGAAATTGAAGCGCAGCCGCATGGATCAGGTCACCTTAATGCGCGGGTCGATGGCGGCATAGGCGACATCGACCAGCATGTTGATGACAAGGAACCACAACACGATCACGATGACCGTGCCCTGGACCACGGGGATGTCGCGCGTCGACACGCTGTCGACCAGAAGCGATCCGATCCCCGGCCAGGAAAACAGCTTCTCGACCACGATCGCCTGCCCCATAAGCGAGCCGATCTGGAGGCCGAGCGTGGTCAGGATCAGCACCAGCACGTTGCGGGTGACATGGGCGCGCACCAGGCGCGGCTCGGACAATCCCTTGGCGCGCGCCGTGCGCACGAAGTCGGCGTTCATCACGTCCAGCACGCCGGCGCGGGTGGTTCTGGCAAGGAGCGCCATCGGCGACACCCCAAGCGCGATGGCAGGCAATATGATGTATTTGATGCTTCCGGCCTGATATCCGAAGCTGGGCAGCAGGCCGAGCTGCAGGGCAAAGACATACATAAGAAGCAGGCCGAACCAGAACTCGGGAAGCGACAGGCCGGAAACCGCCATCATCATCGTGCCGGTGTCGAAGATGCTGCCGGGCTTGAGCGCGGCGAGAAATCCGAGAGGGATGCCGACCGCCGCGGCAAGCCCCATCGCCGCCAGTGCGAGCTTGATGGATGGCCACAGCCGCGGCTCGATCACGTCCCACACCGGCGAGCGGGTCCGGTAGGAGATTCCCAAATCGAAATGCGCCAGTCCCCACAGATAGTCCCACAAGCGGACCGGCAGGGGCTTGTCCAGCCCGAACTGTTCGTTCAGATGCGCCAGGACATCCGCATTCATGACGGTGCGCCCCTCCGCCATCAGGCTCGTTATGAACGAGCCGGGGACGACGCTGAATATGACGAAGATGACGACGACGACCGCCAGCAGGGTCGGAATCATCTGCAGCGTGCGGCGAACGATGAAGCGCAACATGAGCGGGTCCTGCGTCCAATGGGCGGGCGCCACGCGGCAGGCGGGATCGCTCCCGCCCACCGGCATGTCATCCCGCTACTTGCGCGATGCGGGTGCGCTGTCGTCGATCCAGATGTCGTCGTAGTCCTGGATCGCCAGTTCCATGGCGTTCGGCTTCAGCCCGTGGACCCAGGGCTGATAGGCCATGACCGCCTTGTTGTAGTTGAAGAACCAGAGCGGCGCTTCCTCCTGCAACAGGTTGTTGGCCTGCCGCAGCAGATCGTTCTGCTTGGCCGGATCGGTCTCGTTGCCTGCCTGCTCGATCAGCTTGTCGAAATCGGCATTGTTGAACTTGACGTAGTTGCAGGCGTTCTGCGGGGTCTTCGAATAGAAGCAGGTCAGGTATTTCAGCGGATCCGGGCCGGACGAGTTCGACCAGATGTAGGCCTCGAAATTGTCGGACAGGATCTTGTCGGACAGGACCGATCCGTCCACCGGGTCCGTCGTCACCGTGACACCCACCTTGGCAAGCATCGGGATGATCGCCTCCACGATCGGAACGCCCCAGCTTTCGTTCGGGGTGGCGGTGACCGAGAACTTCAGGCCGGTCTCGAACCCCGCTTCCTTGAGCAGTTCCTTGGCCTTTTCCGGATCGTAGGGATAGGGCTTGGCATTCTTGTCGAAGGCCGGCGAAGAAATCGGCAGCCAGGACACGGCCGGATAGGCCTTGTTCTTCGCCAGCTTCTTGATGATCAGGTCCTTGTCGATCGCGTAGTTGATCGCCTGGCGGACGCGCTTGTCCTTGAAGGCCTCGATTTTCGGGTTGAAGCCGATGTTGCGGGTGTAGACCTCGGCCACTTCCAGGATGTGATCCTTCAGCGCGGGATCCTGGCCATAGGCTTCATATTGAACGGGCCCGAGAATGCTGGCGTCGATCTCGCCGTTGCGGAAGGCGACGTCGCGAGCCGCGGCTTCACCCATCAGCACGATGTCGAGCTTGTCGAGATGCGGTTTGCCCTCCTCGTAGTAATCGTCGAACTTCACCAGTTCGACTTTCGAGCCGGGAATGTAGTTGGCGAGCTTGAACGGGCCGAGGCCGTTCGGCTTGGAGGCGAGTTGATCCTCCGGATAGTCCTTGGAGTAGATAGGCGCGTAGTTCGACATCAGGTTCCAGCCGGGATTGGCCAGGTTGATGAAGGTGATCTGGACGGTTCTGTCGTCGATCTTCTTCAGCCCCGAGATGTGGTCGGCCTTGCCAGCCTGGAATTCGGCGACGCCTTCGATCTGCAGCATCTGCTCGGCGCCAGGCAGCGCCTTCTTGGGATCGGCCAGGCGGTTGTAGGACCAGAGCACGTCATCGGCGTCGAGCTTGTCGCCATTGTGGAAGGTCGCTTCCCGAAGCTTGTAGGTATAGGTCTTGCCGTCATCCGACACGGTGACCGATTCCGCGAGGTCGAGTTCGGGCTTGCCGGTTTCCGGGTTCCATTGGTAGAGGGAGCGGTTCATCGCCTTGGCGACGATCTCGTCCTGCGTATGTGGCGTCGCCGTGATGTCGAGCGACGTGATGGAGTTGCCGTAAGGCGCGGCGAATACGAATTTCCCGCCGTCTTTCGGCGTGGCGTCCTGCGCCAGCGCGGCGGTCGCCGTGCCGAGCGCAAGTACTGCCATCAGGCCAAGTCTGGTCAACATCTTGAATTCCTCCCTATGGGTTCGTTGTTCATTTCGCTCCGGAGCCGGGCGCGCCCGGCATCCCGCCTCACCCTCTGTCATGGACGATACGTCCATCCAGAATCGTCATATCGCAACGCGTTTCGTGCAGGATCGCCTCCGGATCTGCCGTCAGGAGATCGTTCGAGAACACGGCGATATCGGCCAGCATTCCGGGCTCCAGCCGGCCTTTCACCTTTTCCGCGCCTTGCGAATAGGCGCCATGTTCGGTGTAGGCGCGCAGGGCCCGTTCGGGCGTCAGTATCTCGGAAGCGTCCATCACCGTGCCCTTGTGCGTCTTGCGAGTCATCATGGCATAAAGATCCGGGAAGGGATTGGGCGAACAGACCGGCGAGTCGCTCCCTGTCGACGGCTTCATGCCAAGACGGTCCCAGGTCGCGATCGGATAGGAAGAAAGTCCGCGTTCGGGTCCGAGAACCGTGACGTAGGCATCGCCGAAATCGTAGATAAAGGCCTGCTGTGGCGCAGGCAGAATGCCCGCCTCGAGCATCCGCCGATTGAGCGCATCGTCGGCGTAGCCGCAGTGCTCGATCCGATGCCGGCGGGTGTGGTGCGGGTTGGCGGCACGCACGCGCTCATAGGCGCGCACGAGTTGGTCGATCGCCGCGTCGCCGATGCCGTGGCAGACCATGGTGTAACCCATGCCGGTGTAGCGATCGACCAGTTCGAACAGTTGTGCGTCCGGCAGCATCCGGACACCGAAATTATCGGGCTGGCCGACATAGGGCTTGCGCATCCAGGCCGTGCGTCCGCCGGCCGAGCCGTCCGTGAACACCTTCACGCCGCCGATGCGGAACATGTTGCTGCCGACGCCGGTGACCAACCCCTCCGCATGGCACGGCTCGACGATGGACGAACCGGGATCGCCCAGCAGCGTCGCCCAGACCCTGACCGGCAGCCGCCCGCTCTGCTCGGCCTGCCGATAGGCCTCGATCTCGGTCATGCCGTCGACCTGGCCGACAGCCGCATCCATGCAGGAGGTGATGCCGAACTGCAAAAGGTGCCGGCCGCCAGCTTCGATGGCATCGACGATCTCGGGAAGCGAGGGCGTCGGCTGGATATCGTAAACAAGGTTCTGGGCATTCTCCGCCAGCATCCCAGTGAGTTGCCCGTCCTGTCGCCCGATAAGACCGCCATCCGGATCGGGCGTGTCGATATCGATCCCCGCCAGCACCAGGGCACGTGAATTCACGACCGTGACATGACCACAGGCGCGGGTGACCGAAACCGGATGATCGGGCAGAGCGGCGTCCAGTTCCCGAGCGGTGGGCATCTGGCCGTCGGGATAGCGCGTCTGGTCGAACCCCCGCGCCGTCACCCATGAGCCTTTCGGCGTCTCGGCGGCGCGCGCCTGCAAGGCTGCAAGGAGAGCTGCGCGAGTCGGCGCGGCGTCGGGCGTGGCATCGACCTTGCCGCGCAGCAGCCCTGTCGAGATCAGATGGAGATGCGCGTCGTTCAGACCCGGCATCGCGAAGCGCCCGGCCAGATCGACAACCTTCGTGCCCGGACCGATGAGCGCCTCGATGTCGGCGTTCAAGCCGCTGGCCAGCACCTTGTTGCCAGCGACCGCGATCGCCTCGGCAATCGGGTTGCCGTAGCCGGTCCAGATTTTGCCGCCATGCAGAACGAGATCGACTTGGTTCGCGGAATTCATATTGCCTTTTCTTCCTTCCCGGCGTCCGCAAAGCGTCGCCAGCCCCCGCTGGCGCGAAATGCCGCTTCGCCGTCACTCGGCGGCACGGCGCGCCTCGCGTCAACGGCGCGTGGAAGCTCCGGCGAATCGTTCTGAGGATTCGAAATCGCTGCCCTCCCGGCGCCAGCTTGGGCCGGCTTGTTCGTTTTGGCTACGTTGCGGCCTCGGCGACCACATGGCCAATTCGGTTTTCGCAATCGACTATGCAAAATTTGCATAACATTGCATTTAGAATGAAATATCCTGCTTATTGTGGCCCGATCAGAGGTCGGGCGCAATGGAGGGGCGCGTGGAAATCAAATGGCTGGAGGATTTCGTCACGCTTGCGGAAACGTCGAGCTTTTCGCGGGCGGCTGAAATCCGCAACGTCACCCAGCCCGCCTTCAGTCGACGCATCAAGCAGCTCGAGACGTGGATCGGGGCGCCGCTTATCAGCCGCGCCACCATGCCGGCTGAACTGACGCCGGCCGGGCGCAACTTCCTCCCGATGGCGCAGGATGCGATCCGGATGTTCTATTCGGTGCGCGAATCGCTGCGCCCACCCGCCGAACAGGGCCTCGTGCGCTTCGCGGCCCTGCACACGTTGACCATCACCTTCTTTCCCGTCTGGTTGCGGGAGCTGCAGCGCAGCACCCAAAAATTCGGCACGTCCTTCATAGCCGACAGGGGCGGCATCGAAGCCAATCTGGCCGCGCTGACCGACGGTGAAGCGGATTTCTTCCTGACCTATGCGCATCGCGAGGTTCCGTTTCACCTCGACCGCGATAAATTCGCCTTCCTGACGATCGGATCGGATCGGCTCATCCCTGTCGCGGCGCCGCAATTGCGCCTCGACAAATCGGCCGCGCCCGCTGCAGGCATTCTGGATAGTCCGGACACGGCGAAGCGTGCCCTGCCCTATCTCGGCTACGGCTACAGTTCCTTCTTCGGCGTCGCGCTCGGCAGCCTTTTCTCCAAGCGCTCGCCGTTCCGGCGCCAGACCGTGCATGAAAGCACGATCAGCGCGGGCCTCAAGGAGCTGGCGCTGACGGGCGCAGGCATCTGCTGGCTGCCCGAAAGTCTCGTCGAGCAAGATATTGCCAGCGGCAGCCTGGTCGCCTGCTCGAACGATCCTACCTGGACGCTCGATCTCGAGATCCGGCTCTACCGCAGTTCGGAAAAGACCGGCAGCGCCATCGTGGAAGCGCTCTGGCAGGCGTCCCGGGCACTGGCGACGAAAAATCTCAGCTCTTCATGAAGCGGTAGGCACGCAGGATTTCGAAATAGTCGTCCGACGCGAAGGCGACGGCGCGCGGCCCATGCTGGCGCACGCTGGGATACCAGGAGGCACGGTAGGCATCGACGGGATTGCTGAACTCGATGACGATCTCGACCTTTTCGGGGATCACGGGCGGAGCCTGCCGCGACCCGTCGCGCAATGCCTTTTCGACACCCTCTCGTATCGCGGCGCGGGCCGCCGCCGGCGCCAGCGAGATCGTCGCCGCGCCGACGCCCTTGAGTGTCTCGACGATGGCTATCCCCGGCACGAGCGCCCGGGCGTCCGCGCAAATTCCCTCGTCGCCGGAAAGAAACACCGAACCCACGCCGTAGCGCGCGGCGCACAGCGCGTTCAACGTGAACTCGGAGGCCGTTTCACCATTCAGGATTAACCGCGATATGCGCAATGTCGACGTATGGGCGAGCGGATTGTCCTCGACGCCTGCCTTGGAGTGGTAGCCCGTATAGAGCGCGGCATCGAAGCTTTCGTCGATCCCGAACATCATCGCGTCCGGGTGTCCCGACCAGCCCCTGACGATGCGCACATAAGCCGGCAGGCGGTCGAGGATGAGGTTTCGCCCGCTGTCATGTGCATCCTTGATGACGATTTCGGTCGCGCCGGCGGCCCGCGCGCCCTCGCAGGCGGCCAGCACCTCCGAGGTCATCAGCGCGCGGAATTCCGCATAGTCGGCATGCGTTTTTTCCGCTTCGTCCCAGGACAGAATGCCGGCCGTGCCCTCGATGTCGGCCGAAATGAAGATTTTCATGCTCGCTCCCTCAACCAGTCGCTCAACGCCGGAAACCGGCGGCCATTTCGCCCGACCACGCTTTCCGCGGCGCACAGCGCGTTCAGAACAGCCTCGGCCGTGACTTCGACCACGGCTTCGAAAACCAGGTCGATGCGCCGGTCATCGAGACGCGCAATCGACATGAACGGAGAAGCCGGAGCGTGCGGTAGGGGATCGGCGGTGGTGAAGGCGACGGCGATGTCGCCGCTGCCATGCCCCCAATAGGAGCCCAGACGGGCGATGCCTGCGCCGGCGCGGCGCGCGACCCGGTTCAGTTGCCGGTCGCCGAGCGGAATGTCGGTACCGAGAATGACGATGATCGAGCCGCTCTCCGGCGGGCTGACTTTCTTGGGATCGGCCCTGCGGCCGTCCGGAAGGATGAGAGCTCCCGCCCTGCCGAAATTGGACTGGACCAGAGCGCCGAGCGTGAAGCCGCGTTCCCCGATATTCACGATCCGGGATGCGCTGCCAATACCGGCCTTGAAGCCGAAGGACGTCATTCCGGTGCCGGCGCCGACGCTGCCCTGCTCGACCGGACCGGCGCGCGCGGCATCCAGTGCGGCCTCGGCATCCTGTCGGGTAACAGCCATGGCCTGGATATCGTTGATGCCACCGTCGTTGCATTCGCAGACGAGTGGGTTGACCGTGCCGGTCTCGCGCCCGATCTCCGGATTGGCGGCGATGGCCCGCCCGATCAGCGCCTCGACGCAGGGCGCGACCGAGAACGTATTGGTCAAAAGGATCGGCGTCTCGATCGTGCCCAGTTCGGCCACCTGCATGAGACCGGCCGATTTGCCGAAACCGTTGATGATATCGACACCTGCTCGGACCTTGGATCCGAACAGATCGCCACCATGCGGCAGAACCGCCGTCACGCCGGTCGCCAACCCGTCCGCGACAATCGTCCTGTGGCCGACCAGGACGCCCGGCACGTCGGTGATTGCGTTGTGCGGCCCGGGGGACAGCCGCCCCACGCCAAGGCCGAAATCGCGTGCTGATCTCATCCCCAAATTTCACTCATCCGGCAGATGCGGCTCACTCGGCCGCATCCAGTTCTCCAAGAGCTGTCCGGAGGTAGATTTGCTGCAGGCGGCGTGTCAATGGACCAGGCTGGCCGTTTCCGATTCCGTGGCCGGCAATGCGTATGACAGGCGTGACAAGGCTCGAGGCTGACGTATGGAACGCCTCCGCCGCCGAAAACGCCTCCTCGGGCGAGAAGGCGCGTTCCTCGAAGGCGATGCCGGCATCTTCGCACAACCGCACGACCGCGCGGCGCGTGCAGCCGGGCAGGATGGTTCGGGAATTGGCGCGCGTCACGACGCGGTTGTCGCGCGTGACGATGAAGGCCGTCGACGAGGCGCCCTCGGTCACCAGCCCGTCCTCGACGAACCAGACATCGTCGAAACCGCCCGCGCTCGCTTCGCGCTTGGCCAACACCTGCCCCAAAAGCATCACGGTCTTTATGTCGCGACGGGCCCAGCGCGGATCGGGAACGAGATCGACGGCGATGCCGTCCGTCTGGGGCTTTGTTCCCGTCAGCTTCCGGGCGCTGGTGAAGGCGACGAGGGTTGGCACCAAATCGTCGGCAAACAGGAAGTTGCGCTTGGCTTCGCCGCGCGAGACCTGGAGATAGACGGTCCCTTCGTCCAGCCCGTTGCGTGCTATCAGTTCCAGTTGAACGGCCTCTATTGCCGCCAGCGGCATCGGCATGGGAATGCCGATCTCGCCAAGCGAGCGTTGCAGGCGCTCGAGATGGAAATCATTGTCTATCAGCCGGCCGCCGATCACGGCGGTCACCTCGTAGACGGCGTCGCCGAAGAGGAACCCGCGGTCGAACAGGCTGACGCGCGCCTCGTCTTCCGCCATATAGCGTCGATTGCAATAGACTTGCGCCATTTGGGCATCCCCCGGTTCCGGCGTGTCCACAGATCCGCCCCGATAGATGCCAATGCCGGCCGGCAAAGGCCAATTCCAAAAATGCAATTCGCTATGCCGAAACCAGACCCGTTGCCCATAGCCGCCCGCCAAGCGCGGACCGGACAGGCGCATTCCGTCTGGACATCGGCGGCGGCAAGCCGATGATGCGGCGACGCCGTCCACCGCGCCCGCCGCGAGTCGCAGCCGTTCCGCCGCCATCTCCAATGGCAGCCAGCATTTACTGACCAGGAAAGAGCCCGCTCCCATGATGAACCTCGCCCGCTATCCCCGTGTCACGCTCGGCCATCTGCCGACGCCGCTTGAAAGGCTGGACAATCTGACCAGGGAACTGAACGGTCCGGACATCTGGATCAAGCGCGACGATTGCACGGGCCTTTCCACCGGCGGCAACAAGACCCGCAAGCTGGAATTCCTGATGGCCGAAGCCGTGGCGCAAGGCGCCGACACAGTCGTCACCCAGGGTGCGACCCAATCCAACCACGCGCGCCAGACCGCGGCCGCCGCCGCAAAGCTGGGTCTCGCCTGCCATCTGCTTCTGGAAGACCGCACCGGCAAGACCGACTTCGACTATACGCAGAACGGCAACGTGCTGCTCGACCGCCTGCATGGCGCGACGATCGAGCGCTGCCCGGCCAATCCCGACATGAACGGCGAAATGGAAAAGCTGGCCGAGCGGCTTCGTGCCGAGGGCCGCAAGGTCTACACGATCCCGGGCGGCGGCTCGAACCCGACCGGCGCGCTGGGCTATGTCAACGCCGCCATCGAACTGATCTACCAGGCCAACGCCATCGGCCTGAAGATCGACCATGTCGTGCATGCCACCGGCAGTGCGGGAACCCAGGCCGGGCTGGTCGCCGGCCTGGCGGGCATCAACAGCGGCGTGCCGGTGCTCGGCATCGGCGTGCGCGCGCCCAAGGCCAGGCAGGAGGAGAATGTCTTCGCGCTCGCCTCGCGCACAGCCGAGAAGCTGGGCATCCCCGGCGCGGTCAAGCGCGAGGACGTCGTCGCCAATTGCGACTATGTCGGCGAGGGTTACGGCTTTCCCGCCGCCGACACCATCGAGGCGATTCGCACATTGGCGCGCACCGACGCGATCCTGCTCGACCCGGTCTATTCCGGCAAGGGCATGGCCGGACTGATCGACCTGACGAAGAAAGGCTTCTTCAAGAAGGGCGAGACGGTCGTGTTCCTGCACACCGGCGGCTCGGTGGGCCTGTTCGGCTATCCGACCGACTTCCAGAGCAACGCCTGACGGGGAACGGCGGAGCATGAGCGGCTATATCCCGCCTCCTCACCCGGTTGTCGGCGTGCTCGGCGGCATGGGGCCCGAGGCGACCATCGACTTGATGCGCCGCGTCATGGCGACGACGCCGGCTGGCGACGATGCCGACCACATCCACCTGCTGGTCGACCAGAACCCCAAGGTTCCGTCCCGCATCAAGGCCCTGATCGAGCGCACCGGTCCGAGCCCGGTAGACGAACTGGTGCGCATGGCGAGGAGCCTGGAGGCGTCGGGCGCGACCGTACTCGCGATTGCCTGCAACACAGCCCATGCCTATGCCGGCGACATCGCGGCTTCCGTCTCCATTCCCCTGCTCGACATGGTGGCACTCACCGCGCAGGAGATCGCCGGCAGGCCGTTGCGGCATCGTCGCGTCGGCATGCTGGCCTCGACCGCCGTTCTCCAACTCGGCCTCTACGAGCGTGCTTTCCAGGCATACGGTATCGAAACACGTTATCCGCGGCCCGAGGAGCAGGAACAGGTCCTGGATCTCATCAAGGCGGTGAAGGCCGGCCGCGCAGCGGAATTGCGCGGCGCCTTCAACCGCCTTGCCCGGCAGCTTCTATCCGCCGACATTGATCTGCTGGTCGTCGCCTGCACCGAGCTTTCCCTGCTGACCGACGGCCTTGACGCCGACACTCCCGTCATCGACGCGCTCGATGTGCTTGTTTCCGCCATTGTGCGACACGCTTCGACGCCGACGACCTGAAGGCGGGAAGCCGCCCGGCATCTTCGCCTCGCCGCCTGCGGCCTGTGAATTCAACCATCGAAACGACAAACCCGGTTGACATCGGCCCGGCAATCGTTAATCGTTTTACTGAAAAACGTTTAACAGATCGAGATCGATCGGCCGCGTGCCGGCCGGTCGAGACGAGGGAGGAAAGATGACGAAAGCGCTGGAGGGGAAAGTCGCGGCCGTGACCGGCGCGGCTTCCGGCATCGGACTGGAATGCGCCAAGGCGATGCTGGCGGCGGGCGCCCGCGTCGTCTTTGTCGACCGCGCCGCGGATGCTGTCAAGAAGATTTGCAGCGACCTTGGCCCGGATGCCATTCCCCTCGTCGTCGACCTCACCGATCCCAAAAGCGTCGCCGGCATGATGCCCGAGATCCTGCGGCAGGCGGGCCAACTCGACATCTTCCACGCCAATGCCGGCTCCTACATAGGCGGCGAGATCGTCGACGGCGATCCCGATGCCTGGGACCGGATGCTCAACCTCAACATCAACGCCGCGTTCCGTTCGGTGCAGGCGGTGCTGCCGCATATGGTCAAGCGCAAGACCGGCGACATCGTCATGACCGGCTCGATCGCCGGCCTGGTGCCGGTGGTGTGGGAGCCGATCTACACGGCCTCCAAGCATGCGGTGCAGGCCTTCGTTCACACGGTGCGCCGCCAGGTCGCGAAGCACGGCATCCGCGTCGGCGCCGTGCAGCCAGGACCGGTCGTCACGGCGCTGATTTCCGACTGGCCGAAGGACAAGCTGGAATCCGAACTGGCGGCCGGCGGACTGATCGAGCCGACCGAGGTTGCCGAAGCGGTCATGTTCATGCTGACGCGCCCGCGCAACGTCACCATCCGCGACCTCGTCATCCTGCCGCAGAGCAACGATCTCTAGAATTGGGTTAAACGTTTTAGGAAAACGTTTCATCATAGAGCACCCATGAACCGCAAACGCCCCACCATCAAGGACGTCGCCGCCCGGGCGGGTGTTTCGATCGCGACCGTCTCCAATGTCTTTTCCGGCAACAAGCCGGTGAATGCGGATTTGCGGGAGCGAGTCGAGCGCGCGGCGCGCGATCTCTCCTATCAGGTGGACCGGGCCGCTTCCCAATTGCGGTCGGGCCAGGCCCGCGTGGTGTGCGTGCTGGTCCCGGACCTCGACGACGTGTTCTTCACCTCGCTGGTGTCGCGCATCGAGGTCATGGCGCGCAAGGACGGCTACGACGTGATCGTCGCCTCCTCTCGCGACGACGTCGAGCTGGAGCGGTCGCGGCTCAAAGCACTGCTCGGCTGGCGGCCTTCGGGCCTGATTGCCGTGCCCTGCTCGGACACGCTCCCGGTGCTGCTGCGCGAGGAGGTCGGCCACCTGCCGATGGTATTCTGCGACCGTGTCGTACCGAGAGGGTGCTTCGCGGACACGGTGACGATCGACAATGTCGAGGCCGGCGAGATGGTGGCGCAGCATCTTGTCGAGACCGGTCATCCCGACATGCTGGTCGCCGCATCCGACCTCGGCATCTCGCCGATTCGCGACCGTGTCCGAGGTGTCCGCAACGTTGTGGAACGCGCCGGCGCAGCGGCCATCGTGCTCGAAACCGGCTCCAATGCCGAGCGCGGCGCCGAGATCGTCGCCAACTGGCTGGAGCGCAACCCGCGCCCTGCCGCCATATTCGGCCTGACGAACGTGACGACGCTGAGCGCCCTTTCGGCCCTGGCGCGGCTGGGCATCGAAATCCCTGGCGACATCTCGCTGGTCGGCTTCGACGACTACGCCTGGATGAGCGCGCGCAAGACCGCGCTGACCGCCATACGCCAGCCGATCGACGAGATGGCGGCGGTGGCCTGGGAGCGACTGCGCGCCCGCATGGCCGGCGACCACGGCCAGCCGCGCCAGACGATCCTGAATACCACCTTCCAAACGCGCAAGTCGGTGATCCGGCGCGGCCCGGCACTGGAGGTCACCAACGTGGCGGTAGAGCCCGGCGCGATTTCAACCGTGGACGCAACGAAGCCCGGGAAGGAACCGGCATGACCAGGGCAGCGACAGGGCGCCGGCCGATCGGATATGGGGCTGCACCCCCACCCCTAACCCCTCCCCGCAAGGGGGAGGGGGACTTTGCAGCAGCGCCAAGGCACGCCAACGCCGGCAATTTCGAACGAAACGGCGGCGACGGCGTCTCCCTCCCCCTTGCGGGGAGGGGACAGGGGTGGGGGTAATGGCCGGGCGGTTCGACCAACCTTCCACGTTCGATTGCCCTGCGGCAAACCCGGAGGAGGACAGGTGCGTCCCAGAAGTCTGACACAGGTAATGCCGCTGCTCGCTCCGGTTCACATCCTGATCCTGAGCGTCATCGTCATTCCGTCGCTCTACGTGATCTGGCTGAGCCTGAGCGAATCCAGCTTCGGGCAGGCGCCGACCTATGTCGGCCTGCGCAACTATTACGATGTCATCTCCGATCCCGCCTTCCGCAGCGCGCTGTGGAACACGGTCATCCTCGTCATCGTCGCGGTCCATCTCGAACTGGCGCTGGGGCTCGGCATGGCGCTGCTCTTCGCCAGCGGCCTGCCCTTCCGGCGTTTCCTGCTGGTCGCCGCGCTTGCACCCTACGCCGTCAGCGAGGTCATCGCGGTGGTGATGTGGCGCTTTCTTTTCGACCCGGACGCCGGGCCGATCACCCAGCTCCTGCAGGCGCTGCACCTGCCGATCCTCGACTGGTCGTTCGAGCCGACGCACGCGCTGATCCTGATCGCGCTGCTGACGATCTGGCTGCACCTGCCCTTCACCTTCATCATCCTCTACGCCGCGCGACTGGCCGTGCCCGGCGACCTCTACGAAGCGGCGCGCATCGACGGCGCGACCTCGTGGCAGTGCTTCAAGCGCGTCACGCTGCCCCTGCTCGGCCCCGCGATCGTGGTGGCGCTCCTGTTCCGCTACATCTTCGCCTTCCGCATGTTCTCGGAGGTCTGGCTGCTCACCCAGGGCGGGCCAGCGCGCACGACCGAGGTGGTGGCGGTCTATCTCTACCAGGAGGCCTTCACCTTCAACGCCTTCGGCACGGCGTCCGCCACCGCCTGGATCATGGTCGTCGCCTCGCTGCTCTTGGCCACCGGCTACGTGTTCATTCTCCGCAAGCAGGTGAACGCCAATGCGCACTAGGAGCCTTCCCGTGAAGGCCGGCAAGGCGCTGGCCGTCGTCGCGATCCTGTTCTGGTCGCTGTTCCCGATCGCCTTCATCGTCATGTCGTCGCTGAAGCCGGGCAAGGACATTTTCGCGGTGCCGCCGAAGTACCTCTTCACGCCGACCTTCGAGCATTATGTCTCGCTGTGGAACCAGTGGGGCGTGTTCTTCAGCGGCCTGCTGAACAGCACCGTCATCACCGCCGGCGCCACGGCGCTCGCCGTTTTTGCCAGCACCTGCGCCGGCTATGTCTATTCGCGCAGTTCCGGCCGCTTCCTCAACGCCAGCGTTCTGTTCCTGATCGTCGTGCGGCTGATCCCGCCCATCGTGGTGACGCTGCCGCTGTTCCCGATCGTCAACGCGCTCGGGCTGAACGACACCCACATCGTCCTCATCGTGCTCTACGCCACCTTCTTCGTGTCGCTCGGCACCGTGCTGATGCGCACCTTCATCGACCAGATCCCGCGCGAACTGGACGAGGCCGCGCTGATCGACGGCGGCAGCCGGCTGACCATCCTGCGCCGGGTCATCGTGCCGCTCGCGGCACCCGGCATCCTGGCCGTATCGGTGTTCGTGGTGGTGTTTGCCTGGAACGAGTTCCTGTTCGCCTTCATCTTCACAGCCACCCGCGCCAAGACCGCGCCGCTGGTGATCTCGGAAATGATCGGCTCGATCGACGGCGTGGACTGGGGAATCCTGTTCGCCGCCTCGACCGTGCAGCTCGCGCCGGTCCTGCTCTTCGTCGTGTTCATGAACCGCTATCTCGTCGCCGGCCTGACCGCCGGTGCAACGAAGGGATAGCTCAACGTCTGTCAGGGAGGTAACGATGTCAGACAAATCCGCATACGCATTGACCCGCCGTGGTTTCCTCGGCACCGCGCTCGGTGGCGCGGCCATGCTCGCCGCCCGCCCGTCCTGGGCGGCGGGAAAGACGCTGAACGTGCTGAGCCACAAGGTCCACCAGACCGTGCTCGGCTCCGGCGACGGCGACCTGCTGAAGGACTGGAAGAAGGCCAACGACGCCGACATCGTCTTCACCACCTTCGATTCCAACCCGCTGCAGGACCGGCTGTTCCGCGAGGCGAGCCTCTCCGAGACCGAATACGGCGTCGGCTACATCATCGACAACCGGCCGACTTCGGACATCGCCAAGCTGTTCGAGCCGCTCGGCCCCTGGCAGGAGAAGGACGCCATCGAGGATTTCGGCGACATCGCGCCCGGCCTCGTCACCGGCATGACCGTGGACGGCAACCTGATCGGCATCCCGGTGCGCCACGCCACGCAAGGCCTGTTCTACAACGAGGCGCTGCTGGAAGAGGCCGGCATCACGGCACCACCGAAAACGCTGGAGGAACTGGTCGAGCAGGCCAGGAAGGCGACCTTCACCTCCAAGGCCGGCACGCCAGTGACCGGCATGGTGCTGGCTTCCGACCTCGCCGTGTTCCCGGTGATGTTCGCGCGCGCCTTCGGCGGCGACTTCATCACCCAGGACTTCAAGCTGATGCCCGATCCGGCCGCCTTCGAAAAGGGCCTCGACGTGCTGGCCGGCATGTTCAAGGACGGCGCCCTGCCGCGCAGCTACGCCACCACCAAGAACGACGACATGGTGACCTGGATCCAGCAGGGCCGCGCCGCCTTCACCGTGCTGCCCTTCGCCCGCAACGCCCAGCTCAACAACCCCGAGCAGAGCAAGTTTCCGGGCAAGATCAAGGCGATGGAATTTCCGGTCTCGTCCGGGATCGCCGGCAAGACGCCGATGGCGACCGTCACCGAAGCCTGGGGCATGGTCATCCCGAAGAACGCCAAGGACAAGGACCTTGCCTGGAAATACATCAAGGAAGTGTCGAGCAAGCGCGTCACGCTCGGCATGGCGCTGAACGGCAACGGTCCGGTGCGCGTGTCGAGCTATGCCGATCCGGCGCTGATCGCCAAGAACCCGGTCGCGGAGGTCGAGGCCAAGGCGCTCGCCAACGCCCGCGGCGCCTTCCCGCCCTTCCCGGAAGCCGCTCGCGCCCAGCAGACCATGCTGGAAGAGGTGCAACTCGCCGTGCTCGGCCGCAAGCCGGTTAAGGAGGCGGTGGCGGCCATCGCAGAACGCGTCAAGCCGATGATGCCGGCCTGATCGAAGGAAAGGCGCGCGGGCCTTGCCGTCCGCGCGCCTATATTGAGACCGACAGTGAACCGCGCGGCGCCGCTGCCGCGAGAACGAAGCCAAGGACGAGACCCATGCCCACCCCTGCCGCCCGCTCCATCGAGGAACCCGCCCGCTCCATCCCCGTCTCCGCCGAGTACGACGTGCTCGTCGTCGGCGGCGGCCCGTCCGGACTGACGGCGGCGCTGGCGGCCTCCGAGGACGGCCTGCGCGTCGGCCTGATCGAAAGCCGCAGCTTCGTCGGCGGCAATATGACGATCGGCCTGCCGGTGCTGGGCTTCCTCGGCCAGAAGGGCAACCAGATCATCGACGGCCTGCCTCAGAAATTCATCGAGCGGCTGCGCAAGGAACGCGACGGGGCGAGCGAGCACCGCCCCTGCCCGCTGCACATGGGCATCACCCTGGTCGAGCCCGAGGCGGTCAAGACCGTGGCGCTGGAGATGCTGACGGAGGCCGGCGTCGATGTCGTCTTCTATACCTTCTTCGCCGGCGTGGTGATGGACGGCGATACCATCCGCGGCGTCATCACCGAATCGAAGAGCGGCCGCTCGGCGATCCTCGCCAAGGTGGTGATCGACTGCACCGGCGACGCCGACGTGGCCGAGCGCGCCGGCGTGCCCACGGAGAAGGGCAATGCCAATGGCGGCATGCAGCCGCCGACGCTGATGTTCTGCATGGCCGGCGTCGACACCGACAAGCTGCGCCTCGCCATCGCCAACGCGCCGCCGCAGGCCCGCACCTACCTGACCGACTTCATCCCGGCGGAATATTTCGGCCAGAACCATCAGTTCATCGTCGTCGGCCTGCGCGAACTGATCGCCCAGGCGCAGAAGGAACGCGGCCTGCAGATCCCGAACGAACGCACCATCATCATCACCGGCCTGAAGAAGGGCGAAGTGTGGATCAATATGACGCGCGTGAAAGGCACCGACGGCACCGACGCGCGCAGCCTGACCAATGGCGAGATCGAAGGCCGGCACCAGATCGACGACATCGTCACCTATCTCATCAACTACGTCGCCGGATTCGAGAATTCCTATTTCACCAAGACCGCGCCCTTCATCGGCATCCGCGAAACCCGCCGCATCGTCGGGCAATACGTGATGACGCAGGAAGACGTGCTGGCCTGCAAGCACTTCGACGACGCCATCGCCGTCGCCAGCTACCCGATCGACATCCACCGCCCGGCGGACGACGGCTGCACGCTGATCTGGTGCGGCGATTGCTACGACATCCCCTACCGCTCGCTGGTGCCGCGGAAGGTCGGCAACCTCCTCGTCGCCGGCCGCTCGATCTCGGCCACGCATGAGGCGATGGGCGCCATCCGCGTCATGGCGACCTGCATGGCGATGGGCGAGGCAGCCGGTCGCGCCGCGAAGATCTCCGTGCGCGGCAACCGCGCCCCGGCCGATATCGACATCGAGGAACTGCGCCGCCAGCAGCTCGAGCGCGGCGTCTACCTGCGCAATCCCGACGGCACGCGCGCGACGCCGGCCGGCCGCGCCGCGGCCTGAACCGGTTACTTATGCCTTACCGTCTCACCCCCACCCCTCCCTCAAGGGCAGGGCTATCATATATGGAATTTTCGAGCGTCGAGCACCCCCACCCTTGTTCCCTCCCCACAAGGGG
>CAZBBT010000016.1:0-42059 GCA_964490065.1 uncultured Mesorhizobium sp. | reverse complement strand
CCCATGAATCACACATCACCGCAGAATTGAATCCTGAATGTCGATTGGCCCTAGCGTAGAGCAGTCACATTTTAATCAGGTTCCCAATCCGATCTTTCAGTTGGCGGCTCCATTCTATCTCGATCCCCTAACACGTCCTAGCGTGCGGGAGATGGTTCGATCAATTGCAAAATATTCCGGTGCTGCACTTGACGAAGACTGCTTCGATTTATTGAACGCAGAATACGGTGGTCATCCGTATTTGATTCGGCTCGCATGCAGCGAGGTACTGCGTTCGCTAGGCGAACTGCCGGTCGACAAAAAAGTGAGGATTTCGAAGTCGAACTTCGACGCGGTTAGCGACAAAATTGCTGTTCGCCTAGCTCAGCCAATCAAGGACATTATGCTGTCCCTGGTGTGGTGGTATCCGGACGAATATGAACTGCTGTGCCTTTTAGCGGACGGCGATACGGCGTTCGTCCAAGATTTCCTAGCTTCGGAGCCGGAGAAGGCGTTGCGGTTCGCGCGCTACGGCTTGTTGGAAGCAGACAACGGCTCGTTCGCAATCAAGGAACTCAGAACCTTTCTCGTCAAGTCTGGACTGGAATACAAGAAGGCGATTTCGCCGTTCACCCGTGGCGATCTTCCTTTGGAGTATCTGCCGGAGGAGCCGAACATCTCTGATCTTGCTGCTCTTTTCGAGCGCAGGACAGAGGTTGAGTACGCGCTGCGCAAGCTGCTGATAACTGTGCTGGAGTATCGCTTTGCATTCGACCAGCCGAAGGTGGCGAATGCGATCAGTGGGGCGTTGCCGAAGAACGGCGGTGACAGGTCGCAGCTTTTCGTTGGGAGGCAGCCTAAGGAGGCCGTCAGCGAACTCTATCTGAGTGATATGAAGCTGGTATTCAGTAAAAATTGGGACAATTTCTCTGCTTATTTTGGACAGAAGCCAGATAGGTTCGAGATGAATCTCGACACGATAAACATTGCCCGACGGTACGAGGCCCATACCAAACCGGTTAGCGCAAAGGATTTCGAAGATTTTCAGAACAGCTATTCGTGGCTAAAAACACGGCTAGAAAAGGTGCCTGGGTTAATCAATGAGCCTATAGTAGCTAAGTCTGTCCACTGACTAACTTGCAATGGGGACCGAGGGGAAGGGTGGTTGCAGCGAATTTAAGCGAACGATCACCCCGATTGGCCGTATCAAGGATGGGGTAACTAACCATCGCTTAACCATCCGCTCGCTTTTAATTCAGATCTGGAAGATACTGCCTTCGAGTGGTGGGGCTGCTCAAAGAGCAAGAAGCGACGGACCATACCGTCGCCGCATGGGGAGGCGCCGTCATCATCTTCGATGAGGAGCGCCAGGAATGAAGATCGAAGACGCGGTTTTGGCGGCGACAGCCGATGCGGGCCTGTTGCTGTCCTGTCTCGGCCAGCCTTTCGTGGCCTATCATGTCACGGCGATCATGACCGAGCCGGATGCCGGGCACGCGGATGAGATGCAGCGCGCCTTCATGGAGCGCAGCGTCGAAGCGCTCGTCGACGACGGCCTGGAGGACGATGCCGCGGAACAGTTCGCCTCCACCTTCCACAATCGCGTCGGCTCGGCCTGGAGACGGTTGCACACGGGAGAGGGCGCGGCGCACTGAAACTGGCGTGCCGTCTGCCTGTGGATAGCTTCACAACCACTCAAACAAATTTTTCCAGCCTTTTCAGCCTGTTAAGACAACCGGTCCGTTTTCCACGCAGGAATCTATCAACACCCACTGCGCCTCCCGCATACTTGTCCGGCCCGAAATGGAGACCGGAATGGCTGGCTGGGAAGGAGAAGCGAATTGGAGTTGCGATGTGCTGGAGCGCATCGTGGCGCTGCTGTTCGCGCTCGCCAGCCTTGCCGACCTAGCCGCCGGCGCGCCCTGCCTTCGCCGCCGACAGGTGCTCGAAATCCTGAGCCATGGCGAGGCCGAGGCGCGGGCCTTCCTCTTCGGCGGCGCGCCGGTTCCACCCGATGCGTTGGAGAATACCGGCGACGCGGTGCGGCTTGCGGCCCGGTTCCGGGCGTTGGCGCTGGTTCTGTGCGCGCTGATGGCGCAGATTCCGCGATTCGCTCCGCACGGTACCACCGGCTCGCAAGCCAACGGGCTGTCGCAAAAAATGGGCGGGAGGGCGGTTCGCCGGCGGGACGCGACGGTGCTGCCGGCGCCCGACACGTAGCCCGGCGCGTCCCCGGTTCGGCATTCATGCCTGAACGACGCGGCCTTCCAGAACCTGGCGGACAAAATCTTCCGCCGCCGGGAACGCGCCGCCGTGCCTTCCGCAAGGTGAGACGGGCGCTGCCTCAAACGCTCCGCATCAGCCCGCCATCCACCCTCAGGCTCTGGCCGGTGATGTAGGCGGCTCCATCGGAAACCAGGAAGGCGATGGTCGCCGCGATTTCCTCGCTCGTGCCGTAGCGCTGCATGGGAACGCTGTCGCGCCGCTCGTCGAGTTGCGGCAGCGAGTCGATCCAGCCCGGCAGCACGTTGTTCATGCGCACATTGTCGGCGGCATGTTGCGTGGCGAAGAGCTTGGTGTAGGCGGCGAGTCCCGCCCGCGCCACCGCCGAGGTCGGGAACATCGCTGCCGGCTCGTCCACCCAGGCGGTCGAGATGTTGACGATCGATCCCTGCTTCTGCGCCGCCATGATCGGCGCGACGAGGCGCGTCGCGCGCGCGACGTTCATGAAATAGACGTCGAAGCCCGCGTGCCACTGCTCGTCGGTGATTTCCAGAAGCGGCGCGCGCGGGCCATGGCCGGCGCCGTTGACCAGCGCGTCGATGCGGCCCCATTTGTCCATGGTGAGGTCGACGAAGCGCTTCAGGTCGTCGTTCGACTGGTTGGAGCCGGTGAAGCCGATGCCGCCGAGTTTCCTGCCCAGCGCCTCGCCCTTGCCGGAGGAGGACAGCACCGCGACGGAAAAACCCTCCGCCGCCAGCTTCTGCGCCGCAGCCGCGCCCATGCCCGAGCCGCCGCCGACGACCATCGCGACTTTCGTGTCAGCCATGCGAATCCTCCTGTTCGATCTCGGCGCCCAGCCCCTTCATCAGCCCCATGAATTCGGGGAAGGAGGTGGCGATCATGTTGGCATCGTCTATCCTGACCGGCTTCTCCGCCGCCAGACCCATGACCAGGAAACTCATGGCGATGCGATGGTCCAGATGGGTCCTGACCGCGCTCTCCTCGGTCCCTGCGCCCAGCCCCTCGCCGCCGGGAACGCCGCGCACGGCAAGCGAGGCCTCGCCCTCGGTGCAGTCGACGCCGTTGAGCTTCAGCCCGTTGGCGACGGCGGCAAGGCGATCGCTCTCCTTGACCCGCAGTTCCTCAAGGCCTTGCATCAGCGTCTCGCCCTCGGCGAAGGAAGCCGCCACCGCCAGCACCGGATATTCGTCGATCATCGACGGCGCGCGCTCCGGCGGCACGGTGACGCCCTTGAGGTCGGAGGCGCGCACGCGCAGGTCGGCCACGTCCTCGCCGCCTTCATTGCGCGGGTTGAGGATGTCGATCCGACCGCCCATCTCCTGCAGGGTCAGAAGCAGGCCGGTGCGGGTCGGGTTCATCAGCACGTTCTCGATCACGATGTCCGAGCCCGGCACGATGAGCGCCGCCACCAGGGGAAAGGCGGCCGACGACGGATCGCCCGGCACGGCGATCATTTGGCCGGTCAGCCGGCCCTGGCCCTGGATGAAGATGTGGCGCGCGCCGCGCTCGTCGGTCTGGACGTCGATCTCGGCGCCGAACCCCTTGAGCATCTTCTCGGTGTGGTCGCGCGTCATCACCGGCTCGATCACCGTGGTGATGCCGGGCGTGTTGAGGCCGGCGAGCAGCACCGCCGACTTCACCTGCGCCGAGGCCATCGGCACGCGGTAGGTGATGGGTGCCGCGTGCTTCGGTCCCCGCAGCGTGATCGGCATGCGGTCGCCGGGCGCGCTTTTCAGCACCTGCACGCCCATCTGGCGCAGCGGGTCGAGCACGCGGCCCATCGGCCGGCCGGAGAGCGAGGCGTCGCCGATGAAGGTCGTCTCCATGTCGTAGGTGCCGACCAGCCCCATGGTCAGACGCGAGCCGGTGCCGGCATTGCCGAAGTCGAGCGGGCCTTCCGGCTCCAGCAGCGCGCCGTTGCCGGTGCCGCGGATGATCCAGGTGTCGTCCGCCTTCTCGATATGCGCGCCCATCGCCTTCATGGCGGCGCCCGTGCGCATCACGTCCTCGCCCTCGAGCAGGCCGGTGATGCGGGTCTCGCCGGAAGCGAGGCCACCGAACATGAAGGAGCGGTGCGAGATCGACTTGTCGCCCGGCACGCGGGCGCCTCCCGAAAGCGGCGGCGCCCGCCGCGCGGTCGCAGGGTTTGGCTTGGCGTCGTGCGCCATCTTGAATGTCCTGGATGTGTCTGGCTGAGCCAAGGCTCAAAGCCGGGGTGGTCATTTTTGCAGGGCTTTCGTAGCACGCGACGGTTCTCGCGTCATCCCCGAAAACCGCCCCGAAACGGGCGTTTGGAAGGTCCGTTATTTGGCTTTGACAGCGCCGCAAACTGCGGTTAAGGGGACCACTCTTTCTGTACGAGGCTTCCCGTGGCGAAACCCGAACTTGGCACCAAACGCATAGACCCGGAAACGGGTCGCAAATTCTACGACCTGAACAAGGATCCGATCGTCTCGCCCTATACGGGCAAGAGCTATCCCCGTTCCTATTTCGAGGAAGGCAAGGTTTCCAGCCCCGACGAGGAAGACGAGGTCGAGGAGAAGGAATCCGATACCGAGAACGAGGGCGCCGAAATCGTGTCGCTCGAGGACGCGGATGACGAAGCCAAGGGCGGCGACGACTTGCCTGATCTCGGCGACGACGACGATGACGTGGATCTCGGCGACGATGACGACGACACGTTCCTCGAGGAAGAGGAAGAAGACGACGACGACGTCTCCGATATGATCGGCCACGGCGACGACGACGACGAGGTGTGATCTGAAGCGCTTCGACGGCCGCGCTCGCAAAAAGCCGGCTTTCGAGGCTTGCTATTGATGCGAGGCGGCGCTAGAAGCCGCCTGCACTTGCGGCCGGTTCCCAAGCCGGCCGGGTTTTCGCCGAAAACGGCGCCGGCTTTGCCGGGAGTGGGGCCATAGCTCAGTTGGGAGAGCGCTTGAATGGCATTCAAGAGGTCGTCGGTTCGATTCCGATTGGCTCCACCAGTTTCCATATCTCACGGCGGTTCGCTTCGCTCACGCCTCCGATGGGGCGGGCGAAAGCCCGGGCCGCAGTCGCGGCCTTGTTCCGGTTCGAGGATTCTCCTCTCACCTCCACCAAGTTTCCATCAACAGGTTGATTTTCCTGACGCTCCGCGAAGGCGCTGATTTGTCGGGTGGCTGAGAACTCAGCCATGGCTCCATGTCGGTCTTTCATGGCGAACGGCGCTACAGACGATCACAAGGTTTCGGGGCGCCGTAAATCATCCGTCGGTCAATCCGCGCGGTCTATATCCCGTCGCAGCACGATCAACGTCGTCAGATCCTGGACGCCACTCTGGTCCGCGATGACATCGCGCATCCTGTTCAACTGGTCGATCGAGGACACTTCCACCTCGACGACCAGATCAAGCTGGCCGCTGATCGACGAAACCCGCCTTACTTCGGCACGGCCGGCAAGCAGGTCCAGCACATCCATCGATGGCGTGCGCGCCAACGTCACCAGAAGGAAGGCGCGGACCACGTCCCTGTCCATCTGGCCGATGTCCGCGCGATAGCCGCGGATCACGCCGTCCTTCTCCAGGGCTGCCACGCGTTCGGTCGTCGCGCTGCGCGACAGGCCGATGCGCGCCGCAAGCGTCTTTAGCGGAATGCGCGCCTCGCGAGAAAGGATGGCGAGGATGTCCCTGTCCCTGGCGTCGAGCTGCTTCATGGCGATCTGTCGGTTGCCGATAATATGCCGGTTCAGCCAGTCATGATGCCGGTGCAACCGTCACCATGCTGGATGCCTGATTTTTGCGTTCGTGCCAAGTTTCGGGGCGAACCCGCAGGCTACCGTTAGGGGCTTCGATGACCGATCTCAACCATCCCGCTCCCTCCCTTTCGCTCGATCAGGCGAGGGCGCTTGCGCACGAACTTCATGGACTTGACGCTTCGGCCGAGCGGCTGGACAGCGAGCGCGACCAGAACTTCAAGCTGACTTCGGCGCATGGGGCCTGGACGCTCAAGATCGTCAATGCTTCCGAACCCGCGCTGGAAAGCGAGTTCCAGACCGCGCTGCTGGAGCATCTGAAACGGATGGCTCCGGACGTCGCCATTCCACACCTCCGGAAAACGAAGAACGGGCAGGCGCTGGCCGAAGTGGAAAGCCCGTCGGGAGAACGCCATGCGGTGCGGCTGGTGACCTGGCTCGCCGGCACGCCCCTGGCCGAAAGCGCCCGAACGCCCGAACTGCTACATTCCCTCGGTCAGGCGATTGCGCGCCTGGACAGGGCGTTGCAGGGTTTCATACATCCCGGCGCTCTGCGTGCGCTCGACTGGGATATCCGCCGCGCCGGCGAATCCCGGTCTCGCCTGCATCACATCGCCGACCCAGCCGATCGGGCCTTGCTGACGCGCTTCCTCGACCGTTTCGACGCTCACGTAGCGCCGCGCCTGCCCGGCCTCCGCGCCCAGGTGATCCACAACGATGCCAACGACTGGAACGTGCTGGTCGACACCGACCGGCCGGACACGGTCTCCGGCGTCATCGACTTCGGCGATGCGCTGCACACCGTTCTCATCGGCGAACTGGCGGTTGCGGCCGCCTATTCGATTCTCGAACAGGACGATCCCATCGGCGCCGCGGCCAGTATCGCGGCCGGGTTCCACGCTGAATACCCCTTGCGCGAGGAAGAACTCGATCTGCTGTTCGACCTGATCGCCGCACGGCTTGTCATCAGCGTGACACTGTCGGCGCAGCGCAAGGAGCGCACCGGCGACAACCCGTATCTGGCGATCAGCGAGGCGCCGGCCTGGCGGCTGCTGAGGCGGCTCGACGCAATGAACCCGCGCTTCGTCACCGCCATCCTGCGCCATGCCTGCGGCTTCGGCGCCGCGCCCGGCGCTAGCGCGATTTCGGACTGGATCGCACGCAATGCAGAAACCTTCGCGCCGATCCTCAGGCCGCATCCGGCCGCGCTTGCCAAGGCGCTGGTGCCCTATGGCGACGCCGCCAATCCGATGACCGTCGCCTCCGCCGCTGCCAAGCCCCAGGAGGCTTCGGACTGGTGGGACGCCTATGCAGCCGAGCATGACGTCACGCTCGGCATCGGGCCGTGGGGCGAGGCGCGGACCGTCTATTCCGGCGACATGTTCCGTTCGCGCCTCATCGAGGGCGAGCGGCGCGACCGCCATCTCGGCCTCGACCTGTTCATGCCGGCCGGCACCAGGCTCTACGCGCCGCTCGCCGCAACGGTGAAAAGCGTCGAGATCGAGGAAGATCCGCTCGGCTATGGCGGCCTCGTCGCGCTGCTACACGAACCGGAAGGCTGCCCGCCCTTCGTCACGCTCTGGGGTCATCTCGCCCACGAGGTCGTCTCGCGGCTGAAGCCCGGCGACCGGCTCGAAGCCGGCGCGCTGGTCGCCGAGATGGGGACCCATGTCGAGAACGGCGGCTGGGCGCCGCACCTGCACTTCCAGATATCGACGGACCCGACCCTTGAGGCGCGCGCCGTACTGGGCGTCGGCGAGGCGCGCTATCTCGATGTCTGGGCGAGCCTGTTCCCCGATGCGGCGACGCTGGCCGGCATTCCGCCGGAGACGTTCGCGCAGTCGGGCCGGAGCCGTTCGGAAATCGTCGCCGCGCGCAGGACAAGACTGCTGCCCAATCTGTCGATCTCCTATTCCGAGCCAATCAAGTTCGTGCGCGGCGAGGGCGTGTGGCTGATCGACGACCGCGGCCGCGCCTATGTCGACTGTTTCAACAATGTCTGCCATGTCGGCCATGCGCACCCCCATGTGGTCGAGGCCATCGCCACTCAAGCGGCAAGGCTCAACACCAACACGCGCTACCTGCACGACAACATCGTTGCCTATGCCGAGCGCCTGACGGCGACCCTGCCGCCGGAGCTATGCGTCGCTTCCTTCGCCTGTTCCGGCAGCGAGGCCAACAGCCTGGCGCTGCGCATGGCGCGCGCCCATACGGGCCGTGAGGACGCGATCGTACTCGACTGGGCCTATCACGGCACCACGCAGGAACTGATCGACCTCAGCGCCTACAAGTACAAGCGCAAGGGCGGCAAGGGCCGCAAGCCGCACGTCTTCGAGGCCGTCATTCCCGACAGTTTTCGTGCGCCGGAAGACTGGCCGGTGGAGGAACACGCCAAGCGCTTCGCCGCGAGCGTCGCCGAGCAGATCGAGGCGATGCGGAAAGAGGGCCGGGCTCCCGCCTTCTTCCTGGCCGAATCCATTCCCAGCGTCGCCGGCCAGGTGTTTTTGCCTGAAGGCTACCTTAGGCAAGCCTACGCCATGGTGCGCGCCGCCGGCGGCATCTGCGTCGCCGACGAGGTGCAGGTCGGCTTCGGCCGCGTCGGCAGCCACTGGTGGGCTTTCGAGACGCAGGGCGTGGTGCCCGACATCGTCACCATGGGCAAGCCGATCGGCAACGGACATCCTATGGCGGCCGTCGTGACGACGCGCGAGGTAGCGGCCTCCTTCGACAACGGCATGGAATATTTCAACACGTTCGGCGGCAATCCGGTGTCCTGTGCGGCAGGCCTGGCGGTGCTCGACGTGATCGAGCGGGGGAACCTGCGTCGCAACGCTTCCGAAATCGGCGCTTATCTGCTCGAGCGCTTCCGCGCCATGCAGGGGCGTCACGAAACCATCGGCGACGTGCGCGGCATGGGCCTCTTCCTCGGCATCGAACTGGTGAAGGATCGCCGCAGCAAGGTTCCGGCGACCGACTTTGCAAGGAAGATTTGCGACGGCGTGCGAAGACGCGGCGCACTGATCGGCACCGAGGGTCCGCACGACAATGTGCTCAAGATGCGCCCGCCGATGATTTTTTCCCGCGCCGACGCCGACCTTCTGGTCGCCATTCTGGAGGAGACCTTCGAGGCGGTCGAAGCCGGGAGGCCATAGCGCCTTCGCGGCAGGGCGCCGCTGCGGTGACATCCGGGACGTGGCGGTTCGGAGCCTCAGGCGCCCGCTTGCGGGTGTCGCCGGCCGTTCCGGCTCCACTTATCGGGTCGCCAGCACGAATTCTTCGGCGAGTACGACCACGCGGCCTTCGCGCGCCGATCTCTCGGCGGCCAGGCCTGTGACCACCGCCCACCAGCCATCCTCGATCGTGACTTCGATTCGACCCTTGTTGCGCACGGCATCGACGAAACGGCGGTGCTCGTACCAGGTCGAGCCGTTGTGGTCGCCGGCCGCCAGCAGTTCGGGATCGACCGGAATGTCGAGCAGGCATGGGCCAGGCGGGTCGCGCGGGCTGACGACCAGTTGCGGCACCGGCGCGTCGCCGAGATGCTGTGGCCAGAAACGGCCCGGCCCCGGGACCTTGCATTCGATCTTGCCTCTGGCGCCGACGGCGGAAAGTTCCTCCTGGTAACGGCCGCCCTCGGCGAACATGCACAGCTCCAGCATGGCGCGCGCGCCGCTGGCGAAATCGACCAGTACATAGCCGTGGTCGAGGACATCCGGCGTTTCGCCGCCGTAGCGTTCGTCCAGGTGGTTCACCGCCTGGCCGGCGCTCGCCATCACGCGAACCGGGTCGGATTTCAGGATGAGCCGCATCAGGTCGAAGAAATGGCAGCATTTTTCGACGAACGTGCCGCCGGTGTTGCGGTTGAAGCGGTTCCAGTCCCCGACCTTGGTCAGGAACGGATAGCGGTGCTCGCGTATGGTGAGCATGCGGATGCCGCCGGTGGCGTCTTCGGCCTTTTCGATGAAGGCGGTGACGGGCGGCATGTAGCGATATTCCATCGCCACCCAGACGAGCGGCAACCGTTCTTTCAATGCGGCGATACGCTTCCCTTCCGCGGCATAGGTAAAAAGCGGCTTCTCGACCAGCACCGGCAGCGGGCGGATGGCGGCGATCTCTTCCAACTGCTCCAGGTGCCGGACGTTGGGGCTGGCGATCAGGGCGCAGTCTACACCATCCGTCGCCAGCAATTCGGCGATCGACGCGACCGGTTTGGCTTGCGGCGCCAGCGCCAGCGCTTCAGCCAACATGCCGGCGTCCGGCTCGAAGATCGCGGCCACATGCGCATCCGGCAGCAATGCGATGTTGCGGATGTGCTCCCGGCCCATCATGCCGCAGCCGATAATGCCGTAGCCGATCGATTGTCTGGTCACGCGCGGTCTTCCTTCCGGATTATCTGAAACGGGTCACGTAGCGGGCAGCACCCGGATCGAACCAGGTGCGGGAATATTCGACGGTTTCACCGTCGCCGGCCCAGGCGATGCGCTCGATGAAACCGACGACGGTTTTAGGCAGCGGGGCGAATTCGGCCGGCGCCCAGTCGGGCGACGGCGCGACGGCAATACGGTCCTCGGCGCGCTCGATCGAGAAGCCGAGCGCCAGCCGGTAGTGGAGGTAAAGCGATTCCGACAGGGTCTCACGCTCCAGCCGTTCGGCCCGGCTGCCGTCGAGCCAGATTTCCTCCACCGCCGCCGGCTGCCCGTCGAGCCGCCTGAGGCGGCGGATACGATGGGCTTGCCGCGCGCTGCCGAATTCCGGCAGGTCGGCCGGCTTGGTCAGGCGGTCGACCGAGAGGATTTCGGCGGTCGGCAATCCTCCACCGTCAATGCGCTCCAACCGGAAGAAGGCATAGACGCCGAGAAAGTCGCTGCGGGCCCGGACATAGTTGCCGGAGCCCTGGATGCGCTCGAGCAGGCCCTTTTCCGTAAGGTCGGCGAGAGCGCGCCGCAGCGTGCCGACGGCGATGCCGAGACTTGCCGCCATCTCGCGTTCGGGCGGCAGCCGCGCACCGTCGGCCAGCCGTCCGGCGCCGATTTCGCGGATCAGCATTTCGCTGATCTGCAGATGCACGGGCAGCGGCCCACGCATCTGGCTGGCGCGGTGACCGGGCTCGGGCCGCGTGAATTCCATCCAGGCTCTCCGGAGGCAAAAGGAATTGATACAGTATTGATCTACACCATCCGGAATGTTACGCAAGCCTTATCGGAACCATCGCCGTCAATCGCCAATCAGGCAGCAGATGACAGTCGTCCCCATCACCTCGCCGGATCTCGACGCAGCGGAAGTGGCCTGGTTCTCCGCGCTGTGTTCGGACGACTACTGCTATCTCGGAGTGCCGGACGGCGCGTTGCGCTCAAGCTGGGCGCATTGCTCCGAGATCGTCAGGACCGCTGAGGAGCTCGGCTTCCGCAACATCCTGTGCCCGTCCTCCTATCAGGTCGGCCAGGACACGCTTTCCTTCGTCGCCGGCTGCGCGCCGATCACCTCCAGGATCAACCTGCTGGCGGCGGTGCGCTGCGGCGAGATGCAGCCGATCATGCTGGCGCGCACGATCGCGACGCTGGACCACATGCTGGAAGGCCGGCTGACGGTGAACATCATCTCGTCCGACTTTCCGGGGGAGACGGCCGACAGTGTCTACCGCTACCAGCGCTCGCGCGAAGTGGTGCAGATTCTGCGCCAGGCCTGGACACGCGACGAGATCGATTTCGAGGGCGATATCTATCGCTTCAGGGGGCTGACCACCGCGCCGGCAAAACCCTATCAGCAAAACGGCGGGCCGCTGCTCTATTTCGGCGGCTATTCGCCCGACGCGCTCGAACTCTGCGCCGAGCAATGCGACGTCTACCTGATGTGGCCGGAGACGAAGGAAGAGCTCGCCGGGCGCATGAAGGCCGTGCATGAGCGTGCCGCGCGGCACGGACGCACGCTCGACTACGGCTTGCGCGTCCACATGATCGTGCGTGACACCGAGGCCGAGGCGAAGGAATACGCGCGCGAGCTGGTCTCGAAGCTCGACGACGCGCAGGGCAGGGCGATCCGCGAGCGGGCGCTGGACGCCAGGTCGCTGGGCGTCTCGCATCAGGCAAAGAACCGCGAGACCGCCGACGCCGAAGGCTTCATCGAGCCGCGTCTTTGGACAGGCGTCGGCCGGGCGCGTTCGGGTTGCGGCGCGGCGCTGGTCGGTTCGGCCGATCAGGTCTTTTCGGAGATCGAGGCCTATATGAAGATGGGCATCCGCGCCTTCATCTTCTCCGGCTACCCGCATCTCGACGAGGCACGCCAATTCGGCACGAAGGTTCTGCCGCAACTCAAGACGTGTTCGCTGCCGCATGTCTACGGCCGCGTGCCGGACAGGACACCGGCGACGCCGCTGGGAACAGGATTACGCCGCTGATGCTACACCAGACCATATCGAAATCCGCCACCGCGCAGGGCATGGCCGGTCTCAAGGCGGATGCTCCGGCCGCCAGCGACGCACGTCGGCTGCGCAACGCCTTCGGACGCTTCGCCACCGGCGTCACGGTCGTCACCACCGGCACGGCTGACGGTCCGGTAGCCATCACCGCCAACAGCTTCTCCTCCGTCTCGCTCGATCCGCCGCTGGTGCTGTGGTCGATCGGCCGGCATTCGCGCCGCTTCGATGCCTTCGCCAATTCCAGCCACTACGCCATCCACGTGCTGGCGCAGGATCAGGCGGATCTGTGCTGGCGCTTCTCGAAATCGGGCTCCGATTTCAGCGATCTCGACCTTTCGTGGAACGAACATGGCGTGCCGCTGCTGCCGCAGGCACTGGCGCGGTTCGAATGCAGCGTTGCCGACCGCTTCGCCGCCGGCGACCACATGATCCTGCTCGGGCGCGTGCTCGGCCTGGAAACACAGGAGGGAGAGCCGCTGCTTTTCGCGGGCGGCAGGTCCGGCACTCAGGGCACAGGATGACGATGACCGTCGGCGGCCCGAACGGCTGCTGTCGACTGCCGCACCACGAGGTGGCAGGCCAGTTCGACGCGGCGCGGCGGCAGCACCGCGTGGGCCATGTCGTCGAGCAGCAGGCTGAGCGCCGCCGAACCGATCTCGCGCATCGGGATGTGCATCGCCGTCAGAGGCGGGTTGCAGAAGGCCGCCAGGGGCAGGTCGTCCATGCCGACGACCGATACGTCGGCGGGAACGGAATGGCCCGCTTCCTGCACGCCACGAATAGCGCCGAAGGCCAGGCTGTCGCCGGCCGTCAGGACCGCGGTGAAATCGAGACCGCGCGTGGCGATGCGTTGCTTCAACGCCTTGCGCGCAAGCTCCGGCAGCCAGTCGTCCACCTCCACGACAAGGTCCTCGAAGTCCGTGACACCGGCAGCGGAAAGCGCATCGCGCCAGCCTTCGTAGCGCCGCTCGATGGTGCGCCGGCCGCGCCGCTGCAGGAAGAGGATGCGGCGATGGCCGAGGCCGATCAGATGGTTCGCGGCCAGCATGGCGGCGGAGCGGTTGCACGGCGTGACGCTGGAATGGCGCATCGAGGGATCGTCGCCGTTGACCAGCACGATGGGCTTGGAGAAGCCTGTCGTCAGCGTCAGCATGGCGTCATCGTCCAGCGTCAGGAACAGGCAGCCGGCGACACTGTCGTCCTGTTCGGAATCGCGCAGCAGCGCAATCTCGTCTTCCGGCGCGGCGACCGGACGCGTCACCAGTTCCACGCCAAGCATTCGGGCGCGCTCGTTGAGCCCGTCGAGCACATGCGTGGTGAACTGGCTGCGCGCGCTGTCGAGCATCGCGGCGCTGCTCGCCGCCAGAATCACCTTGCGGCCGGCGACCGAGGCAGGGATGGCGTAGTTCATCGACTTGGCGGTCTCGATGATGACGGTGCGCAGGTCTTCGCGCACGCCGCCGACACCGCTCAACGCCCGCGAGGTGGTGCTGACCGAGACGCCGCAGCGCTCGGCGATCTCCTCCAGCCGGATGCGACGGCTCGGGCGCCCGCGCTTGCTCTGGATAGTCATGCTTCGTTTCGCCTCCACCAAAGCCGATCAAATCTGCAAAAAAGTTTCAGATTGCGCAAGAAAAACCCTTGTGGAACAGTTCGAGTTCCAGTTGAGAACCGGAAGAAATGATGCCGCTGTCGGCCGAACGTCTGAATGCCGCGCTTGCCAGCCTCGTCGCCGGCATGACCGGCCTTCGGCATGACGGCCGTTTCCACGAGCCGAATCTGGACGGCACGCCGGGTGACTATGTCAGCTTCGACAGTTGGGAATGGCCGCAGGGCGTGGGACTCTATGGCTTGGTCCGGCTGTGGGCACAGACCGGCGACGAGCGGCTGCTCACGACGATCGAAGCCTGGTACGACCGGCGCATCGCCGCCGGACTGCCGGCTATGAACGTCAACACGACCGCGCCGCTGTTGGCGCTGAGCGAATTGTGGCGGCGGCAGCACCGGCCGCCGCGATTCGAGCCGATCCTGCGCGGCTGGGCCGAACGCGTGGTGACTGCCATGCCGCGCACGCCGGAAGGCGGTTTCCAGCACAATGTCTCCGACCGGGTCAACGACGACGAATTGTGGGACGACACGCTGTTCATGGTGGCGCTGTTCCTCGCCTCCTGGGGACAGGCGTCCGGCGAGCGCCGCTTCGTCGACGAGGCGGAGCGGCAGTTCCTTGTCCACGCCCGCTATCTTGCCGATCCGGCATCCGGCCTGTGGTTCCACGGCTGGACCTTCGCTGGACGGCACAATTTCGCGCGCGCGCTGTGGGGCAGGGGCAATGCCTGGATCACGGTCGGCATCCTCGACCTGCTGGAACTGGCAGAGATCGCGCCTTCGGTGCGCGCCTACCTGCTCGGCGTGCTGGAAGCGCAGATCGGCGCGTTGCTCGGGCTGCAGGCGGCATCCGGTGCATGGCGCACATTGCTCGACGACCCGTCCTCCTACGAGGAAATCTCGGCTACGGCGGGATTCGGCTACGGGCTGATGAAGGCCGCGCGGCTCGGGTTCGGTTCCGTCGGATGCCGCGCCGCCGGGCTGCGCGCGCTGGAAGCGGTGATGGCCAGTATCGACGGCCAGGGCGTGGTGGCGAACGTGTCCTACGGCACGCGCATGGGGCACGATCTGCAATTCTACCGGGATATCCCGATCCAGCCCACCGGCTACGGGCAGGCGCTGGCGATCCTGTGCCTCACCGAAGGGCTTCACCATCTCGACAGCAAGGCGGAGGCGGCATGATGCGGGTGCTCTACGGCGCATCGCCGGCGGACATTCCCGCCATGAACACGGAACGGCTGCGGGCCGAATTCCTGGCCGAGGGCCTGTTCAAGCCTGGCGCGATCGAATTCGTCTACACCCATGTCGACCGCATGATCGTCGGCGGCGCGGTCCCGCTCGCCAACCCTCTGATATTCGGCGACGGCGCGGAGGTCGGCACCGAACTCTTCTTCACCGCGCGCGAGATGGGCATCGCCAATCTCGGCGGCGGCGGCACGGTCACGGTGGACGGCAAGCGCTTCGCGACGGCCAGCCGCGATGTCGTCTATGTCGGCCGCGGCGCGCGCGAGGTGACGCTGGAAAGCGACGATCCGGACAAGCCGGCACGCTTCTACATGAATTCCGTGCCGGCCGGCGCCGACGTTCCGCATCGCCTGATCCGCCAGGCCGAGGCCAAGCCGCTCGATCTCGGCGAGGAGAAGCGCGCCAACAGGCGCACGCTGCGCATGTACATCCATCCCGAGGTCACGCCGTCCTGCCTGCTTTTGATGGGCATCACCGACCTTGCGCCCGGCAATGTCTGGAACACCATGCCGCCGCACCTGCACGAGCGGCGCATGGAGGCCTATTGCTATTTCGATCTCGCCGAGGATGACCGCGTCGTCCACCTCATGGGGCGTCCCGACAACACCCGTCATCTGATGGTGGCGGATGGCGACGTGGTGCTTTCGCCCGCCTGGTCGATCCATATGGGCGCCGGCACCGGACCCTATGCCTTCGTCTGGGGCATGACCGGCGAGAACCAGGCCTATACCGACGTTTCCCCGGTTGCCGTGAAGGATCTGAGATGAGCGCGGCCGTCCAAAGCGTGGAAGCCGACTTCACGCTGCGCCGGCCGCTCGCGGCGGGACAGCCGGTCGTCTACTGGCGGCTCGGGGTCACAGCCGAGCAGCGCTACGACGTGCCGGGCCAGCCGATGAAGGGAGAGATGGATCCTTTCTTCTTCCTCACAAAGCATAAGAATTTCATTCCCCACGAATATCCCTGCCGCACCCAGTTCGCTGTGGAGCGCCGTGGCAAGCGCCCCGAGATCGCCGCCGAATTCAGCGCGCAACGGCTGTGGCTGCCCTTCGCTTCGCCGCGCGTCGATCTCTCGGGCTTCTGGTTCCGGCCGACGGTGCTCGGCACCTGGGCCGAAACGGAGATCGAGGCGGCCGCGGCCGGCGAGGCGCTGCTGAGATTGCGCACCTGCGGCGGGGCGATCCTGTTCGTCAACGGCGCGGAAGCCGGCTGGATGGCGCCCTACGGCCGCAATCTGGAAAGCGCCGAGGAATTCCGGCTCGTGCTGAAGGCGGGACGTAACGCCGTCCGCATCTGGTTCGACGATCTTGCCGAGCGCGACGCCCGCTACTATTTCCAGCTCGACTATCTGTCCGGCCCCGCGGTCTCCATCGCTCTGCCGGTCGAAGTGGACGGTAGCGTCGCTGACGCGATGGAAGCCGCGCTCGACGACATGCGCTTCGAGCGCCCGGCCTATGACGGCGGCGAGGTGGCGCTGCTCACCGGCGCGGCGTTGCCGGTCGATGCGCTCGTGACGGTCGAGATCGAGGGCGACTTCATGTCGATCGAGGCGCCGGTGCGCTACGCCTTCGAACTTGCGGCCGGCGAGAAACGCATGCCGATCGCCGAGACGGAAGACCTGCCCGCCGATTTCCGCCATTTCAAGGTGACGCTCTCGGTCGGCGGTCATGTCGTCTCGCGCGTCTTCGGTGTCGAGATCTGCCATGCCCGCCGCCAGGGTATAGCGCCGGAAACCCTGACCGCCCGCATCGACGAGGCGCTGAAGGAAGTCGCCGGCCACGCCGAGGCCGACACGGTGCGCTCGCTGGCGCGGCTGGCCATCGGACAGGACGGCGCGGAGACCGACGCGATGATCGCCGGCGCGCTGCCGGCCATCGAGGACTGCCACGACTGCGCCGATTTCATCCTCGTGCCGCTGCTGTGGGGCCGCAAGGCCTATGGTGAGAAACTGGACGCCGGCCTGCGCGCCCGCGTCGACGAGGCCATCCTCGGCTATCGCTACTGGATGGACGAGCAGGGCAACGACGTGCAGTGGTACTTTTCGGAGAACCACGCGCTGCTTTTCCACACCGCCGCCTACCTCGCCGGCGATATGCTGCCAGATGCGCGCTTCGTGCGTTCGAACCGTCTCGGTCGCGAGCAATCGGCCATTGGTGCTGCGCGAGTTCGGGCCTGGCTCGATCATTTCGAGCAATGGGAAATGGCCGAGTTCAACTCGGCGCCCTATTTCCCGATTGACATCAAGGGTCTCTGCGTTCTGTATGCGCTGGCACCAGATAAAGACATCGCCGAACGCGCCGGCAAGGCGATCGTCCGCCTGCTGGAGATCGTCGCACGCTCGGCGCATCACGGCATCCTCACCGGCGCGCAAGGGCGCTCCTACGAGCACACGCTGCGCGCCGCGCGCTCGCTGGAGCTTTCGGGCATCTGCCGCATGGTGTGGGGCAAGGGCAATTACGGTATGCGCTTCCACGCATTGCCGCAGCTTGCGCTCTGCCTGCGCGACCATGGGCTCGTCGTTCCGGCGGAACTCGCGGCCATCGCCTCGCTTGCCGGCGACGAAGCCTGGGAATGGACCTTCGCACAGGGGCAGGGTCGTTTCGCGCGGCTCTACCACTACAAGACTCCAAGTCATGCGATGGGCAGCGCTGCCGGTTACCGCTGGAACCGGTGGGGCTATCAGGAGACGGTGCTGCATGCGCGTCTCGGCACGAACCCGGACGCGCAGATCTGGATCAACCATCCCGGCGAGGTGTTGCAGTCAGGCTATGGCCGTCCGTCCTACTGGGGCGGCTCGGGCACGCTGCCGCGCGTGCATCAGTATCGCGATCTCGCGGTGGTCGTCTTCGACTGTTCGGACGAGCAGCCGGACTTCACCCACGCCTGGTTCCCGGCAAGTGCCTTCGACGCCACACGGGTGGAAGGCAATATCGCCTTGGCGCAAGCCGGCGATGCCTTTGCCATGCTCAAGACTGACGTGCCGATCACGCCGGTCGCGCATGGCCCGACGGCCGGCAACGAATTGCGTGCGGCGGGGTGCAAGGCCAAGTGGATTGTGCGCCTGGGAGACCGGACCGGCGATCTGTCCGACCTCAATGGCTGGACTGCGGCTTTCGCCGATCTTGCGGTACAGTCAGGCCCCGATGGCGAAGTGGTGATCGAGGATCCCGAATACGGACCGGTGCGGTTTTTCGCCGACGCAAGAATTCAGGCTGAGGGCAGGACACTCGACCCATCCAATTGGACCGTGCGCGGCGAGGCGACGCGCATGGCGCGCCGGAACTAACGGAGGAATTTGGTCGCGGCCCCGACACGGCGGCAACGGCTCAAGCATAAACGGGAATGCCCGACAAAGGAGGAGACGAGAGATGAAACTGACCCGCACCCTGCTGGCCGCCGTAACGGCCAGCCTGCTCGCATCGACCTGCGCGTTCGCCGGTGACGTGCGCATCATGTGGTATTCGGACGGCGTCGAAGGTGATGTCATCAAGGACATCCTCGACCGCTTCATGAAAGAGAATCCGGACATCCACGTCACGCTCGACAACGTCGCCTATAAGGTGATCCAGGAGCAGCTTCCCATCCAGCTCGAGGCCGGCCAGGGCCCCGACATCGCCCGTGTAACCAACATCAAGGAACTGGCGCAGCACTGGCTCGACCTCAGGCCGTTGCTGGCTGACGCCAAATACTGGGACGACAATTTCGGCGACACGCTGGACTGGATGCGGCCGGACGGCTCCAATGCCATCACCGGCTTCATGACGCAGCTCACGCTGACAGGCGGCTTCGCCAACAAGACGCTGTTCGACCAGGCCGGTGTCGCGCTGCCGGGCGACAAGGCGACATGGGACGACTGGGTCAACGCGGCGGAACAGGTGGCGAAGAGCCAGCAGCTTCCGGCCGCCTTCGCCATCGACCGCTCCGGTCACCGCATTTCCGGCCCGAACGTCTCCTACGGTGCCAACTACATCGGTCCCGACGGCTTACCGGCTAAAGTGGACGATGGCACCAAGGCCTTCGTCACCAAGCTGGTCGACTGGACCGGCAAGGGCCTGATGCTGAAGGACACCTGGGTCTCGGCGGCGGGCTCGACCTACCGCGCGGCCGCGGACGATTTCATCAACGCGCAGATCCCGTTCTATTATTCGGGCTCGTGGCAGGTGGCCAATTTGTCGACCAAGATCGGCGACGCCTTCGACTGGGTGGCGACCGGCTCGCCCTGCGGCACCGCCGGCTGCTCCGGCCTGAAGGGCGGCGCGGCACTGGTGGCCATCAAATACACGAAGAACCCCAAGGACGTCGCCAAGGTGATGGACTACCTGGCGCGCGAGGACATCGTGAAGGAATTTTCCGAGCGCACTTTGTTCCTGCCCGCGCACAAGGGCGTCATCGCCAAGGGCGGCCTCGATTGGGATACCAAGGACAAGAATGTCGGGCCGGCGCTCGATGAATTCGTCAAGGCTGCGGGCCAGACCCTACCGGCGGCCGACGCCTTGCCGCCGTGGAAATGGGCTAACGCCTATTACGGCGCTCTGGTGACCCGCGTCAGCCAGGTGATGGCCGGCGAACTCACGCTCGACGACGCTTGGGCCAGGATCGACCAGGACATCGCCGACAAGGTCGCCGAGGCGAAGTGACCGTCGCTGCTGCATTGAAGACTTCGGCCGGGGCCGTTCTCGTGGCGCCGGCCGTCTGGCTGGCTTCGATCGTCAACGTGCCGCTCAAGGCATGGCAGCGCGCGACGGGCACCGGCGGCATGGCCGCCTTCTTCCTTGCGCCCAACATGGCGATCTTCGGCGTCTTCGTACTGGTGCCGCTGGTCATCAACTTCTTCTATTCGGCCACGTCAGGAACGGCCTATTTTCTGCAGGACCGCACTTATGTCGGCCTCGCGCAATATCAGCGCCTGCTCGATTGCGGGAACTATCTCGACACCGCCACCTGCCGCGAAGACCTGTTCTGGAACGCGGTCCACAACACCGCGCTTTTCGTCGTCGTCCAGGTGGCGCTGATGACCATCGTGTCGATCGCCACCGCGTTGATCCTCAACCGCGAGATCATGGCGCGCAGCTTCTGGCGCGCGGTGTTCTTCTTCCCGGTGCTTCTGTCGCCCGTCGTCACCGGCCTGATCTGGCGCTGGATCCTGCAACGCCAGGGGCTGTTGAACCTCATCGTCTACGAGCTCGGCGGCGAGCCACACAACTGGTTGACCGATCGCTTCTGGGCATTCGCCGCCACCGTCAGCGTTTCGGTCTGGGCGCATATGGGTTTTTACACGCTGATCCTGCTCGCCGGATTGCAGGCGATCCCACGCGACCTCTACGAGGCGGCCGAGATGGACGGCACCAGGCCGGCGCGGGTGTTCTGGCGCATCACGCTGCCGCTCCTGATGCCGAACCTTCTGGTCGTCGTCGTGCTGGCGCTGATCCGCGCCGTGCAGATTTTCGACGAGGTCTATGTGCTGACGGGCGGCGGTCCCGGAACCTCGACGCTTTATCTGACGCAATACATCTACGAGGTCGGTTTCGCCTCGCTGCTGCGCAATCCGGGTCTGGCTTCCGCGGCATCCATCCTGATGGGGCTGGTGCTGATCGTGCTGACGCTGATCCAGTTGCAGGTCGGCCGGCGCGGCGAGAAGAGGGCGGCGCGCGAATGAGCGGGGTCGTCGGCTTTCTCACCCGGCGGCGCGGCGGCCAGGGCTGGCACTGGACGGACATCGTCACCTGGCTGTGGCTCGCCGGCGGTTTCGTCATCATGTTCGGCCCAGCGGTCTGGCTGGTCGGCTCGTCGTTCAAGACGCCGGCGCAGCTTGCCGAGTTTCCGCCTACCATCCTGCCCTATGTCAGCCAGCAGGTGACGGTGGAGGGCTATGACAAGCCGCTGAGCCTCTATCACGTCACGCTGCCGGACGGGTCGACCAAAGTGTTGGCCGAGGTGCGGCGCGTCGGCATCGTGGCGCAGATGGTCGATCCCAAGGTGCCGAAGGCCGTCGTCAAGGTCAACATCGCCGACCGCGCCCCGGTCCGGCAGATCGGCTTCGCGACGGAGAACTACACCGAGCCCTTCGTCCATTTCGACTTCTTCCTCTATCTGCGCAATTCGGTCTTCGTCACCGGCATGGCGACGCTGATTACGCTGCTCACCAATTCCATGGCAGCGTTCGCGCTGTCGAAATACAAGTTCAAGGGCCGTGACGTTGTGATGCTGCTGATCGTCGGTACGCTGATGGTGCCGCTGTCGGTCATCTTGGTGCCGCTCTATTCGGTGGTCAGCGCCGTCGGCCTGTTCGACTCGCTGTGGGGTGTCATCCTACCCACGGTTGCGACGCCGACCGGCGTGTTCCTGCTGAGGCAATACATGCTCACTATCCCGGACGAACTGATCGATGCCGCACGCATGGACAATGCGTCGGAATGGCAGATCTACTGGCGCATCGTCCTGCCGCTGGCAGCGCCCGCGCTGGCGGTGCTGGCGATCTTCTCGGTGGTCTGGCGCTGGAACGATTTCCTGTGGCCGCTGGTGGTGCTGTCGCGCAAGGAGCTCTACACGCTGCAGGTGGGCCTCAACACCTATGCCGGCCAGCTCAACGTGCAATGGCATTTCATCCTGGCGATGACCGTGGTGACGATGATCCCCGTCGTGCTCGTCTTCGTTTTCCTGCAGCGATATATCACCGCCGGCATCGCCGGCACCGGGCTGAAGTGAGGGCGGCATGGGGCGAATAGTGCTGACCAACATCGACCGCGCCTTCGGCAAGGTGAAGGTGCTGCACGACATCGATCTCGACGTCGGCGACGGCGAGATGCTGGTGCTCGTCGGCCCCTCCGGCTGCGGCAAGTCCACCCTGCTCAGGCTGATCGCCGGGCTCGACAAGCCGACCGGCGGCACGGTCGAGATCGACGGCAAGGACGTCACCGACGTCTCGGCGGCGCAGCGGGGACTGGCCATGGTATTCCAGTCCTACGCGCTCTACCCGCACATGACGGTGCGCCAGAATCTCGCCTTCGGACTGGAGAACATCCGCATGCCGAAGGCCGAGATCGATCAGCGCATCCAGGAAGCTGCGCGCATGCTGGAGATCGCGCCCTATCTCGACCGCCGGCCGGGGCAGCTTTCCGGCGGCCAGAGGCAGCGCGTCGCGATCGGCCGCGCAGTGGTGCGCAATCCGACCGCCTTTCTGCTCGACGAGCCGCTGTCGAATCTGGATGCGGAGCTGCGAATCTCGACGCGTGCCGAAATCTCGGCACTGCACAAACGACTCGCCACGACGATGATCTATGTCACCCACGACCAGGTAGAGGCGATGACGCTAGCTGACCGCATCGTCGTGATGCGTGCCGGCAGGATCGAGCAGGTCGGCCGGCCTCTCGATCTCTACAATGCACCGGCCAATCTGTTTGTCGCCGGCTTTATCGGCGCGCCGCGCATGAATCTTCTGCCGGGTAAAGTGTGTTCGGCTGGTGCTACCGAAGTGAGAGTCGAGGGCCCGGAGAGGCTGGCCGTGACAGTCACGGCCAACGGCTCCGCGCTGAAGCCTGGCGATGGGGTGACGCTCGGCATAAGGCCGCATGACATCGAACTGTCGGGAGGCGCCGAAGGATCGCTGGAGGCAAAGATGGAGCTGGCCGAGGCACTGGGACCCGAAACGGTGATCCATGCTACGGTCGCTGGCGGCGATAAGATCGTTGCGGTGCTGAAACGACAGGACATCGAGACGCAAGGAGGGCCGATCCATCTCCTTCTGCCGCCGGAGCGCATGCACCTGTTCGATTCCGCCGGACTGCGTGTTGCATCCTGCTAGGCGACCGGCGCACGGCACTCGCCGCGCAGTAAGCCCGGCATCGTCCGAACCTATGCTCGACATCGATAGGTTCGAATGTTCAGGTGCTGGGTGAGACGATGGCTTCAAGCGCGGATCGGAGTATGTCGTCAAGCGGCTTCGGCCGCCGTGTGTCGCGATCCACATAGACGTGAACGAAGAAACCCTCGGCGCTCGCACGGGCCTCGTCGTTCCGGAACAAGCCGACTTCGTAGCGCACCGACGAGGTGCCTAGCCTGGCCACCCGGATGCCCGCCGTGACGATGTCGGGAAACGCCATCTCATCAAAGTAACGGCAGCCCGTCTCCACGACGAGGCCGACTTGCTCACCGCGATGGATGTCGAGCAGGCCATTCTCGATCAGCCAGCCGTTCACCGCCGTGTCGAACAGCGAATAGTGCACCACATTGTTCATGTGGCCATAAACGTCGTTGTCCATCCAGCGGGTCTGGATCGTGCGGAAATGACGGTAGCTGTCGCGTGTGGAAGGAACCGGCCGCATCCACTCACCAGGCCGCCTTGTAGATTGCAAGTGCGTCAGCCTCCGCGACAGGACGCGGATTGTTCACCAGCAACCGCTGCTGTTTCATCGCATCCGCCGCCATCTTCGCCAGATGCTCTTCGCCGATGCCGACCTCGCGCAGCCTTGTCCGCATGCCGAGCCGCTTCGACAGCGAGGCAAGTTCCTCGATGAAAGCGCCACATCGTCCCTGTATCCCTTTCTCGCTTTCCAGATGCGGGAAGGCGTCTGCTGCGATTTCCGCGTAGAAAGGCGCCGCGTCTGGAGCGTTGAAGCGCAACACATGAGGAAGCACCAGCGCATTCGACAGGCCGTGCGGTACGTGGAACGTACCACCGATCGGATAGGCCAGTGCATGGACTGCCGCGACCGGCGAGTTGGCGAAGGCCTGGCCGGCCAGCATCGAGCCAAGCAACATCGCGCCCCGCGCCTCGGTGTTGCCAGGCTCGCGGACGACTGTCTCGATGTTTGCTCCGAGCAATTGAAGCGCCTGTCGCGCCAGCATCTTCGAGAGCGGGTTGTTATTGGCGTTCTGCGACGCATAGGCTTCGATGGCGTGGACCATGGCATCGACACCGGTGGCGGCGGTGATCGCTGGCGGCAGGCCGATCGTCAGTTCCGCGTCGAGGATCGCGACGTCCGGCAGAATGACCGGTGACGAGACACCACGTTTTTCCTCCTCGCCTACCGTTATGATCGAGACGGGCGTGACTTCCGATCCGGTGCCCGCGGTGGTCGGTGCCAGCACGAGCGGCAATCTCGGCCCCCTTGCCTGCCCCACGCCCCAGGCGTCATCCAGATCTTCGTCGGAGCCGATCAACAGCGCCGACAGTTTCGCCACGTCCAGGGACGAGCCACCCCCGAAACCGACGACACCGGTTGTGCCGGAAGCCTTGCCGGTCTCGACCGCTTTCATCAACGTCGCGCGGGAAGGATCCGCCTCGACGCCGTCGAAAATTGTCACGCTCGCTCCCTCCGCCTCGAGCGAGGCGATGGCGGGGTCGCAGAGGCCGAGCCTGCGTAACCCGGGATCGGTCACGAACAGTACGGACGTACCAAGCCGTGAACCGGCTACCGGGCCTAAGCGCCGCGCGGCACCCGGCTCGAACACCACCGAAGGCGTCGTGTTGAAGACGAATGGCGTCATCGCGTTCTCCTTACCATCCTGTCACGCATTGCCCGGCATCTCGCATTCGCGCGGCTTGAAGCGCATGATCGTGCCCGAACCGATGCGTTGAATTCCATCAAGGACATGGATGACGGCTGGTTTCAACCGTCCTGGGATGGTCAGGAAGCCGTTCGTGTCGCTGTGGCGAAATTGCGGCGCGATCCCAGTCATTACGCAGCGCCGCCGCTGTCTCCTGCCCCTGCGGTATGTTGCGGCTACCGCGCATGACGTCGGGGCAAATCAACCTGCCTTCCTGGTCAGCCTCAGATCGAGGCGGCGCTGCGCGAGGCCTGGTCGTAGTGGCCGGAGAGCGCCCGCAAGCGCGCGGCAACGGAAGACAGGGCTTCGCCAGGCACATCCATCGACAGCACGGAGCGAACCAACAGTTCCTCGCGGATCGCCGCGTAGCGCCGACAGGCTGCCTCACCTTCGGCCGTAATCGTCGCCAGCTTTTCCTTGCCGCGCCGGCCGCTCCTGACCAACCTCTGCCGCTCGAGTTTCTTCAGCGCATAGGCCACGACATGCGTGTCCTCTACGTTGAGCACGAGGCAGATATCGGCCAGCGTCTTCGGCTTGCCACGATGAGCGACGTTGTGGAGCACCAGCACGTCGATCGCTGACAGGTCCGGCACGCCGGCCGCTGCCATGCAGCGTACGATCCAGCGATTGAAGGCATGGCCCAGCATGATCATACCGAACTCGATCTCCGACAGAGCCGGCAAGGCGCCACCCGCCAGGTGTCCGGAAGACACGATCGGTCCGACCGGCGCGCGCCCGGTCCCTGTTGCTTCCTTCGTTCCATCCATTTGCTTGCCCTCTTTCCCACTCACGGTTGCATGTTGACGATAAAATGTCGATAAATTATTCATTAGGGAAATCGAAGAAGAGAATCTGCCATGTCCGGGCAATGGGATTTCTGGGTTGACCGGGGTGGCACCTTCACCGATGTGATCGGTCGCGATCCGACTGGCCGGCTCACGGCCCGCAAGCTTCTGTCGGAGAATCCCGGCGCCTATCGCGACGCGGCCGTTGCCGGTATCCGCTCGCTGCTCGGCCTCGAGGGGGGCGAGCAAATCCCTGCCGGTCTGATAGGCGACGTGCGCATGGGCACGACGGTCGCCACCAACGCGTTGCTCGAGCGCAAGGGCGAGCGTTGCGCGCTTGTGACAACGCGGGGTTTCCGCGATGCGTTGGCGATCGGGTATCAGGCGCGGGGCGACATCTTCGCCAGACACATCCTCAAGCCTGACCTTCTCTACGAGCGCGTGGTCGAGATCGGCGAACGCGTGTTGGCCGACGGCACCGTGGAGGCGCCGCTTTCCGAACAGGAGATTCGCGCCGCGCTTACCAGTCTCGCCGATGCGGGGTTTCGCGCCGTGGCGGTCGTCTTCATGCACGCCTACCGCTATCCGGCACACGAGCAGGCTGCGGCACGCCTGGCTCGCGAGATGGGATTCGTCCAGGTCTCGGTCAGCCACGAGGTCTCGCCGCTGGTGAAATTCGTCGGCCGCGGCGACACCACGGTTGTCGACGCCTATCTGTCGCCGATCCTCGCCCGCTACGTCGCCCAAGTTGCCGACGAACTCGACATCCAAAGAACCGGCGCGCGCCTGATGTTCATGATGTCGTCAGGCGGGTTGACGGCGGCCGATCTGTTCCAGGGCAAGGACGCTATCCTGTCGGGTCCCGCCGGCGGCGTCGTCGCGCTGGCGCAGACCGGTGCCGAAGCCGGATTTTCCCGCGTCATCGGTTTCGACATGGGCGGCACCTCCACCGACGTCGCCCACTATGACGGCGAGTACGAGCGCGCTTTCGAGACAGCGGTCGCGGGCGTGCGCATGCGCGCACCGATGATGCTGATCCATACCGTCGCCGCCGGCGGCGGCTCGATCCTGCACTTCGACGGCGCGCGCTTCCGCGTCGGCCCGGATTCGGCGGGCGCCAATCCCGGACCGGCATGCTACCGCCGCGGCGGGCCGCTGGCGGTGACCGATGCCAATGTGATGGTCGGCAAGCTGGTGCCGGACCTGTTTCCCGCGATCTTCGGCCCCGATCAGAACGAACCGCTCGACCATGAGGCGGTGCGCGAGGGCTTCGAGGCGCTGGCGCGGGCGGCCGGCGACGGCCGCTCGGCCGAAACCGTCGCCGACGGTTTCCTCAAGATCGCGGTCGCCAACATGGCCGAAGCGGTGAAGAAAATCTCGATCGCGCGGGGGTACGACGTAACCCGCTATGTTCTGAACGCCTTTGGTGGTGCCAGCGGCCAGCACGCCTGCCTCGTCGCCGACGCGCTCGGCATGACGAAGGTGCTGGTCCATCCCTATTCCGGCCTGCTGTCGGCCTACGGCATGGGCCTGGCCGACATTCGTGCCATCCGCCAGATCGCTGTGGAGAGGAAGCTGGCCGAAGCGGCTACGCCGATGGCTGACGCTGCCCAGCCGCTCTGCGCGGAAACCGGCGCGGGAGTCATGGCCCAGGGTGTCGCGAAGAGCAATGTTACTGTCCAAATCCGCGCCCATGTCCGCTATGCCGGCACCGACACGACAATCGAAGTGCCGGCGCTGACACTCGCTGCCGGTGTTTGGCCGAAATCGGCTGACTTCGACGCGCGCGCCATGGCCGTCACCTTCGAGGCGGCGCACAAAAGCCGCTTTGGCTTCATCGACCGGTCGAAGGAGATGGTCGTCGAGGCGATTTCCATCGAAGCGATCGGCGGCGGCGGCCGGCAAGCTGTAATCTCGCTGCCGGATGCTACGGCGACGCTGCCGGCACCGGCGCACCGGACGCGATTCTTCTCGAATGGAGATTGGCACGAGGCAAGCGTCTATCGCCGGGAGCAGTTGCAGAACGGGCATCGCGTGCAAGGCCCGGCCTTGATTATCGAGCCCAATCAGACCGTTGTCGTCGAGCCCGGCTGGGCAGTCGCGGTGACGCCGCTCGATCATCTGGTAATGGAGCGGGTGGTAGCTCTGCCACGGCGCGTCGCGGTCGGTACCGACGCCGATCCGGTCATGCTGGAGATCTTCAATAATTTGTTCATGTCCATCGCCGAGCAGATGGGACTGGCACTGCAGAACACGGCTTATTCGGTTAATATCAAGGAGCGGCTGGACTTTTCCTGCGCGGTGTTCGACCGCGACGGAGCCTTGGTCGCCAACGCGCCGCACATGCCGGTTCATCTGGGCTCGATGGACCGGTCAGTCGAATCGGTTATTCGCAACAACGCGCAAATCCATCCCGGCGACGTCTTCGTCATCAACGCACCCTACAATGGCGGCACCCATCTGCCCGACATCACGGTGTGCACGCCGGTCTTCGACGACGCCGGCGGATCGGTCCTGTTCTGGGTCGCCTCGCGCGGCCATCACGCCGATGTCGGCGGCACGGCGCCGGGCTCGATGTCGCCCAACGCCAGGACCATCGAGGAGGAGGGCGTCTATATCGACAATTTCAAGCTGGTCGACCGCGGCGACTTCCGCGAGGCTGCGCTGGTCGAACTGCTCACTGGCGCGCGCTATCCCGTGCGTAACGTGGTCCAGAACGTCGCTGACCTCAAGGCGCAGATCGCTGCCAACGAGCGCGGCGTCGTGGAACTGAAGAAAGTCATCGCCCAGTTCGGACTCGATGTCGTCGAGGCCTATATGGGCCATGTCCAGGATAATGCCGCCGAAAGCGTGCGGCGTGTTATCGAGCGGTTATCCGACTCGGAATTCCGCTATCCGATGGACCAGGGCTGCGAGATTCGCGTCAGGATCAGCGTCGACCGCGAAAAGCGTGAGGCGATGGTCGACTTCACCGGCACCTCGCCGCAGCGCGGCGACAATTTCAACGCCCCGGAACCCGTCACCCGAGCCGCCGTGCTTTATGTCTTCCGTGTCATGGTGGACGACATGATCCCCATGAACGCCGGTTGCCTGAGGCCGATCCATATCGTCGTGCCTGAAGGTACAATGCTCTCGCCGAAGCATCCTGCGGCGGTCGTCGCTGGCAATGTCGAGGTCAGCCAAGCTGTCACCAACTGCCTGTTCGGCGCGCTGGGCTCGCTGGCGGCCGCGCAGGGCACGATGAACAATCTCACCTTCGGCAACGACCGTTACCAGTATTACGAGACCATCTGCTCCGGCGCGCCAGCCGGCGAAGGCTTCGACGGCGCCCCGGCCGTCCACACCCACATGACCAATTCACGGCTGACCGACCCGGAAATCCTCGAGCTGCGATTCCCGGTGGTGTTGGAGGATTTCCGTGTCCGTTTGGGGTCGGGTGGCAAGGGGCGCTGGCATGCCGGCGACGGGACCAGCCGCACCATCCGTTTCCGCGAGAGGATGAACTGCGCCATCCTTTCCGGACACCGCAAGGTGGCTCCCTTCGGCTTGGAAGGCGGCGAGGCCGGCGAAACGGGCCACAACCTGGTGCGCCGCAACGACGGACGCATCGAGGAGTTGCCCGGCTGCGCCGAGACGGTGCTCGATGCCGGCGAGGCCATCACCATCGTCACGCCGACGGGTGGCGGCTTCGGTGCAGTTCCCAGCCGTGAGGAAAGACCCGGTTCGGCCACTGCTGGTACCATGGAATTGGCCAATAGCGATTAGCGTTTGCGAGGTGGCATGGTACGCGCCTGTCACCGAAGGAACGAAAGATCGGCGAAACGGTATTGTGCAGAGAACAGGCGGAGTGTCCCTTTTCACTCTGCAATTCGCCCGTGCATCCAGCCACGATGAGAAGCTGGAACGCGTCAAGTTCCCTGGGTCGATGCCGCTGAGGCGATAGACCATCTGCGAAGCGGGTCGCATTTCAGCAAAGCTGCTCTGCTGCACAGCTAGGATTGCCAGTTCAAACCGGTGTGTACGCGAAAAGAGCGCGCAATATGACCAGCGATTTCCCGGTAGCGGCCGTCCACGATGCTTCGAAAGTTGTAGTGCAAACGACAAAAATTGAATATATTTCAACGGCTTGAAAAAATTGATGCTGCTGCGGACCGCAGTAGCAGCTCGCGATTGCAACCAAATTGCTACCAGCCAAAATGGTGTTTTGACGGGCTTGGTCGCACCATTGGCGGCGTGGGTGCGTGAATGTCGGGCGGCGAACCTCCTCGCCTGTGGATCACGGCGTCAAAGGCTTGGATGCAAATCGAGTGCTCGCGCGACGGATTTTGTGCGCTTCACAATCGCAGGATTCTCGCGTAAGGACAGTGATGTTGGCACCCGTAGCTCAGCTGGATAGAGCGCCACCCTCCGAAGGTGGAGGTCCCGCGTTCGAATCGCGGCGGGTGCGCCAAAGCCTCCGAACTATGCCCGATCAGATAGCGGTCTGTATGGTAGCTCTGCTGGCGAGTTTCCGCACGTGACGCTTTCGTACGCCTAACGGCACCCGAAACCGTTCAGCTTATCGGTCATTCCAACGATCCCGTCCGTGGACTAAAAGCGACATTGTCACTCTCTTCTCAGGGTGCGAATGTATTCAGCCGCGCCGCAAATCCGCTGGTGTCAATCCGCGGATGATGCTGGGCGAGGTGACGCAAACCGGCTTTTCTGGCGAGAGTAAGCAGATCTAGCGGCCCGGCTGCGTCTCCATTCGCGGCAATCCCGAAAACGGCTGCGCTCAGGGTCTCCCACTTCTCCTGGTTGACGACCCCGACGAATGAGCTGCCGGCGGACCAGAGAACATCGATCTGCAGGTGGCTGTAGCGCGCCAGATCGCCCGGATGCATGCCGCCCTCTGGGCGACAATCGTCGCCTCGTCCAGCCGGACCAGCATGTTGGCGACTTCGACGCCGTCGGCACGGACACTGCCGTCCGGGTCCGTCACCAGGAGCTCCTCGGCAACGGGAACCAGCCACGCAACGGCATATTGGCCCGAGGGAGATTGTGTTTCCCGAATGACCCGCAGGACTTTTCCTTCGATGCGGCAGACGGTGGTCACGCCCTCCGGTGCACATCGGTCCGGTTCCGCGGCCGATGCGGCGGCGACCACGCCAATGGTTGCCAGGGCAATTCCCATTGCGATGCTCGATGCGATCACGTGCCCCGGCATCTCGAAAATCCTCCCGAACCGTTCAACGCGCTTCCGCGCAATCCAGTCCGTATCGACCATTGAAAATGCCAGGAACGGCGAGCGTGTATCCGCGCGCGTCATAGCGGATGCGGGCGATGGCGTCCGGTGGAGCGCCTTGCGCTATTGCCAGCGTCCACAGGTTCGCGAGATCGCACGTCGGGAGGGGGATCGCGGCTTGGGACGGCGCGCCGGTCACATCTCCCGCGTGACGGTCGAGGCCACGGCTGACATACCAGAGCCGCTCGGCCGAGCCGCCGCCGATACGTGTCGTCTGCCGACGCTTGCCCGGCTTGATCGCCTCTATGCGCAGCGATTGGAACCAGCGCCCGTCGGCCGAACCTCCTGCTCCGACCGGCGGCGCAGGATCCGGCGCTTCCACCGTGCGATGGAGTTCATAAGTGACCGAAGGTGCGCGCGAAAAGTCGGCGGTCAGGTCAAGCGTGCCGTCGCGGCGCACACCGGATACGTAGATCCGTTCGAGCCGTGCTTCCGGGCCTCCCCACGCAAGCACTTCGTCCAAGCCGGCCATGGGATCGAAGCGGGTCGGATCACCGGGGACGTCCCGCGTATCTTGCATCGAGGCGTCAGGCGCTCCCGACAGCCGTGTCAGCCAGGCCATATCCAGGGCGGGCAACGCTACCAATACAAGGGATGCGAGGAGCACGGTGACGGCTATCGGGGCGCCGAAGATCATGGTTCGTGCAAATCGTGGGGACAGCGACATCGCTCCGGTCAATCTAGTTCGTCAGTGTGTGAACGTGTTGCGAACCCGAACCGAATTGAGGACGTAGGCTATCCAGAGGATGCTGCCTGCGATCATCACGAGGTAGCCCGTTGCCCCGTCACTGGCCGTAACCGAGGAAAGGCTCTCGATACCCGCGGTATTGGCCAGCCAGACCGCCAATATGACAGGCTCGATCATGCCCGCGACGCAGGAGACTATGAACGTCGTCGGAAACCGTCCGCTTTTCGTGAAGAACAGGAATGCCGTGTAGACGAGAAGAAGCAGGAATGCCCCTTCGATCATGATCGTGCCAAAGAATGCTACCGGTTGAACCGTTGCCGTTTCGGGCGGCAGGATCGAGAAGTTGGCAATCATCGACATGAGGAAGAAGACGACCCCCAGCACCTGGGCGATTGCGAGCGGTATCAGCCAGCCGCCGATGCCCTCAAGTTTTTCGTCATCGGACGGCGAGGCCGCGCCTTCGATCTGGCTCGATTGTTCTGACACGGTGAACTCCTGGCGTGACGGCGAAACACGAGTGCCGTGACCGTACCCGGCCATCACGATAGCATCCCCTGGAGACTTGGGCCGAGGCGAAGCACGTAGGGGGCTGGGGCGAAGTCGCGCCCGTGCCGATTTCTTCGCCTCAGTGCCAGATCGGCTTCGCTCCCGGCCAAGCGGCCACCCCGTTTGATCTGCTATGCCGATGTTGCCCGCCGGACCGAAGGAGATCGCAGGAATGTCGCAGCGTAGTATGTCTCGCCGGGCGCATTCGCGGCTTCCGCCCTGATGCTGTCGCAGGCCCGGGCCTTCGACGCTTCCGAGCATCTCAAGGCAGTAGGGGTTTTATGGGGCCTGTTGCGGTCGCCGGACAGCCACACGACCGCGGATGGCGGCACCCATCTGGGCTTCGTCGAATGGACAGGAAACCCTCCGCCCAGATACGCCGTCCTCGTGACGCCGCGGGAAGAGGATCCGTGCGTGATCGATCAGATAAGCTCGCTCTATCAGGCGGAAGCGACGGGCTACCTGTCGCATGCAGTCATCGATCTGAAGAGAGTGGAGAAAGCCGACCTCACGCGAGGCCAGGATATCGATCAGTTCGGGATTTGGGGCGACAAGCTGGTCTGCGATCGGGTTGTCAGCCTTCCCAGTTCTCTTGCTCCGTCAAGAACGGACATCGAGTGTCGGGGAATGGATTTGTGGGACATCCGCAAGGAAGAAAAGGCGGCCGTCATGGCCGCGCTGTTGACCATCAACCAGTCCTGCCCCCTCCCTGGCTTCCAACCTTGAACGTCGGCCGACTCGTTAAAGGGAGCACGAAATGGACGTGAAAGGAGTTCTCCCTGCACTGGCGCCGGTCGCAGCTACGAATCCGATTACCTCTCAGCGAGTCATATCGATTTCGTCGCACTGGGCCATTGGAACGCGTTCGAGCAGGAACGGCGCGCTGTCAGTTTCGATCGAGAAGGAGATGGCGCCGTGCTCGGGAGGAGAATCATCGCAACCGACCACGACGAAATGGCTCTGGTTGCTGGCGTCGGGATCGAAATAGACGGTTGCTCCGCCATTGTCCGTCGCGGCGATCGCCATGGCGCCACCGTCGCATTCGCCTGATGAGCAGCGTGTGCGTCCGTCCCTGAACTGATGGCAACTGCAGTAGCCGGACCACAGTCTGGAGCCGGTTTTCCGCACCCTCACACCGATCCTGGCGAAGGCGACGGCGGTCAGGTTGGAGCCTTTTGCGTTGTAGCCTTCCTTCTCTTCCGCTTCCAATCTCTGAAGAGCAGGATCGAGGGGCCGGACGATGCGCATCGAGGTGACGCGCTGCGTCGGATGCGCTTCCAGATAGGCTGCGTCAAAGTCCTGTGCGTAGCAGACCGCTTCGTCGGCGGGAAATATCGCTCCCAGATCGGCGGCCTGGGCTGCCAGCGGCGATACTGCGGCGAGAAGGGTCAGGATGCTTCGTCTCATTGCGCGGCTCCACTCACGCGCGGAACCGTGCGACGCGGCGAATCTGGCACCGCCAGCGCACGATCGCGCCATTCATTCAACAGCCGGACGAGCTCCTCGCGCCGGATTCTCGGCTGCCCGTATAAATCCGGCAAGACGCGGAGAGCCTTCGGCTCGCTCTGCCCATCGCTCGCGTTCAGACCCTCATAGATGATCTGATCGACCGAACCGCCGATTTTCGCGGGCAAAAGGTATCTGATCCTTATGCAAAACTCGCTCACATCCCGCCATGGCAGTCGGACGCGGCGGAAGACGTGACCGGTTTCGAACCCGTCGGCATCGAGTTTCAAGCTCGCCGCATGAGGAAACAGGAGCATGAGTACGGCCCTCAGCGCCAAGGCGCCCCAGAACAGGATCGAGACGCAGACCATGGTAATGTCACGCCAGCCCGATACGTAATCGCGCGTCCTCGCACGCTCCGAGAAGAGGAGCCAGAACATGAGCCCCAACGCGGCAATGTAGAGAACCAGCATGAGCAGAATCCGGCGCCGGCTGAAATAGAGCACGACCGGCCCGGGAAACCGGGCGAGGATACTGTCGACCTGAGATTTTGACGAGGTGGGCACACGAACCCTTTCGCATGGCGCAAGACCTTGCCTGGCGAATTGTAGGGCGCGTTCACCAACGACTCTTGGACTGGCGCGAAGATCATTTTGTCCCACAGCGAAAGGACACCGGCAGGCGCGTGCAGGGCGATCCTTCGGTCAGAGCGCTTTCGATCTTTCGCCTCTGCGGCAGGTCAATGCTGCGCTGGGCGGATCATCCGTGGTGATCGGCATGGAGCGGTTCGACGATGCGATGGAGGAATACGCCAGGGCGGTCGATCTGTTCGAACGCTTCGCCACGGAAGCGCCCGAGGGGATCGAGGACTTCAAGGACCTGCCGCGACGTTTTCTGACCAGCCTGCACATTCTGCAGGAATCCCTGACGCGCAGCGAGGGCAGCGACTTTACAATGTCCGGACAACAGATTGGCCAGACCGTCCAGGTCTATTTCTCGATGCTGTCGGCAAGCAGCCGGCTTTCGCGCAGCGGGCTGAGGTTCCTTCAATAGTCCGGCCGCTGATGTCCGACGACCCGCCGCCTCGCATCTGGCGCCGACCAGATTCCGTTGGGCCGCTTCACAGGCAAGCCCACCAAAAGATATTCTCGCGACTGAAGGCGCCTTCCGTTACTGCCGCGAATTGTGCATCCCGGCGGGATCGGTGGAACAGGATACGGCTCCCGGCATGGTGCGGCGCAATGCCCTCGACGTCATGCCGGTGTCGGTAATCGGACCTTCGACGGACCTGGAACGATTGAGATGACAATCCTTCCGCCTTGTTCTCCAAGTCAATCAATGTTGAAATTTGAGAATTTCGACCGCGCCATTCGTCAAAGGAGGGTTCATAGGGGTGTAGCGTAAACATAGTTCGTATCATCTCCTGGAACGATGCCAAGATTTGCTGAATAATACTTTGTGACATCAAATCGATCGAAGGATAGACTGCAGGTTGGTTCACACTTGGTGTCGAATACAAAGCTCCGAACGTTAATCATCTCTCGCGCCATAACCTGTCGCGAACATTGCGCCGCCCTTGTGTGCGGGAAACCCGTAGCCATTGATCATTACCAGGTCGATATCGCTGGCGCGTGCGGCAATACCTTCGGCAAGGAGGTTGGCGCCTTCATCGACCATCGCCATGAGCAGGCGCGTGACGATTTCGTCTGGCGAGAAGCGCCGCGGCGTAATGCCCCTCGCCGCGCGAATGCTCTCAATGAGTGCTGTTACTACGGGGTCGACGACGCGTTCGCCGGTCGAATAGTCGTACCAGCCGCGTCCGCTCTTGCGGCCGAGGCGGCCAGCCTCGCACAGCCTGTCGGCGATCTCGACGTAGCGCTCGTTCGGGTCGCGTTTCGCCGCCTGCCGCTTGCGCCGTGCCCAGGCGATCTCAAGTCCCGCCATGTCGTTGACGGCGAAGATGCCCATCGGAAAACCATACGCCTCCAGTGCTGCATCGACTTCTTCTGGCGCCGCACCGTCCTCGACCATGAACTCCGCCTCGCGGCGATAGGCCGAATAGATGCGGTTGCCGATGAAGCCCTCGGTGACGCCGCTCACGATCGGCAGCTTGCCGAGTTTCTTCGCAAAAGCGAGGGCGGTCGCTAGGACGTCGGGCGCGGTCGCCTTGCAGTCCACCATCTCGGTAAGGCGCATGATGTTGGCCGGAGAAAAGAAATGTAGGCCGACGACGCGCTCCGGATGCGCCGTCGCGGCGGCGATCTCGTCGGGATTGAGATAGCTGGTGTTGGTGGCGAGGATCGCGTCCGGACGCACGATGCCGTCGAGGCGGCGAAATAGCTCCGTCTTGACCGCCAGATCGTCGAATACCGCCTCGATGACCAGATCGGCGAACGCCACTTCGCCGGCGTCGGCGGTCACGGTCAGGTGGGCGAGGCGGTCGTCGCGGACTTCGGCGGTAAGCCGGCCGGACTGCACCGCCTTGTCGAGCATGCCGGCAATGCGCTCGCGGCCCGCGGCAGCAGCTTCCGCCGTCTGCTCGAGGCCGATCACGCGGTAACCCGCGATCAGCGTCGCCACTGCGATGCCGGCTCCCATCAGGCCGAGACCGACGATGCCGACAGCTCTCACGTCCCGTGGCGCGACGCCTTCAAGCTTCTCTATCTTACCGGCGGCGCGTTCGGCGAAGAAAACATAGCGTAGCGCCGCCGACTCGTTGGAGTCGCGCAGTCTGACAAACGTAGCGCGTTCTTCTGCGAGGCCATCTTTCAGGCTCGTCGTGGCTGCGGCTTTGATGAGGCGGGTTGCCTCGACGGGCGCAGCCTGGCCGCGCGCCTTGGAAAGGATCTTTTTGGCGGCAGCCTCGGCAGCAGCGGCATCCGCCGTTGGAATAGCAAGCGTGCCGGTGCGTCGGAGCGGCGCTGCGGCCATGCTTCGGGCAAGCTCTACTGCACCGGCGACGGGATCGGCGGCGATCCTGTCGATGAGGTTGAGCCGCAAGGCCTCTTCCGGCTTGGCGCTGCGGCCCGAGCCGATCAGGTCGATGGCTGCGGCAATGCCGACGAGGCGCGGCAGGCGCTGTGTGCCGCCGGCGCCTGGCACGATACCAAGCTTCACTTCCGGTAGGCCGAAGCTAGCCTTTTCTCCCGCGACGCGGCCATGGCAGGCGAGCGTGACCTCGCAGCCACCGCCCAGTGCCGCACCATTGACGGCCGCGACAACCGGCTTGTCAAAATTCTCGATGCGGTCGAGCACGTCGGGCAGGATTGGCGCGGCTGCCGGCCTACCGAATTCGCGGATGTCGGCGCCGCCGACAAAGATACGGCCGGACCCTGTGATGACCAGGCCGCTGATCTCATTATGCGCTTGCGCGTGGTCGAGAGCGGCGGCCAGTCCCTGCCGTACATGCGCCGACAGCGCGTTGACTGGCGCATTGTCGATCGTCACGACGAGCACACCGTGGCGAATCTCGCCCGTCAGGCTCTCGGAGAACCGCACCGTTTCCATGCTTACTCCGGCACCATGGCCGTGGCCTGGATCTCGATCCTGGCGCGGTCCTCGACCAGCGCCACCACCTGCATGGCGGCCATGGCCGGGAAATGCCGGCCGATGACGGCGCGGTAGGCCTCGCCGATGCCGCGCAGGTTTTGCGTGTATTCCTCCTTGTCGGTGAAATACCAGGTCATCGAGGTGATGTGATGCGGTTCGGCGCCGCCGGCCTTCAGCACCGCCACGACATTCTCGAGCGTCTGCCGCACCTGGCCGACGAAATCGTCGGTCTCGAACCGGCACTCCGCGTTCCAGCCGACCTGGCCGCCGACGAAGATGGCGCGGCCGGTTGCTGCGACGCCGTTGGCGTAGCCGACCGGCCGCGCCCAGCCCTCGGGTTGCAGGAATTCAAACATCGGCCGCCTCCGGGGTGATGTGCATGGGAACCGTCTCCTACTTCGCCGCCGTCATCAACTCGCGGCCGATGATGAGCTTCTGCACTTCCGTGGCGCCCTCGTAGATGCGCAGCGCGCGGATCTCGCGGTAGAGTTTTTCGGTGATCTCGCCGACGCGCACGCCGCGCCCACCGAACATCTGCAGCGCCTGGTCGATGACCCATTGCGCGTTCTCGGTCGCCGTCAGCTTGGCCATGGCGGCCTCTCGCGTGATCGGCAGTTTCTGCACGTCGCGCCGCCAGGCGACGCGTGCGGTGAGCAGCGCGGCCGCATCGATGGCGGTCGCCATGTCGCCCAGCGTGCTCTGCGCCGTCGGCAGGTCGGCCAGCGTCGCGCCGAACATTTTTCGCGCCTTGGCATGGGCGACCGCTTCGTCCAGTGCGCGGCGCGCAAAGCCGAGCGCTGCCGCCGCCACGGACGGGCGGAAGATGTCCAGCGTGCGCATGGCGATCTTGAAGCCTTCGCCGGGCGCACCCAAAAGCTGCGCGGCTGGGATGCGGCACTTATCGAAACGGATCAACGCCAGCGGGTGCGGCGCGATCGTTTCGATGCGCTCGGCGATCAAGAAGCCCGGTGTATCGGCGAAGACCAAAAAGGCGGAGATGCCGCGCGTGCCAAGCGCCTCGCCGGTGCGGGCGAACACCGTATAGACGTCGGCGATGCCGCCATTGGAGATGAAGATCTTCTCGCCGTCGAGCACATAGGCATCGCCGTCGCGCCGCGCTTCGGCAGCCATCGCCGCCACGTCCGAGCCGGCTTCCGGCTCGGTCAGCGCGAAGGCGGAGATCAGTTCGCCGGCCGCAATCCTCGGCAGGATGCGCTGCTTCAGTTCTTCCGAACCGGACAGGCTGATGGCGCCGGTGCCGAGCCCCTGCATTGCGAAGGCGAAGTCGGCCAATCCGTCCGCATAGGCCAGCGTCTCGCGGGTGAGGCAGAGCGCGCGACTGTCGATGACCTCCGAGGCGCCACCGTAGGCGGCTGGCACGCAGGCTCTCAGGAAGCCGGCCGCGCCCAGCGCCTTTACCAGCTTCTTGCAAGCGCCGTCGGTGTCGGTGTGGTCTATGCGGCCCAGCCCGCCCTTGGTGACAAAGCGGTCCAGTTCGGCCGCCAGCGCCCGGTGGCGCTCTTCGAAGAACGGCCAGCCGAGATGGTCGCGGCTGGGCGGTCCGGCTGTCGCGGCATCATGTGCCATGGCTCAGTTTCCCTCGAAGGCCGGTTTTGTCTTCGCAGCAAAAGCCTCGAAGGCACGGCGGAAATCGCCGGTCGCCATGCAGATGGCCTGCGCCTGCGCTTCCGATTCAATGAGCTGGTCGATGCCCATTGCCCATTCCTGGTCGAGCATCTTCTTGGTCATGGCATGGGCGAACCACGGGCCGTCGGCGAGCATGCGGGCGAATTTCTGCGCCGCGCCGAGCAGCGCGTCCCGCTCGTGCAGGGCGTTGTAGAAGCCCCAGGCGTGCCCCTCCGACGCGCTCATCACCCGGCCGGTGAACAGAAGCTCGGCGGCGCGGCCCTGGCCGATGATGCGCGGAAGGATGCCGCAGGCGCCCATGTCTGCGCCGGCGAGGCCGACGCGGGTGAACAGGAAGGCGGTCTTGGCTTCCGGCGTGGCAAGGCGATGATCGGAAGCCATGGCGACGATGGCGCCGGCGCCGGCGCAGATGCCGTCCACGGCCGAAACGATCGGCTGTGGACAGGCGCGCATCTGACGCACCAGGTCGCCTGTCATGCGGGTGAAGTCGATCAGTTCCGGCATCGCCATTGTCGTCAGTGGCTCGATGATTTCGAACACGTCGCCACCGGAGCAGAAATTGCCGCCGGCGCCCGTCACCAGCACGGCGCGCACGTCGCTGGCATGCGCCAGCGCGCGGAACAGGTCGGTGAGTTCCCGGTAGCTCTCGAAGGTGAGCGGGTTCTTCTTCTCGGGCCGGTCAAGCGTGATCGTGGCGACACGCCCGTCCGCATCCGTCTCGAAGCGGAAATGCCTAGGCGCGTAATCCTTGAATGGGTGGCGCTTGGCCTGCATCGGGTTGGTCACATCAGCCTCCAAGGATTTCGCCGCCGGCGACCGGTATCGCCTGGCCGGTGATTGCGCTTGCTCCTTCAGATATTAGCCAGAGCACTGCGTTTGCCACTTCTTCCGACGTTACCAGCCGCCCTTGAGGATTGGCTTTGGCAAGCGCCGCGCGCGCCTCGTCGGCGCTGCGGCCGGTCTTGCCGGCGATCGTCTCCACCGCGCCGTTGAGCAGCGGCGTGTCGGTAAAGCCGGGACAGACGGCGTTGACGGTGACGTCCGCACGCGCCAGCTCCAGTGCCAGCGCCCGCGTCAGGCCGACGACGCCGTGCTTGGAGGCGCAGTAGGCGGAAACGTAAGGATAGCCGGTGAGGCCGGCGGTGCTGGCGACGTTGACGATGCGGCCCCTGCCGGCGCGGCGTACCGAGGCGAGCGCCGCCTGCGTGACCAGATAGGTGCCGGTGAGATTGACGCCGATGACCCGGTTCCAGAGGGCCGGGTCGGTCTTGTCGAACGGCGCCGACGGCGCTTCGCCGGCGGCGTTCACCAGCACGGCGATGTCACCGAAGCAGTCTATGGCGGCGGCGATGCCGGTCTCCACGGAGGCGGCGTCGGTCACGTCGAAGCCGGCACATGCGACGGCCTTGCCGCCGGCGACCTCGATTTCCGCGCGTACGGCTTCCAGCGGCTTGCTACGGCGGCCGGCTAGGCTGACGGCGTGGCCGCGGGAGGCCAGTGCTAGCGCGATCGCCCGGCCGATGCCGCTGCCGGCGCCTGTAACCAGAGCGTGGCGCGGGGTGCCACTCATGGCTTGCCTGCCGGGGGAGCGGCCGCCGCGGCGCGGGCGAGTCCTGTCTCGTACTGCACGCGGCCTTGGTAATACTGCTTCGGCCAGACCTGCCCAGCATAGCCCACCTTGGCCGCCTCGTGCAGCACGAAGGCCGGATCGGCCAGATGCGGGCGGGCGACGGCGCACAGATCGGCGCGGCCGGCGGCGATGATCGAATTGGCGTGATCGGCCTCCGAGATCGCGCCGACTGCGATAGTGGGCATCTGGATCTCGTTGCGGATCTTGTCGGAGAACGGCGTCTGCCACATGCGGCCGTAAACCGGCTGCTCGTCCTTCACCACTTGGCCGGCGGAACAGTCGATCAGGTCGGCGCCGGCCTCCTTGAACATGGTCGCGAAGATTGCCGCGTCCTCCGCCGTGTTGCCGCCCTCGTGCCAGTCGTTGGTGGAAAGGCGCACCGAGATCGGCTTGTCGGCCCGCCAGATGGCGCGGATGGCGCGGAACACCTCCAGCGGGTAGCGGGCGCGGTTCTCGTGGGTGCCGCCGTATTCGTCGTCACGCTGATTGGTCAGCGGCGAAAGAAAGGAAGAGAGAAGGTAGCCGTGGGCGCAATGCAGCTCCAGCATGTCGAAGCCGACCTCGTCGGACCATCTGGCGGCGCGCACGAAATCGGCGGTGATGCGGTCCATGTCCTCGCGTGTCGCGGCGCGCGGCACCGCCGAATGCGGCAGGTAAGGGATGGCGGAGGCCGAGACGAGCGGCCAGCCGCCCTGCTCGACCGGCTGGTCGGTGCCCTCCCAGGCCACCTTGGTTGCTCCCTTGCGGCCGGCGTGGCCGAGCTGCATGCCGATCTTGGCCGGCGTCTTCTCATGCGTGAAGTCGACGATGCGGCGGAAACCTTCCTTCTGTTCTTCGTTCCACAGGCCGAGGCAGCCAGGCGTGATGCGCGCGTCCGGCGACACGCAGGTCATTTCCGGAAAGACGAGGGCGGCACCCCCCATGGCGCGGGCGCCGAGGTGAACGAGATGAAAATCGTCCGGCATGCCGTCTGTGGCCGAATACATCGCCATCGGCGACATGACGATGCGGTTGGCGAGCTTCAGGCCGCGAATCGAATAGGGCGTGAACATCGGCGGCACGGGCTTGCCGTTCGGCGCGGCGGGCGCGCCGGCGCGGTTCGCGAACCAGCGCTCGTAGCCCTCCAGCCAGACGGAATCGCGCAGCCGCAGATTCTCGTGGCTGATACGCTGCGAGCGCGTCAGCATGGAATACATGAACTGCTCGGGCTCCAGCGTGTCGGCATAGCGGGAACCGACTACCTCGAACCATTCCATGGCGTTGCGCGCCGCGTTCTGGATACGGGCGACGTCGACGCGCCTCACCTCTTCATAGGCTTCCAGCACCGCCGGGATGTTGTCCCTCTGATGGCCGATACGGTTGAACTGATTGGTCAGTTCGATGGCGTCGTCGATAGCGAGTTTCGTTCCGGAACCAATGGCGAAATGCGCGGTGTGGGCGCTGTCGCCCATCAGCACGACATGACTGTTGCCGTTGAAGTGGCTCCACTTCTCGCAGATCAGCCGGCCGAAATTCAGCCAGGCCGAGCCGCGCATATGGCGGGCATTGCTCATCAGCGCATGGCCGTCCAGCGTCTCGGCGAACAGCTTCTCGCAGAACGCGATCGATTGGTTCTGGTCCATCCGGTCGATGCCATGCGCCTTGAAAACCTCGTCGGTGGTCTCGACGATGAAGGTCGAGGTCTTGTCGTCGAAGCGGTAGATGTGCGCCTGGAACCAGCCGTG
>CAZBBT010000015.1:0-45408 GCA_964490065.1 uncultured Mesorhizobium sp. | reverse complement strand
AGCGCCGCCTCGACTGGAATCGCCAGCGGCGTCGAGCCGGGGTCCGGCCGCAGCCTGAGATCGGTGCGGAAAACGTAGCCGTGCTCGGTACGGTCCTGCAGGATGCGAACCAGCCGGCGCGTCAGTCGGGCAAAAAGGTCGGTCGCATCGAGCGGATCGACAACGGCCAGTGCATCCGGATTGAAGAATGAGATCAGGTCGATGTCGGAGGAGAAGTTGAGTTCGTGCGCGCCGAGCTTGCCCATGCCGAGCAGGATCCAGCCGGAGTTTTTTGCCGGCACGGCGCGATCAGGCAGTTGCAGCTTGCCTTGACGATCCGCATCGAGGAGCAGGAAGTCGGCCGCGGCGCGCACGCAGGCATCGGCGAGCCGGCTCAGCCGCCGAACGGTCACCTCCGTGTCGGCCTCGCCGGCAAGGTCGGCCAGCGCGACCAGGAAATGCGCCTCTGTCTTGAGACGGCGCAAATCCATCATCAGCCGGGATTCGGAGGCGTCCTTGGCCGCGGCGAGCCGGTCGATTTCGGCGAGGATGGAATCGAGCAGTCCATCCGAGGTCGTTTCCAGCAGCGCATCGAGCATCTGCGGCCGACGGCGTGCCAGATCGCGCAGGAAGGGCGACAGGTCGAAGACCGCGGCAAGGAAATCGCGAAACGGTCCCTTTCTCGCCAGCAGCTTGGCCAGACGGGAAAAGCCTTCCTCGGCAGCGGTCGAGGCAACATCGTCCACTTCCGCGAAGGCCTGCACCTGGTCCAGGGGCAAGAGCGTGGCCGCTGGTCGGAGAAGCCAATGCGCTTTGATGTCCGTCTCCGCCGCGCCGCGTGCCGCCATCGAAACTCTCCGTCAGCCCCCTCCCCGTTCGGGGAAGTCCATCACAACGGATAGTCCGGGATCGGCGGGCTTGAGATCAAGCCCGCCGTTGTGGAATTTCATGATCGCCTTGGCGAGTGCGAGGCCGAGACCGGAACCGGGCTGCGAGCGGCTCTTTTCCAGCCGCACGAAACGCTCGGTGACCCGCTCGCGGTCTACGTCGTCGGGAATGCCCTGCCCGTTGTCGCTGACCGCCAGGCGAACACGGCCGCCGGCGTGCTCCAAAATGATTCGAACCGTCGGTGTCGTGGTCGAATCGCCGGAATATTTGATGGCGTTGTCGATGATGTTGGAAAGCGCCTGGCCGATCAATTCCCGGTTGCCGTCCACGGCCAGGGGCTCATCGGCAGATACCTCCAGGGCCACTCCGGCTTCCTCGGCGACCGGCTCGTAGAGTTCCACGACATCATGGACGGCGGCCTTGAGATCGACCCCCACCAGGTGCTCGGCCGAATACCCGGCCTCCAGGCGCGAAATCATCAGGATGGCGTTGAACGTCTTGATGAGCTGGTCGGACTCCGCGATCGTCGTCTCCAGCGCCGCGCGGTAGTCGGCAGGCTTACGCTTGCCGGCCAGCGCCGCCTCGGCGCGATTGCGCAGCCGAGTCAGCGGTGTCTTCAGGTCATGGGCGATGTTGTCGGAAACCTGCTTCAGGCCCTCGTTGAGCATGGCGATGCGGGCAAGCATCGTGTTGAGGTTCTCCGACAGACGGTCGAACTCGTCGCCGGCACCGGTCACGGGCAGCCGGCCGGCGAGGTCGCCGCCCATGATGCGACGGCTGGCCTCGGACACGTTGTCGATGCGCTTCAGCGCGGCACGCCCGACGAAGAACCAGATCAGGATGCCGCCCAGCCCCATCATGCCGAGCGCCAGCATCAGCGCGCGGCGCACCACTTCGCGAAAACGTTCAGGCTCGCCGAGATCTCGGCCGACCAGCATGATCATCTGGTTGGGCAGCCGCAGCACCAGTGCGATGGCGTTGTGACCTTTTTCGCGCTGCACCTGCATCTCGCCCTGCGCACCGGCGGCCCGCTGGCGGTCCAGCTCGGCTTCGCCATAGCGCTCATAGGAAAATGGTCGACTGGTCCAGCCATCATGTTCCAGGACACCTGGTTCCAGGGACTGCACGTTGCCGGTCAGGATCTGGCCGTTGGCGTCGGCGATCAGGTAGAGGTTGGCGCTCGGCTGGCGCGAGCGCTGCTCGACGAAGCGAACCAGCAGGGGCAATCCGCCGCGCTGATAGGCGCGGGCAAGACCGACGACCTCGTCATTGATGGTTTCCTGCGTTTGCGCGGTCAGCATCCGCGCCGACAGCGAGGTCATATAGAAGACCAACAGAACCGCGCAAAGCGCGAACAAAAGCAGATAAAGCGCCGAGAGCCGCGCTGCCGTCGTCCTCATGATGGCGGGCACGGACAATGCCATGTCTCTGTTATCCGGCTTTCAGCATGTAGCCGGCACCACGAATCGTATGCAGGATCGGAGTGTCGAATCCCTTCTCGATCTTGCCGCGCAGCCGCGAGACATGCACGTCGATAACGTTGGTCTGCGGATCGAAATGATAGTCCCAGACGTTTTCCAGCAGCATGGTGCGCGTCACCACCTGTCCGGCATGGCGCATGAGATATTCGAGCAGCCGGAATTCGCGCGGCTGCAAGGTGATTTCGCGGCCGGCGCGTTTCACCGAATGGGAAAGGCGGTCGAGTTCGAGATCGCCGACCCGGTAGACCGTTTCGGTTTCACGGGCGCCAGCACGCCGGTTCAGCACTTCGACGCGGGCCAGCAACTCGGAAAAGGCATAGGGCTTGGTCAGGTAATCGTCGCCGCCGGCGCGCAGGCCGGTGACGCGATCATCGACCTCGCCAAGTGCCGACAATATGAGAACGGGGGTAGCGTTGCCGCGCGAGCGGAGCGCGGCGATGACCGAGAGGCCATCGCGCCGCGGCATCATGCGGTCGACGACCATCACGTCGTAGTCGCCGGAATCGGCCAGAGCGAAGCCTGTTTCGCCATCGCCGGCGACGTGGGCCGTGTGGCCGGCCTCGGAAAAGGCCTTCTGCAGATAGTCGGCGGCCTCGCGGTCGTCTTCGATGACGAGAATCTTCATCGGACCGTTATACGCGATTTCAGCAGGCTTGGTGGATGGCATCGGCGTGGCCCGACAACGTTGCGGCGGCGGTCAAAAGAGGCGCCGCCGGCGCCGGACGCTATGACTGACAGCCGCGCCCGGCGCCGTGCTTCCCGTGCGGAGGTTCGGGGGTATGGAGACCACCGCACCGGAAAAGGAAGGGTCAGCCCTTGGCGATAGGCAGCGCGACGAAGCGGTTGTTGTCGTCGCGGTTGACCTGGACCAGAACGGACTTTCGGCCGGCCTTGGACGCGTCGTCCATCGCCTTGGTCACGTCGTCGGCGCTCTCGACCTCCTGCGAATTGACCGCGGTGATGACGTCACCGGCCTGGATACCGCGGTCGGCGGCATCGCTGTCGGGATCGACATCGGTGACGACCAGACCCTTGCCGTCGTCCGACTTCGTAACGGTCAGGCCGAGATCGGCGAGCGAACTTGGTTCGGCCGGCGTCGACTTCTGGTCATCGGCCGATGCCTGCTTGTCGCTTTTCGGCAGCGTGCCGAGTTCGACCTTGACGGTTTCGGTCTCGCCGTTGTGGAGGACGGTGACGTCGACAGACTTGCCCGGCGTATAGGCGGCGATCAGGCGCGCCAGTTCCTTGGTCGAGTCGACATCCTTGCCGTCAACCTGGGTGATGACGTCGCCTGCGACGATGCCAGCCTTCTTGGCCGGGCTGTCGTCCTGCGCGTTCGCCACCAGAGCACCCTTGTCGTCCTTCATGCCGAGGGACTCGGCAATGTCCTTGGTGACCGGCTGGATCTCGACACCGAGCCAGCCGCGGTCGACGCTGCCGTCCTTGATGAGATCCTGCACAACGGTCTTGGCAGTCGAGGCGGGGATGGCGAAGGCGATGCCGACATTGCCGCCCGAGGGCGAGAAGATCGCGGTGTTGATGCCGACCACCTGGCCGCTGAGATTGAAGGCGGGGCCGCCCGAATTGCCACGGTTCACGGCAGCGTCGATCTGGATGAAATCGTCATAGGGGCCGGCGCCGATGTCGCGGCCGCGTGCCGAGACGATGCCGGCGGTGACGGTGCCGCCAAGGCCGAACGGATTGCCGACAGCGACGACCCAGTCGCCGACACGTATCTTGGAATCGTCGGCAAAATCGACATAGGTGAATTTGCGGCCATCGCCGTCAACCTTGAGCACGGCGAGATCGGTGCGCGGGTCGGTGCCGATCAGCTTGGCGTCGAGTTCCTTGCCGTCGTCCATGACCACGGTGAAGGCCGAGCCTTCCTCAACGACGTGGTTGTTGGTAACGACATAGCCATCTTCGGAAATGAAGAAGCCGGACCCCTGCGCCACCGGACGCGGCTTGCTGTCGTGACGGCGGGGATGACGGTGATTGTCCCGATCGCCAAAGCCGCGGAACTGCTTGAAGAACTCGCGCAATTGCGGGTTGTCCTGCCAATTGTCCGGGCCGAAGAAGAAGGTGCCGTCATCGGATGCCGGCTGGACCTTGGCCTTGACACGAACGCTGACCACGGCAGGAGAAACCTGCTGCACGACATCGGCGAAGCTTGGCACCTGGGCGGCATCGACCTTGACGGCGTCGGCCAGCACAGGCCCGGTGCCCGTGGTGACGGCACCGAGGCCGATCGCGCCGGCGATCGCGAGCGAAGCGGCTGCGGCCATCAGGCGGTTGCGGAGGGAGGAGGAAGTCTTGGGGGCAGTGTTCATCGATCTGGTATCCTCTTGGAAGGAAGGGATGCACAGTCGGCATCCTCTGTTCCAAGAGGTAGAGCGCCCTACATTACCGGCCCCTTTCCGGTTCGTGAAAGTTTCGTAATGTTTGTCCGCAGAGTTGGCGCGTAAGGATCAGTCGCGCCGCAGCAGCGCGTCCAGTTCGGATTTCTCGGCTTCGGTGAGGGGTGTGGCGTCCGCCCGTCGACGCGAACGCACCGCATGGACTATGAAAATCCCGCCAAGCACGAGCAGCAGCACCGGCGCGCCCCATAAAAGCAGCGTGCGCGCCTCGAAACGCGGCTTCAGAAGCACGAACTCGCCATAGCGGGAAACGACATAGTCGACGACCTGCTTGTCGCTGTCTCCGGTCTTCAGCCGATCGCGCACCAGGATGCGCAGGTCGCGGGCTAGGTCGGCGTCGGATTCGTCGATCGACTGGTTCTGGCAGACCATGCAGCGCAGGCCCTCGGAGATCGCCCGCGCACGTGCCTCCAGAGCCGGATCGGCCAGCATCTCGTCCGGCTTGACGGCGTAAGCCGGCGCGGCAAGCAGAACCGGCAGCAGCGCCAGCAGAACGAGAAATTGGCGGAGCCGGTTCATGAAACGCCAGCCGGCGACGCAGCAGCGCTTTTCCTGCGCCGTGCCGGCGCGCCGATTCTGAGTCGCCGGTCGGCAAGCGACATCGCGCCGCCCGCCATCATCACCAGCGCGCCGCCCCAGATCAGCGTCACCAGCGGCTTCCACCAGATGCGAACCACCACGCCGCCATCCGTGGTCTCGTCGCCGAGCGAGATGTAGAGCTGGCTGAATCCGATGGTACGGATGCCGGCTTCGGTCGTCGTCGTCTGCCGCACGGGGAACATACGCTTGGCCGACGTGATTTCGGCGGTGGTAGTGCCAGTGGTGTCGATCAATTCGAAACGGCCTCGGCGTTCCGTGTAATTCGGCCCCTGCACCGGATAGAGGCCATCGAAGCGCAAGGCATAGCTGGCGATGTCCACGGTCTCGCCGGGACGCATGGCCAGGATTTTCTCCAGCCCGAAACTCACCGTGCCGACAATGCCGAGCAGGGTCAGACCGAGGCCCAGATGGGCGAGCGCGGTGCCGAAGATCGAGCGCGGCAGGCCGGTAAAACGCCGCGCCATCGTGGCCAGCGGCACAATGCCCGCTCCCGACTTGACCGCGAGATCGGTCAATGCGCCGCAGATCAGCCAGAAGGCGAGCCCGGCGCCGAGCGCGGCAAAAACCGAAGCGCCGTCGATGAACAGATATGTCACCAGCACGGCGAGCAATGCTGAGGCGAACGCAGCCATTAGACGCTGGGCGGCGGCCATCACGTCACCGCGCTTCCAGGCAAGCAGCGGACCAAACGGAACCAGCAGCAGCAGCGGCACCATCAGCGGCGCGAAGGTGAGGTCGAAGAAAGGCGCGCCGACCGAAATCTTGTCGGCGGAAAGCGCCTCTATCACCAGCGGGTAGAGCGTTCCGATCAGGACCGTCGCGGTGGCTGTGGTGAGGAAGAGATTGTTCATCACCAGCGCGCCCTCGCGCGAAATCGGCTGGAACAGCCCGCCGGCCGACAGCGACGAGGCGCGGAGCGCAAACAATACCAGCGAGCCGCCGATAAAGAGGATGAGAATGCACAGGATAAAGACGCCGCGCGTCGGATCGCTGGCGAAGGCATGGACGGAGGTGAGCACGCCGGAGCGGACCAGGAAGGTGCCGAGCAGCGATAGCGAGAAGGTCAGGATCGACAGCAGCAACGTCCAGATCTTCAGTGCCGAACGCTTTTCCATGACAATGGCGGAATGGAGCAGCGCCGTGCCGGCCAGCCACGGCATGAAGGAGGCGTTCTCCACCGGATCCCAGAACCAGAAGCCGCCCCAGCCGAGTTCGTAGTAAGCCCAGTAGGAGCCCATCGCGATGCCGCCGGTGAGGAATATCCAGGCGACCAGCGTCCATGGCCGCACCCAGCGCGCCCAGGCGGCGTCGATGCGGCCTTCGATCAGCGCAGCCACTGCGAAAGAGAAGCAGACCGAGAAGCCGACATAGCCGAGATAGAGCAGCGGCGGATGGATGGCGAGGCCGAAATCCTGCAAGATCGGATTGAGGTCCCTGCCCTCGATCGGCGCGGGATTGAGCCGCGCGAACGGGTTGGATGTCGTCAGGATGAACAGGAAGAACACTGCACCGATCATGCCCTGAACGGCCAGCACGTTGGCCTTCAGCGTGGCCGGCAGGTTGGCACCGAAGGATGCGACCAGCGCACCGAAAAAGGTCAGGATCAGCACCCACAGCAGCATCGAGCCTTCGTGATTGCCCCAGGTTCCGGTGATCTTGTAGAGCAGCGGCTGCAGCGAGTGTGAGTTCTCCCACACGCTCTGAACCGAGAAGTCGGAGCGCGCGTAAGCGATGGCCAACGCAGCGAAAGACAATGCCGTCAGGGCAAATCCGGTGATTGCCAGCGGCGCGGCGGCCGCCATCATCCGCTGATCGCCGGCACGCGTTCCAAACAACGGCACGAAGACCTGTACCAACGCCAGAGCGAAGGCGAGAATGAGGGCGAAATGTCCGATCTCGACCATCAGTTGCTCTTGCTCTCCACCCACACACCCTTTGCCTTCAGGCCTTCGGCGACTTCCTTGGGCATGTAGCGCTCGTCATGCTTGGCCAGCACGCTGTCGGCGTCGAACAGGCCATCGGCGCCAAAACTGCCTTCGGTTATGACGCCCTGCCCTTCACGGAAAAGATCCGGGAGCACGCCGGTATAAGTGACCTTGACCGATTTTTCGTGGTCGGTCACGGCAAAGGTCACGGTCGCGCCGTTGCCGCGCACCAGCGTGCCGTCTTCGACCAGTCCGCCGAGACGGATACGCTGGCCGGGCTGAAGGCTGGCGGTTGCGAGATCGGCCGGCATGTAGAAATAGGATGCCTTCTGGCCGAGCGCATAGAAGGTCAGTCCCGTGGCAGCGCCGAGAAAGGCCAGTCCGCCCAGGATCACCGACAGTCGTTTCTGTTTGCGCGTCACCAGTTCTCACTCCGTCGCCGCAAGGCCGAGCGAAGCAGCGAAGGCAACGAGTTTCTTCGCCTCCTCGCTGTCGCCGCCGAACGCTGCAACGCCCCGTTTCAGTGCATCCACAGCCTGCGCGGACTTGCCCAGCACGACGTATGAACGCACCAGCCGCTTCCAGCCTTCCGCATCCTTCGGGTTGTCGCGAAGCTTCTCGTCCAATCCCGCGACCATCGTTTCGATCATGGCGGTTCGGTCTTCCGCCGACATGGATGACGCCTCGGCCACGTCCTGTTCCGTCGGGCCAGGAGATTGTGGCTGACCGACCTTTTCCTTGTCGATCTCCGCCAACGCCTGCGTCACCGCCGGGCGCCAGGGCGAGTCCGGCGACAGGTTCGCGAGCATCGTCTGCCAAGCCGATTTGGCTTCGTCCTTGCGGCCATCCTGGGCCATAGCGATTGCCAGATAGAAATTGGCCTTGGCATTCATCGGTTCGAGTTTCCGCGCCGCCTCGAACGCCGCGTGCGCATCAGCCGAAACCACTCCGCCGGCCGCATCCGTCAGCGCTTCGCCGAGACCCGCCTGGCGCGCCGCGGTCGCCCCCTCGAGGCGGATGGCGTTACGATAGGCGGTGACGGCATCGGGAAAGCGCTGCATGCGCACATAGATCGGCGCCAGCACGTCCCAGCCACGTCCGTCGTTGGGATTGGAGGCCAGATGCGCCTCGGCCCGCGCCACGAGTTCGTCGATCGAACTGTCTGCGGGATTTTTCGTCAGCCGCGCGGCCAGCGGCTGCGACGGCAGGTCGGGCGAACCAAGCTCGGCATAGAAACCCCAACTGACCAGCGGGACGGCCAGAACGGCCGCGGCCGAGATGAAGCGTGCTCGCCCTGCATACGAAATGGCTGGCGCATCGGCGCCCCTGTCCGGGCCGCCCAATCGAATGATCCGCCGGCCGATCTCGGCGCGCGCCTGCTCGGCTTCCGCCGGAAGGATGACGCCGCGCGCAACGTCGCGTTCCAACTCCGCCAGTTGGTCGCGATAGACCTCGAAATCATGGTCTCCGGCCGCGGGAATGGCGCGCAAGGGACGGGTCAACGGCAACAGCACAGCCAGGCTGGCGCCCAGCGTGAGACCCACGGCTATGACCCAAAAAAGCATGACACTTCCAATAGCCGCGCAGCGGCGGCCTGCCAACACAGCTAAAGTGCGACCCTTTGACGGAATTGGGACAGTTTGACGCTCAGTCCCGACCTTCGCCGATGCCTCAGGTCAGCGGCGTCCAGCTTCCGTTGGCGTTGCGGCAGGCCGTCCCGCGCGCGGTCGAGGAAACGCCGCCGATGACAACGGTCTGGGTATATTGGCGGCAATCCTGCGATCCGACCCTGTAGGGCTGCGCTGCGACCACTTCGCCCGAATGGCCCGTGTCGCCCTGCCATGCAACCTTCTGGCCGCTCGCCGTGTATTCCAGAGCCTTGTACTCCGCCTCGAGCGCGCTGCGTTTTTCCCGATCGTTCAATCCGGCGCCAACGGCTCCGCCCACCAGGCCGCCATTCATCGCCCCGATGATCGTGGTTGCAACCTTGCCGCCGCTGCCGCCCGATCCAAGACCCAACAGGCCGCCTTTGCCGCCGGTCTGCGATCCCGTGCCGCAAGCGGCCAGCAGGATCGACGATGCGACGGAAAGAACCATGCGAATTTTCATGCCTGACACCGGTTCCAAGTCGCCGCCCATCGCGATGATGGTCCGGCGATAATGTTGATATTTGACCGAAGTTTGGCCGTATTCTCGCCTGTCTTCGCTCATGCGACACTGCGCAAGCGGATGGTGGCCTTCAATCCGCCCCAGGCCGAGCGGCCGAGCGCCATCGTTCCTCCATACTCGTTGACGAGGTCGGCGACAATGGCAAGCCCGAGCCCTGTGCCGGGCTTGCTCTCGTCAAGACGGCGCCCGCGCTGCATGGCCTCGCGTGCCTTATCGGCAGGAATTCCGGGGCCATCATCCTCTATCAAGACCTCGAACAGACCGGCGCCGTCGCCATCCTCGGCGAGTGAAACCACCGATATCGAAGCCGTGGATTTCGCCCATTTCATCGCATTTTCCAGCAGGTTGCCGAGTATCTCTTCGAGGTCTTCGCGCTCGCCGGCAAAAATGATGTCTTCGGCCGGAAGCGACAACGACAGCTTCATCCGCGGATTGAGCTTCTGGACGACACGCGCCATGCGTTCGACAAGCGGGTTGATCGGCGTCCGATAGACGACGCTGTTACGTTGGGCCGCCACCCGAGCGCGCTGCAGATAATGCTCGACCTGTTTCTGCATGGCGGCCGCCTGATCGGCGATCAACCGCCCCTTGGCGCCACCCAGTGCCCTGCCCTCGTTCAGCATCACGGCCAATGGCGTCTTCAGCGAATGGGCGAGGTTGCCGACCTGGGTGCGCGACCGCTCAACGATGCGCCGGTTGTTTTCGATGAGAGCGTTGGTTTCGTTGGCCAGCGGCTGGATTTCGGTGGGAAAGCTGCCGGCGAGACGCTGCGCCGTACCCTCGCGAACCATGGCGAGCGCGTTCCTCACCCGCCGCAACGGCTGCAACCCGAACAGGATCGCCGCGGCGTTGATACCGATCATGCCTATGCCGAACAGGGACAGATAGGTCAGAAGCCTGCGCTGGAATGTCGCGATTTCCTGCTCGAGTTCGGTACGGTTGCCCATGACGCGAAAGCGGGCGGCGCGGTTCTTGGCATCCAGAACGAATTCGCTTTCAAAGACTTCCAGTTCCTCGCCGGCAAGGCCGTCGGTGATGTAGTTGCGCTGAAAGGCCGAATTGAACGGAACTTCGGCGACGCTGGGCGAGGCGAGCGGGCGAGTCATCGAAGACGAGCGCAGCACGCCGCTCGTTCCTTCCGAAGCCGGTTCGACAGACCAGTACCAGCCCGAATTGGGTTGCGAGAACCTGAGATCGCCGAGATCCGGCGAACCGGTCAGCACACCGCCTTCGGAGATTCCGACCGAGCCGATCAGGTTGAACAGATGCGCCGAAAGCAAACTGTCGAAGCCGCGTTCGCTGGTCTGTCGGTAGAGCGTGGTGATGAGGGTAAAGATGACGATTAGGGTCATGATGGCCCAGATCGTCGACAGTGCAACGACGCGAAACGTCAGCGATCGCACCCACGAACCGAATCTGGGCGCACGCCTTGTCACAGATGTGCCGGGAAGCTGTTCCGCCTTAGGCCTCCGGTTCACGCATGCGATAGCCCATGCCGCGCACGGTCTCGATCATGTCGACGCCCATCTTCTTGCGCAATCGGCCGACGAAAACCTCGATCGTATTGGAATCGCGGTCGAAATCCTGGTCGTAGAGATGCTCTACCAGTTCGGTGCGGGAAACGACCTCGCCCATGTGGTGCATTAGATAGGCGAGCAGGCGGAACTCGTGCGAGGTCAGCTTCAGCGGTACGCCATTTATGTCCGCCTTCGAAGCCCTGATATCGAGTCGCAGCGGCCCGCAGGTCAGTTCCGATGAGGCATGGCCGGCCGCTCTGCGGATCAGCGCCCGGACCCGGGCCAGAACCTCTTCGATGTGAAAGGGCTTGGTCACATAGTCGTCGGCGCCGGCATCGATTCCAGAAACCTTGTCGCTCCAGCGGTCGCGCGCGGTCAGGATCAGCACCGGCATCTTGCGCCCGTCGCGGCGCCAACGCTCGACGACGCTGATGCCATCCATTTGCGGAAGACCGATATCGAGCACCACGGCATCGTAGGGTTCGGTGTCTCCGAGGAAGTGCCCCTCCTCGCCGTCGAAAGCGCGATCCACAACGTAACCAGCATCCACCAGTGCCTCGGAGATCTGGCGGTTGAGATCCTTGTCATCCTCGACGACGAGTACACGCATCCTGTCCCCTGCGATCGACTAGCATCAGCCCCAGATATAGGTCGATCCAACTCCGTTGGAAACCAGCCGAGCCCTCAGCCCGCAGGAACAACGATCTCGGCCCGGCGAGGCCGTTGCCCATCCTTGCCGGGAACCAGGACCACGATCACGCAGACCGTCCGCCCCCCGCGGGTGGCCTGCGACGCCTTGGCGAGCGTGCCGCCCTTCTGCGCCGCCACCTGCTGGCCGACAGCGTAGCAATCGGAGGCAACCGGCACTACCGGATTCACCGACCGCGGCACGGCCAACGGAACTGCCAGGGCGGGCGGCACGACAAGCGCCGCGCCGGCACTTAGCAGCAGCGCGGCAACAACTCGAAAAGGAAAGAGACGCCGTTTCATGATCGACGTTCTAACGCGTCGCTGCTGAACGTGGAATGAACATCGAGCCCCCTGCTCCGTGCCCCTTTACGATGCCGGCCGCGCCCCAGTTCGCAGCCGGCTCCGAAACATCTTAACCGATCCTTTCCTTCGCCCACAACCTGCCGATGATCGCAACGAGACCGGACAAAGCCGTAATCGCCTGCAGCAGCGTGTCTGTCAGCGACGACCCGTCGATGCCGTCTATCGGCAGGCCCGCGAGTCCGGCCGCGCCGATCAGCACGGTCACGACCGAGGCCCAGATGGTGCGCGAAAGATACCAGGGTTTGCTGATCGTCATCATTCGGTCCTTTCCATGAAGAATACCTCTCAGGCCAGCGAAATGCGCCGCGAGGCGGCAACGCCCCAGCCGACCATCGTGCTGAACTGGCGGACCGTCACGTCGACTTCGTCGGGAAGCGAGCCGAAGTCGGCGACGATAGCCGCAGCGTCGTAAAGCCACGACGGCTGCGAGACGGTTTCTGTACGCAATGTCGCGCCACCGGCGGTGGCAATCGTGACCTGGTATTGCTCGACCTCCTCGGCCAGCGGAATCTCGCCCGCAGCCCAGCGACCGGCGTCGATGCGCCCGCAGCGTATCCAGGTCATTGCCAGGCCGGCGCCGCTCCGACGCCCACGCAGGTGCACCGGCGCATAAGGCAACAGTGCGCGGATGCCACCCGCCTCCACCACGGTCGCAAAGCCGGCATCCGACAGGTCGCCCCCCGAAGGCCCGATCCGCCAGTTCAACAGAAGGCCGACCTCGCTCGGCTGAAGACCCGCCGGAATAACCGCGTCGTCCAGGATGACGAAGTCCGCGCCTATGGGTGCACCCGCCATCATGGCGTCGCTCGTGCCAAGTTGGCCGCGTAGCAGCTCAGTCAATCGCCACGTGCCGGGCGAAACCTCCTCCGCTGACCCGAACTGCAGCACCTCCCATGTGCCCGATGCCGATCGCACCGCGACCGCATTGGCACCGTTGAGGAGTTGCGAAGTCGTGACGCTGGCTACGGAGGCATCGAACAATTCGACGCTGATGGAACCTGCACGGTCCAGTCTGCCCGCGAACCCTGGCGGTAACGCCGCTACCAGCCTGCCGAGGCTCGCCGGCGTCGAAACCGCGCCGCGCGCGACAAAGCCGGTGTCCTCCGGCGAGGCGAACAGCATCTGGCGGCGCCAGGGCTTTTGCCAAATTGCGATCCTGAACTGATCCTGCGCAGGACCCATACCTACGGCCGCGGGCAGATCGAGGAACAGCGCATGCGGAGAACCATTCGCCGGAATGCCCGCACCCGCATTTCCCGATGGCGTCACGGCGTTCCACGGGCTAGGCGCGCCGCGCACGATCTGTCGCGCCGTGACTTTGCGCACGATGCCTTCCTCGATTCCGGTCACCAGGAACTCTGAGAGGTTTCCGACGGCGGGCAACCTGATCACCGCACCCGGCACGACATCGGCGCGCGGCTCGGCGGTGAAGAAAGTGGCCGTCTCGCGCTGCGTCCACGACCGCATCAGCCAATCGTCCAGCAGCGCCCGCCCCTGGGCCGGATCGAGCGAACCCGAAAACGACAGCGCGTGCTGCCGGCTGCCTGCCGCACCGAGCCTGGTGCTGCGCACGGAGACGGTCTGGTATTCGGCGAACGCATCGCGAAAACTCAGCAATGCTTCGGCCGGCAGGTCGTCATCCGGAACTCGTACCGTCTCGACCAGCGGCTCCGCTTCGGAAAAGGCCAATTCGTCCAGTTCCAGCGCATCCGAAGCGGTGGCGGCAGTCCGTCGAAAGACCAGACCGCCCGGCTCTTCGCAGACGGCGATATCGAAAAGACCCACAAGCGGCTCAAGCGCGTCGCGTGCCGATGTCGGACTGTCGAGGACGTAGCCCTCCACGGTGCCTTCGATGCCGGTCACATCGGCTGCGGGATGACCGTGATCCGCCAGGATGGCGTTGACGAGCGAGCCGAGGTCCGGATTGGCCAGCCGACCGTTCAGCCAGTGGCCGCGCGCCCAGTTGGCGCCGTCCGCCCACAAATCGCCGCGCAACGGAAAAGTAGGATATGGGCGTGCATCCCAGGCCCATAGATAGATGCGTGAATCCTCCACCATGCGCCCGTCGTAGACCGTGGATTGCGGATTCCGGCTTTCGTCGAAACCCGGCGCGTCAGCGCCCCAGTGGTCGAGGTGGGCCTGCAGGAACCGGCGCTGCGCCACATCGGAGCGGCCGCCATTGGAGAAATGGGGTTGGGCGTTTTCCGCCGATTTGGGATCTGGAAAGACGTTGGGCTGATTCGGCCCCTTGTCCGCGGCCGCGCAGCCAAGCTCGGTGAACCAGATCGGCTTTCCTTGCGGCAGCCACGCCGTCGGCGTGGAATGCTCGACGCCCGCGATCCTGTCGAAATGCGGGTTCGACCACCAGGACAGAATATCCTTGTAGCGATAGACCCAAGGCTTTCCGTAGGCGCCGTCGGTGATCGCCGTTCGGCTGCGGACAGCGCGTGCCTCCTCGCTTACATAGTACCAGTCGAATCCCTCGCCTCCGGCGATGGCGGCTTGCAGGCCGGCCGGATCGTATGGCGCGGAAAAACCGTCCGGATTGCCGCCGGCATAATCGGCATCGCGCCAATCGGACAAGGGCATGTAGTTGTCGATGCCGACGGCGTCGATCACCGGATCCGCCCAAAGGGCATCGAGATGGAAAAAGACGTCGCCGCTGCCGTCGGCCGGATGGTGGCCGAAATATTCGCTCCAGTCCGCGCCGTAGGAAATCCTCGTCCCAGAGCCGAGGATGGACCGCACGTCCGCCGCCAGCGTGCAAAGCTGCTCGACGAAGGGAAAAGCGTCCGTTTCGTCGCGCAACGTCGTCAGGCCACGAAGTTCGCTTCCGATCAGGAAAGCATCGACGCCGCCGGCAGCCGCGGCCAGATGGGCGTAGTGCAGAATGAGGCGGCGATAACCCCAGTCGTCGGCAGCGCCCGAAAACAGGATCGTATCGGAAGCCGCGGAAAAGTTTGCCGGCAGAGCCGCACCGCAGAATGTCTCGACCTGACTACGCGCCAGCGCCGTCTTGTCGGCAGAGCCCGGTTGAAGTGGCGCCGGAGCACAGGTGATGCGTCCTCGCCACGGATAGCTTGGCTGGCCAGCCCCGCCCTCGGGATTCGGCAGGGTGTTGCCGTCGGCGATGTCCATCATGAGGAACGGATAGAGCGTGACGCCGAGCCCACGCCCCTTGATCTCGGCGATGGCGTCGATCACGCTGCGGTCCGATGGCGTACCGCCATAGGCGGCGCCTTCGCCCGCGTTGGACACCACAGGCGCCATTGTCCTGTCCACGCCGGAAACCCGCCAGACGCTTGAGAGGCCGCTGCCATCGGCGGTCGTGACCGCCGGCCGGACCCTGCAATGCCCGGCCCTGAGATCATCGCCGAACCATGCGACGACGAGCGCGACATTTTCCAGGTTGGGGCAAATCGCCTGCAATTCGTCGAGCGAGGCGGCGATATCGGTCCCGGCAAACAGCACGTTGCGGTTGATCGACAGCCGCTCGCCCGGTCGTATTTGTCGGGTGACCGGAATCGGCGACAAGCCGTATTCGATCGCACCCGGCAGCAGTGCGACGGCCTTCACGGCCTTGTTGAAGGTGCCGACCGGGCGAATGACCTCGAACTGAAGCTGCGGGATACGGTTGCCGTAATCGCCTATGGCAAAGCGGTCGAGCACGACGTAGGCGGTGTCGCGGTAGGCGGGCGCGTTCCCGGCGCCCTGTTTTGCGTCGATCAGCGGATCGGGGAGTTGGTCGCGGCCGCCCTGATAGATGCGCAGTTCCACGCTGTCGCGGTCGATCTCGCGACCGTCGGCCCAGATGCGCCTGATGCCGGCGATCTCGCCCTCGCACAGCGCAAAGGCGACGTTTGCGTAATAGGAATATTCCGTGACCTTCGGGCCAAGTTTGCCCTGCCGCCGGCTTGAGCGGCTTTCCTCGAAACGCGTGGCCCAGATCAGGATGCCGCCCAGCCGCGCGGCGCCGTAGAGCCGCGGCAGCGGCGCGCCCTCTTCCGCCGTGAAGGGCCGGGCGCCGGCAAGGCGCGGTCCCTCGATGTGGTTGCCTCCGTTGAGCAGCGCACGGTCGACCACATATCCGGCCAATGCGCCGGCCGCCGTTCCGATGGCGCCGCCCACCGGACCGAGCAGGCCGCCGAGATAGGCGCCCGCCGCCTGCAACAGGATTGTCGCCATCAAGTGCTCCGATCGTAGGCTTCGGCGTCGGGGAAAGAGAAGACGGCCGCGATGCGGCGGCGCCATTGCGGCACCAGCGCGGACTGAACGACCGCGCCGGCGCCCTCATAGGCATGAATGAAGGATGCTTCCTCCGACACGATCCCGAGATGCTTGGCCGGCAGATGCGGCCGCCAGCGGAACAGCAGCAGGTCGCCTAAACCGGCTTCCGCCAAATTCTTCGCGCTGAAATGCCGGCGTGCAGCCGACAGCAGCCTCTCCTCGCCGCCCGCTTCGGCCCAATCGGCTGCGTAGGCCCCTGGCGGCTCCAATTCGTCGCCATAGAGCGCGCGCCAGATGCCACGCACCAGACCAAGACAGTCGCAGCCGACACCCTTGCGGCTGCCCTGGTGGCAATAGGGCGTGCCGATCCACGTTGTTGCCTCGGCGACGACCAGCCTGCCGATGTGGGTATCGTCCGCCGGACGGACGCCGTTACGGAACAATCGGCCCGCCGTCGAAATTGCCGCCGTCGGCGACGTAGCCATAGGCCGCGTCGTTGCCTGGAAGATGCGGGAAGCCACGAAAATTCAACGCGTTGTTGAATTTGGCCTTGCAGGTCGAAAAGCTCTTGTCGCAGCCGGCAACGACGGAAAAGCTGTCACCGGCTTCGATCGCCGGGCCCGGCGAGGATTGCAGCACGATGGCAACGGCGTCCTGATCGACGCGGTGATCGACAATGCGTTCATTTCGCCCGTTTCGGGCACCCGTCACCCAGGTCAGCACGCCGCGCGCGAACCAGCCCGGCGGGAAACCGTCGAGACCGGAAACGGTAATCGTGTCCGCAGGGCCGACAGCGACCACCGCGCCGGAGCCGGAAAAAGCCGGTTGGGAAAGCAGGACGGTGCAGCGCGCGTCGCCTAGTTCGGCATCGCAAAGGCGCGTGACATAGCGGCCGTTCTGCTGGTCGAGCGCACGGGTCAAGCTTTCCAGTTCGGCGACAAAGCCGTCGTCACGCCGCACGATCTTGCCGATCGTCGCAGTCCGAATCAGCGCGAATTGTTCCGGCGCGCGCCAGTTGACCAGATAGGTTTCGATCCTGGCGCCATCGTAGAGACCAGCCGCGATGTCGGTTTCGGCAATGCGGTCCGACGATAGCGCACCCTCCACGTCCACCGTGTCCACGGAAAGCCCGAGCGTGTCCCTCGCCTCGCTGGCGCTGAAGCCGCTGCTCGGCTCGAAACTCGAACCGTCCACCACCAACGCGCGGTCATGGTCGGTATAGCCGGTCATCTGTCCATCCCCGCGGGTCAGCCGCCAGCAATGGCATATCGTCGTCACGTCGCGACCGAGATGATCGGTCAGCGCCTGCGGATAGACACTCACAGCAGCACCTCGACCAGCGGGATCGACGGGATCTGCCCCGCCTTGAAAGCCTTCAGGCTGACCGAAAGCTGCTCCGTGTCGAAGCGAACCGGCACGTCGAACTGGTAGCCGGCCGTTACCGCGGCGCCGTCGGCGGGAATTTCTTCTGCGGCGAAGACGATCTCGCCTGTGGCCGCGTCGAAGGTGAAGTCCGCGGGCGCTACCTTCTCGACGCCGGCGACCGCGACACGCAGGCTCTCTTCGACCGGTTTCATGATGAAGCGGCGATGAGCGTCATCACCCGTTCCATAGACCTTGACGAGCGCAAAGCGCGCTGTTTCCCCATCGCCGACACCGAGCGGTTGATCTTCCGGCGACGGCGCTGCCCCCGGCGCACCCGACTTCATGTCGAACGGATCGCGGAAGCGGAAGGCGTGCAGCGAGCCGCGCCTCGCCTCGAAGAAGGCAATCACTTCATGCAGGTCGTCGAGAGAACGCAGACCGGTGCCCGCATCGTAGTGGTGACGCGACTGCGAGAGCCGGGCGTTGCGTTTCTCCCGGCCGGAGGTGAGCGAAACGATTTCGTTGCGGCGCTCCGGTCCGCCGGTCGCCCCGAAGGACACGGCGAGCGGAAACAGCACGTCGTGAAAGCTGGAAAATTCCGACATCGGCAACCTCAGAAGGTTCGCGTTCCGCGCGAAACCGCGCGTGCAAGCATGCCGGTGATCTGCGCCTCCGACTTGCGGAAGGAGGAGGCGTCCTGTGCGGTCACGTTGAAGACGACATTGACCGGTGCCGGCTGCCCGGCGGAGGCGACACCCAGACTGCCGTCCGGTCCGCGCCTGAGCGGCAGGATCGCTTCGGGCCCCGCTTCGCCCATCAATCCGACCTGGCTGCCGAGCGAAAAATAACTCGGTGTCGAGACCACGCCGCCGTCGGCAAAGGGCATGATACCGCCAGGCACGCCGCCCTTGGCGAAGGGCGCAACGCCCGTCAATCCCGAAAGCAGGCCGCTGAACAGGGAGCCGGCCAGCGACTGCAATGGTTTCAGGCCTTGTTGCAGCGCCATTCCCGCCAGGTTGAGGCCGATACGGCGCAGAACGTCATCGAGATCCCTGCCGCTGACCGCCGCGCCTTTCAGCGCTCCGGTGAGTTGAGCGCCGAAGCGCTCGGAAAGCTTGCCGAGATTTTCGAGCGCCGCCTGGAACGGCGCCACGTCGGCATGGATGGCCACGGTCACATCCTCAGCCAATTCCTGTCTCCTTGCTTGAAATATCGGGAAACACCCGCATCAGCGCGGCGAGATCGTCACGCCGTGGCGGCGTGCCTTGCCGCGGAGTCAACGCCCCCATCGCCCGCTCGAACTCAAGCGGCGTCATTGCCCAGAAGGCTTCCGGCGAAAGCCGCAGCAGGCCAAGGCCGACGCGCATCGCGTCGTCCCAAGGAAACGGGGCGGGACCCGCTGCGGCGTTCAAGGGTTTGGACTGGAACGCTCCTCCCGCGGCGCGCCGAACGTCACGGCGAGCAGCTCGGCGGCAATCCTGGCGAAGCCGGTCACGCCGCCTTCGGCTTGCATGGAACTGACCGCTTCTTCCGAGATATCTTCACCGGCGCCGCGCAGGCCGGCGGCGATGATGCGCATCAGGTCGAGCGCCGAGAGGCTTCCTCTCGAAAAGCGAGTCACCAGCGCGCCGAGGTCGTCGGCGGCATAGGCTGCCTCCAGTTCGGCCAGCGCGCCAAGCGTCAGGCACAGTTTCCGCACCTTGCCGTCGAGTTCCGCGACGATCTCGCCGCGCCGCCTGTTCGCGCCCGTCATGTCGCTGCGAAGTCCACCGGACCGGCCGATTCCAGCGCCATCTCGAACGTCACCTCGCCGTCATGCGCGCCGGTGTATTCGAGCGAGGTGACCTGGAAATCGCCGGAGACGATGCCGAAATCCGGCACCGCCATCTGCCAGCCGGCGATCTCGCCGGCGAAGAATTTGGTGCGGATCAGCGCGTCCGACTGCGCGTCCTTGAAGATGCCGCTGCCGCTCACCGCTGCGCGTTGCACACCGCTGCCGGCAAGCAGTTCGCGCCAGCGTCCGGCGGAATCCGCGTCGGTGATGTCGACCGTCTCGCTGTTGAAGGCGATGCGTTTCGACCGCAAGCCGGCGACGGTCACGAAGGTGCCGCCACCGTCGGAATCGATCTTCAAGAGAAGGTCCTTACCCTTCTGCGCGACCATGCTGGTCTCCTGCTGTGGTTTGAAATTGGTGCCTCCCGCCCGTGGTCAGGCGATGTCCTCGGTCACGGCGCGAAAGCGCAGCAAGCCGTGGTGGACGTCGATGTCCTCGTCGTAGCGGGCTTCGGAATATTCCAGCCGCAGGCTGACGAGATGGTGATCGTCCAGCGTGAGCGGTGCCTGGTCGAGGCTCGCACGGACCTGCTCCATGATGTCGAGGGTTTCCTTCTTGCCCCGCGCCTTCGACCAGACATGCAAGGTCAGCAACTGCTCGGTTCCGCTTTCGGTGCTGGTGCTCCAGTCGTAGACGCTGGTCCGCCCGAAAGTGACATAGGGAAAGGCGACATGGGCGGGCACGTGGTCGAACAGCTTTGCGCCGCCAAGCGCCGACACGAGAACGGAATCGCCCATGAGCGCTTCAAACAGTGCCTTCTGGAGATCAGCGGCCGCGGCGGTCATCGTCATCTCCCCTCATCGGCCCTGCCGCCGGCTTGAGCCTGCGGGACGCCGGAGCCGCAACATCTGAAGCGTCACTACGGCGAGCGTAATTCTGCTCGATCCGCTCCGCCAGATCATGCTCTTTCGCGCGCAAGGCGCGGATCAGCCCGTCGAGCGTCATGATCATGGCCAGGTTCATGCGCCTGCCTCCCGCACCCGGCACACCAGGTAGCGGCCAGTCTCATCCGGATCGTGCACGGCGACGATCTCGAAGGTCCGCCCTGCCCTGGAAAATCGCATACCGCTTTGCACACCCGGCCTGTGCCGCAGGGTGATGCGGTGCGTCACCGTTTCCAGCGTCTGGTCGGCGCCGAACCGGCTGTCGGCGGCCAGCGGCTCGATACGGCCGAAGACGGTCGCTACCTCGTTCCATTCCTCGCCGAAGCCGCCCAGCCCGTCGGCCCGGGCTGTCATCGCCTGCAGCGAAAACTCGGTGCGCAGCGCGCCGGGATCGATGAAAAGCGTCGCCATCACAGCCGCCCCGCGCGGTAGCCGGAGATGAGGCGGTCATAGCCGGCCGGATAGGAAACCGGCTGGTCGGCCGGGCCGAAGCCGGTGCGAAACTCGTACCAGTGCGCGACGAGCAGCAGGATCGCCCGCTTCAACAGGTCTGGCACGTCGGCGCCCGCTTCGCCGAAGCCGGCGGAGAAGTCGATCTCGATGCCGTTCATGGCGCGCAGCGCAGGCGGTGCCGCAGCGAAATGGATGCGCGCCGGCCGCGACAGTGCGTCGACCTGATAGTTCTCCGGTATGAGCACGGAGGCTTCGCCCTCGCTGCCATAGAGCGTGACGGAGAGCACTTCGCGCAGCGGATGGACCTTCAGCAGCGCCGTGCCGTTGGCCGGCCAGCAGTCCAGCGCGAGCCGCCAGTTCTGCCCCAGCAGCGCGACGCCCGTCGCCTGCTCCACCTCCTGGCGGGCGGCGCGGACAAGGCCGGTGAGCAGATCATCATCGGCCGTGCCGTCCAGCCTCAGATGCGCCTTGGCCTCGGCCAGCGTCACCGGCTCGATCGCGGGTTCGACGGTTCGAAACAGCGTCATGCGTTCATCCTGGACAGAGAAAAGAAAACGGCCCCGGCGGGAGGAACACCGGGGCCGCAACCAGCCCGCTTCTCCCCGCGAACGGAGGAGACAGGGGAGAAGGAAGGGGCTGGTTATGCCGTGCCGAACTTCAGCAGCTTGATGGCATCGAAATCCTGCACCCCACCGCCGACGCGCTTGGTGGTGTAGAACAGTACGTAGGGCTTGGCGGAATAGGGATCGCGCAGCACCCGCACGCCGGCGCGATCGACCACCAGATAGCCGCGCGAGAAGTCGCCGAAGGCGATCGGCGTCTCGTCGGCATCGATGTCGGGCATGTCCTCGGCCTCGACCAGCGGGAAGCCCATCAGCATGGCCCGCTGACCGGGCGCCGCCGGCGGCTGCCACAGATAGTTGCCGTCGGCGTCCTTCATCTTGCGAATGGCCGCCTGGGTCTTGCGGTTCATCACCCAGTTGGCGTTCTGGCGATAGCCGGCCTTCAGCGCGTAGACCGTGTCGATCAGGATGTCCGACGGATCGCTGGCCGGCCAGTCGCCGGCAACACCCGTCAGCAGGTAGCCGATCTTGCCCCAGGCCCAGGCGCTTTCGGCCACCAGCGTGCTGGACAGGAATCCCGTCGGCTTGTTGGTGCCGTCGCCGGACACGAAGGCGGCGCCTTCCTGCTCGGCGAAGGCCGCCTCCACCTCACTCGAGATCCACTGGTCGAGGTCGACCACCGCGTCGTCGAGAAGCGAGGCGGTCGCCGCCGGCATGGCGTAGAGTTCCATGGTCGGGAAGGAGAGCTCGGACAGCGTCGCCGTGTTGGTCTGCGGCCGCGTCGCCGTCTCGGCCACCCAGCCGACCGCCGGACCGGTGACGGAGAACGGCTTCTTCAACACCGCGGCCGAGACCTGGCGCACCGAAGCGATCGAGCGGATCGGCGACAGGGCCGCCAGCCGCTTGCCGATCTCGGCCTCCGTCTCGTCCGGCACCAGATAGCCGCCGTCCTGGCCGGAGCCGCCGAGATTGATCGACATGGCCTTCTGGTCGAGCGCACGCAGCGCCCGATCGTCGCCGGAGCGCATATAGGCATCGAAAGCAGCCTTGTGCTCGCTGGGCACAGTCCGGCCGGAGCCGCCGAGCGCCGGACGGGCACGCTTCAGCGCCAGGTCGTCCAGCGCGCGCTTCTGCCGGTCGAGAGCATGGCTGATGCGGTCGACCTTCTCGGCGGTGACGATATCCGCGCCCAGCCGGCTTTCCAGTTGCGCCAGCTTCTCGTCGTTCGAGTCCTTGAAGGCCTCGAAGGTGGCCATGAACTCGCCGAAGGCGTCCTTCAGGTCGAGGTCGTCCGCGCCCTTGGTCTCGGGCGCGGGCTCAATATGTGCATTCATTGCAAATGTCCTTCCGGATTGATGAGGCGTGTGGCCCGACGGATCGTGTCCGTCAGGCTCTGCGGTCCCGCCGCGGCATCCCGCCGGCGCACGAGCGAAGCGAAACCCTTGGCGATGACCGCGCGGGCGTCGCTCCTGGAAAGCCCCGCGTCCCGCGTGAGCCACGATTCGAATTCCCTGACGGTGGGCAGGCGTTTTGTACCCTCTCCCTTGACCTTCTCGATGCGCGCGCCCGGCAGCATCGGAAAGGTGACGACCGAAATCTCCCAGAGATCGGCCTCCAGAATGCGGCGGATGCCGCTCGATGAATCGCGCCGCGCCTTCACCGTGCGAAAGCCGATGGAAAGGCCGTCCAGCGCGCCGGCGCGCATCAGCGCATGGACTTCCCGCGCCCTGGCGACGTCGGTCGCCAATCGGCCACGGACAAAAAGCCCGCGCCGATCCTCGCGGATCTCGGTCCATGTGCCGATCGGCTCGGCCGGATCGTGCTGGAACAGCATGCGGATGCCGGTTGCGCCCCGCTCCTGCAACGCTTTCGCAAAGGCGCCGCGCTCGACCAGATCCTTGCCGAGATCGACCGCGCCGAACAGGCTGGCGTAGCCCGAAAACGTGCCGTCGGCATCCACCCTGTCCAGCGCAAGGTCGACGAACTTGCGCTCCCCGGCGCGCGCCGGCATTTCAGCGGCCATCCGCATTCTCCTTGTTCTTGTCCCGCAACATCCGCACGAAGCGGTTGTCCTCGAACGCCCGCATGACGAAGCCCAGCGCCCACCAGGCGCACAGGCTGGCGGCGGCCGACCCCATCAGCATCAGCTCGTTCGGCCCGATGGCGCCCTCGATGCCGAGTTCGGCGGCGATTTTCAGGCCGGCCGTGCCACCAAACACCAGGCCGCAGACCACGCCGACGGCGAAACGGCACGCCGCCTCGCGACGGCCGTGCGGCAGGATGTAGGCCAGCGAGATCGCCGAGCCGGCGACCGCACCGACGGCCTTCGCCACCCACAGCAAGGTGGCGTTGGAAAGGTCGGACATTTTTTGGTTTCCGTTGACGCTCGTTCTTGCCGGTTTTCCCGCCGCCGGTCAGGCGCCGCCGCGCGGCTGGTAACCCACGGCTTCACGCTTCTCGTCGTCCGTCAGGAAACCAGCCGCGCCGATGCGCGACCAGAGCGCGTCGCGCTCGGCCGCAAGGCCTTCGACCTTGTCGGCGTCGTACCAGAGCCTAAAACCCTCGCCGAAGGCCGGCCCAAGCCAGGCCGACAGTTCGCGCGCGATGCGCGCCACCAGCGGCAGCACGGTCAGGCGATAGAAGGCGCGGTTCGCCTCCTGGTAGTTGGCATAGGTGTTGTCGCCGGGAATGCCGAGCAGCATCGGCGGCACGCCGAAGGCCAGCGCGATGTCGCGGCTGGCCGAATGCTTCGCCTCGACGAAATCCATGTCCTTGGGCGACAGCGCCATCGCCTTCCAGTCCAGCCCGCCTTCCAGGAGCAGCGGCTTGCCGGCTCGCGACGGGCCGGAATAGCGCTCCTCCAGCTCTATCCTCAGCCGCGCGAACTGGTCCTCCGAAAGGTTGCCGCCCTCTTTCGGCGCGTAGACCAGCGCGCCGGAGGGCCGCGCCGAATTGTCGAGCAGCGCCTTGTTCCAGCGGCCGGCGGCGTTGTGCGTGTCGAGCGCCATCAGGGCCGCCTCCAGCGGCGGAAAGCCGTAGTGATCGTCCAGCGGATGAAACAGCGTCAGATGCAGCGCGCCGCCGCCTTCGCCGTCCGTCAGCGGCACGCGCCGGCGGCCGGACGCCTCGCGGTAATCCAGCGCCACCGGCCAGCCGACCGGATCGGCCATCACCGAGACCCGGTCGGGCCGCAACAGGTGGAGTTCGCGCGCGCCCTCGCCCGCCTCGACCATCTCGACATAGGCGTTGCCGGCCAGCAGCAGGTGGCCGTAGAGCGTTTCGAGGAAGGTCGCGCCGGCCTGGCGCGGATTCGGCCGTTCCAGCAGGTCGAGCAGCGGGTGCTCGACGATCTCGTCCACGCCCTCATAGAGCAGCCACGGCACCGCCGAGGCGCTGCCCGAAATCAGCCGCACCGCCCGGTGCACGATCGGGTTCCTCATGAATCCTTCGCGCGCCAGCGTGGCGTAGTCGCGCCGCGTCCAGCGCGCCTCGCCCTGCGCGTGCAGCGCGATGAAGCCGGCTGGAACGCCGCTCTTGCGCTCGGGCGTGACTGCTCGTCCCGGACGCTTTGCCCAGGGCCATTTCAATGCCATTGGTTTCTCCTGATGGGGAAGGAAGGCAGTAGGGCGTTAAGGCAGTAGGGCAGTAGGTAGCGAGTACCTGCCGGCAGGCGCATAGGCATCTTCCGTACTGCCCTACTGCCTTACCGCCCTACTGTCCTCACCCGAAATCCCTGATCCGCGGCACTGCATCCCGCCCGCCGAGCAGCAGTTCGGTGACCGCCCAGACCAGCGCGTCGACCCGATCGGGCGAGTGCCCGCCGGAAAGCCCGTCCGGGCCGAAGTCGCACATCTCGTCCTCCAGCGCAGGGAAGCGACCTGCGTGGCGCACCTTGCCCTGGCTATAGAGCGCGGCCACCGGTTCGGCGCGCAGCCATTTGCCACGATGCGCCCGGACCGCCTTGAGCGGCACCGTTGCATCGACGGTGCGGATCACGGCGCTCGCCATCTCGCCGCCCTGGTTGACCTCGACCAGCAGGCAGTCCGCCGCCAGCGCGTGGTAAAGCGCCACGGCGCGGGCGGCCCAGTCCTGCGGCCGCGCGGCGGAGAGCGTGGCGTCGGCCAGCACCACCGCGCGGCCTTCCGCGTCCAGCCCGGCGGCGACGATGCCGCAGGCATCCGAAGTCTTGCGCGACGACGCCGGCGGGTCCACCGCCACGACGATGCGGCGCAACTCGCCGGGCGAACCGACAAAAGCCTCGTCGATCGTCTCCCGCGTCCACAGCGCGTCCTCGCGGTCCTCGATCAGCTCGCCGTCCAGTTCCTGCCGGCCGAGCACCGAGCCGCCATAGCGGCCGGTCACAGCCCGGATGAAGCCAGCCGCCAGGTTGGCGGCGTTCTCGACCGTCCTCATGCGCGTCACCAGCGCCGCCGGGTCGGCGAGAAGCTGCTTGATGAGCTTCGTCGGCCGCGGCGTGGTGGTGACGAGCTGGCGCGGCCGCTCGCCCAGCCGCAAGCCGAACTGCAGCATGTCGAAGCAGGCCTCGGCATGGCGCCATTTGGCCGCCTCGTCGCACCAGGCCGCCTCGAACTGATGGCCGCGCAGGCTTTCCGGATCCTCCGAGGAGAAGATCGTCGCCACCGCGCCGCTCTCCCAGACCAGCCGGCGGCGGCTCGGCTCGTAGCGTGGCCGCCACGGCTTCGAGACGCCGACGATGCCGGACGGCCCCTCGATCATCACGTCGCGCACGTCGGCCAGGGTCTCGCCGACCAGCGCCAGCCGGTTCAGCCTGCGCCCCGGCGGGGCGAAGGGCGGCAGGCCGCGCGCCACCGCGTTCACCCATTCGGCGCCGAGGCGCGTCTTGCCCGCGCCGCGCCCGCCGGTGACCAGCCAGGTCTGCGGCGGTTCCTCCGGCTCCTTCAGCAGCGGATACTGCGCCAGCCGTGCGTCAAGCACCCAGGCATGGCGCGCCTTCACCGCTCCCGCGTAGCCCACATTCGCCCGCAGCCACCTGAGCTGCGAGTTCGCGGGCAAGCCCGACAATGCGTCGATCGATGCGTTCGAGTAGGGCGGCCAGTTCTTCATCGTGGCTGATCTGGTTTTCCTTGGCGGCCTCGCCGGGCCGCATGATTTCGCCGATCTTGTCGAGGCCGCGGATCACCGCGACGATGCCGTCGATCTCGGCGCGGTCGATCCTGCCGCCTTCGGCAATCGCCTTGCGGCCGAGCGCCTCCATCCGCACCAAGAGATCGCCGGCGGCCACGCGCACGCGCCGGACGACGTCGCCGCCATCCGCGCCCGCCCACTTCCATTCATAACGCTCGGCAAGCCGTTCGACCGTGTCGAGGCGGCAGCCGGACGCGTCGGCCAGCAGCGCAAGCGTGGGCGAAGCCCCTTCGGCGAGCGCGCGCAAGGCGGCGCGCTTCGCGGGTGAAACAGCGAAAGCCATGGATGATCCCGGATTGATGATTGGAGAGATGTCGATGAAAGCGTCTGCGAGACGCACCCGGCCGAAACGGCCAGACCGTGCAACCCGCACTTTTCCGACGATAGCGGAAGACTACCAGAGCACCGTTACGGTGTCAAGGACTTTTTTCCTATTTGTGGCGCATCGTTGTGAGATGACCGGTTTCGGCAGGCACGCCGTAGTGCAGAGCGCCGATCTACAAGACAAGAAGGGATTGAGCCGAAGAACCTGAGGATGCGAAGTTTCCAAGTCGTTGACTCAGTCGGCAGCTACCCCACAAGATACGGTCGCTGGTGGAGGGGAAGAAATGCTACGCGTGATCGCTTTTATTGTCCTAGCTTCGGTCGTTATAAGCCCGGCCAGAGCGCAAGAAGACGAGCCTATCATTATTCCAGAGCGTCTTCAGCAGATCGCCCTCACAACACCGATGGCAGAACGGCTGCACGTGAACTGGCAGTCCGCATCACCAACGGAAATAGGCCAGTACATAGGCCTCTTGGCGGCGGTAAACCAAGTCGCAATCGTGGTTGCGGCGAAAAATGGCCGCGATACGCCATCGGATGAAGATTATTTGGCGGGGTTGGCCGCATGGTGCCTATTCCCGAACAACCCCCCCATCGCAGAGCCGTATTGGCCAAGGGCATACAGCGCTTTTGGCAGCGAGAAAGTAAGGGCGGAAATTCGTGCCGCAGTCGGGTCACTGGCTACGCAACTCCCAGCCTTCATTGAAAAAGGTAGTGCTCAGCGAGAAGTCGACGAGAAATGGCCAAAAGATGAGAAGGCGTACTTTAATGACGTACTAGACTTAGGAAGTCTTAGAGATGCCAAGTAAGTATCCTATATTTGACATTGGTCTGCTGATCATATGGTTGTTATGGCTTAACTGGCACTGGATAGATTATAAAAACGCCGATACCCAAGAATGTACGGAAGAAAGAGCGTTAGGGGCCGCTGTGATTATGGGGCAACTCAGTTCAATTATTACAGGATCGTCTGTGATTTTGGCAGGTATAGGAGCCTTCGTCGCCTTGGCAAAGACGCCTATTGAAGAATCAGCGAAGTACCATGTGCTTTATGCAGCCTTCTGGGCAGTTGCTGCATTGGTTGTAGCTATCTACTCGATGGGTATTCTCCCTGCACATGCGCCGAAGACTAATTTCGTCAGACTTCGCGGCATAGCTTTTCTATGTTCGATGTCTCTTTTCTTTTGTCTTGCGGCAGGCGTTCGGTTTCTGCTAGCGGTACACGGAATTTTGTTTCCCTAGTCGCTTGGGCCATGATTGAAGCGGTCGCCTTAGGACCTCAATGCCGCGGGCTTGCCGGCTCCACAGCCGCCTCCCCCGTCCCCTGCCCTTTCGCATCGGCCTCGTTCGGCCGCTCGTAGCGCACGCCGGGGAAGATGATGACGGAGCTTTCCGTTCCGATCGCAAGGGGTGGCCGAGACACGCTTCGCGGCGTGAAAGACAGGATCGTGGCCATGGTTCGTGCATTCCTCTCGGTTGACCCGGAGCACAACGCAACGCCTCCATGCTCGATTTGGCCATTCAAGGGTTAACGGAGCGCTAACGGATCGCCGCTATTTTGATCTTTGTTTCCGGCGACATGGCGCGGTTCCCGGCCGTTGCCTGCCGGGTGAGTCGTGTACCTGCGCAGGGCGTGTTCGTGTCGACGTCGGATTTCCTTCAGATCGCAACGCGTGCCGAAGCCGGCAAGAGCGAGCGCCTCTTCCGCGCCTCGATCTCGGCCTTCTGCTCGCTGACCCGCCCTTCGCGCCGCGAAATCGGCCAGCTCGAGGATCTCACGCTGCCTTTGTTCGAAAGCGTCTCGCCCGAGGGCCTGCGCTTTGCGGCGGCGGCCCTTTCGGAATGCGCGCATGCGCCGGAGGCGCTGGTCAGGCGGCTTTGCGAATCCAGCGTGGACATCGCGGCACCGCTGCTTGCCCGCTCCAGGGCGCTGACCGACATCGACCTCATCGCGCTGATCGGCCGGCATGGCCTGCCGCATGCCCGCGCCATCGCCAAGCGCAAGGCGCTCAACCCGACCATCGCCCACCTGATCCGAGCCCTGGAGAGACCGATGCTCGCCCGCCGCCACGATGCAGCCGCCGAAGCGCCCGCGCTGGCAGAAGCCGCGCCGCGAACCCCGCAGCGCGTTCCCGGCGCCGCCGCCGAGGACGTGCGCAACCGGCTGCGCGGCATGATGCTGACGGAAAAACCGCGCGAGGACAGGGACGATACGCGCCTCAACCCCGCCGACAGGTCGAGCGCCTATGCCAAGCTGCGCGAGACGGCGCTGACCGGCAATGCCGCCTTCTTCCAGACGGCGTTGGCCGACGCGCTCGGCGTCGATTTTTCGACCGCGCGCGGGCTTACCGAAACCTCCGACACCGCGCCGCTGCTGACGGCGCTCAGGGCGCTCGATCTCGGCGAGGACAAGGCGTTCTTGATCGCCGTCGCGGTGTTCCCGAAATTTTTCCCGCATCCGCAGGCGATCCGCCTGTTCCTCGACCGCTACCGCCTGCTGCATCGTGAAGCGGCGCTCGAACGCGTCAAGCTATGGCGGGCCGACCGGGTCTCGCAGGCCATCGCCGAAGCGCGGCGCGCGAGCGCCAATTCCGACGAACGTCAACCGCCCCGATCCGCGCTCAAGGCGTCCTGAGCGCGATCAATTCCTCCACCGGGGTCGTTCCGGCCTCGACCTCGACGATCCAGATGTCGGGATCGAAGCGGCTCTCCTTCTCCAGCTTCCTTTCCAGGGCCTCGGCATCCGCGACAGGCTCCAGCCGGTCGAACAGGCGCTCGTCGGGCCTGGCGGAATCATAGCTCGCCTGCGGCGCCGGCCCGTAGAGGGCGACCTCGCCCAGCCGGTCGCGCGCGAGCAAGAAAACCGCGCCGGCTTCCGTCGCGCCGCGCCGTACAACCGCGGCAAAGCCGCCGCCCGAAAACACGCGACGCAGCAGCGCCGACACCCACAGGTCCGTGGTCACGCGCATGGAATGCTCCGAAAGGCTCTTCCCGACTGGATAGTCGAAATCCACCGCGATGGGGAAGAGATCAATCGGTCAGACCGATCTCGCGCATCTTGGCGTAGACGGCCTGATCCGGTTCGCCGGTTTCCGGCAGGCCGAACAGCGCCTGGAATTCCTTGATCGCCGCCCTGGTCCGGGTCCCGATGACGCCGTCCAGTTTCATGTCGTCGTTGCCGAACGCCTTGAGGCCGGCCTGGATCTTGATGACGCGCGCTTCGGCGTCCGGAACCTGGGCCGGCTTCGCCGCGCTGTCGTTCAAGTCCCTCGGCGCCGGCGACGGCACGACCGCGCCCGTCGTGGGCGTGGCGCCGAGCTGGTCGAGCAGCGCGTCGTCGACGGCGCCGCCGCCCGGCAGGCCGACCTTGTGGCGATAGGCATCGACCGCCTTGTGCGTCGCCGGTCCGGAAATACCATCCACGGTGCCGGAATAGAAACCGAGATCCTTCAGCACGCCCTGCACCTTGAGCACGGTCGGGTCCGGCTTCACCAGCACGGGCACGGGCGTCGCCGCGGGGCGCTCGATGTTGATCGTGGTCACCGGCTCGTCCGCGTCGACATAATGCTCGATCGTGCGCGTGGCGAAGAACGCGCCCTTGTGCGGAAACGGCTGGTACCAGAGCGCGTTCGCGGACACGTAGAAGAACGTGACCATGAAGGCGGTCGAACCACCGACCAGCACCGGATTGGCCGAGATCATGCTCCCTACGGCGAGCGCGCCGCTCTGCAGGGCGCTCGCGCGCCGCTTGGGCGCCTTAGGCTGTCTGGCGGAGCGGGCCATGCTTGCCCTCCTTTGTGGTCCTTGCCTTCGGCATCGGTACGACGACGGGCTCGTCCGGCTTCGCCTTCGGCCCGTCGACCGGCAGGCTGATCGTCACCCTGGTCCCTTCGCCGGGCGCGCTTTCGATCGACATGGTGCCGTCGTGCAGCGCCACCAATCCCTTCACCAGCGACAGGCCGAGGCCGGTCCCTTCATAGCGGCGGGTATAGTCGTTGTGGACCTGGGTGAACGGCTTGCCGAGATTGGCCATGTCCGCCTCGGCAATGCCGATGCCGGTGTCGCTCACCCAGAAATGCAACCGCGAACCGATGCGCTTGGCGCCGATCGTGACCGCACCGCCGTCGGGCGTGAACTTGATCGCATTGGACGCCAGGTTGATGAGCATCTGCTGCACGGCGCGCCGGTCGGCATTGATCTCGCCGGCGTCGGCGGCGATCTGCGTGGTGAGCGCGATGTCCTTCTGCCCGGCCGGCAGGTTCATCATCGACTGGCACATCTCGACGGCTTCCGCGAAGCGGAACGGTTCGGGCAGCGCCGTGTAGGTGCCGGATTCGATACGCGAAATGTCGAGAATGGACGTCACGACATCGAGGAGATGCTGGCCCGACTGGCGGATCAGCGCGACATATTCCTTCTGACGCTGATCGGCGAAGGAACCGAACATCTCGTGCAGCAGCACATCGGAAAAACCGAGGATGACGTTGAGCGGCGTGCGCAGTTCGTGACTGACGGCGGCAAGGAAGCGGCTCTTGGCGACGTCAGCGCCGGCGGCCGATTCCCGCGCCGCGGCGAGCGCCGCACGCAGCTCGGCGACGACTTCATTGTCACGCAGGACCGCGACGAAAGGCGTTGCGCCCTCGCAACGTGCCAGCTCAAGCAGGAACCAACGATAGTTGTCGCCTGCCGCACCGGCTGCCTTCGGCAGGCGCAGCCGAAGCTCCAGCCGGCAGGAGGCGGTATTTTCGCGCAGATCGGCGAGAGCGCTGAGATAGCCAACCCGATCGGCGAGATGAATCCGCTCGAACAGCCCGTTTCCGGCCAGCAGTTGCGGGGCGAGATCGAGCATCGGCAGGGCCTTGGACGAGACATCCAGCACCTCGCCACCCTGCGCGATGCGCAAGACCACCCCATCGACCGCGTCCTCGAGCCGGTCGCCTGCCTCATCGGCCTGCTCGCCGGCGCCGTCGCGAAAGCGGCCGAGACGGGCGAACAGCGCTGCGGCCCAGGCCAGCGGGATCAGCCAGTGCCATGCGGCCGGCTCACCGGCCAGCGGCAGCATGGAACCGAACGCGGCCTGCAGCGCGATGGCGGCAAGCGCGGCAACCCCACCCCAGACGGCGGCACGGCGCGATGACGAAATCCAGAAGGCTTCCACCGGAAGCGCCAGGCTCAGCAGCGCAACCGGCGAAGCCAGCCCGCCCGCAATCGCCATCAGAGCCGCCAGCACGCCGGCGCCCGCAGCCAATGCGCCCCTGCCGACGAGCCGCGCCTTGCCGGTGGCCGTCACCAGCATGGCGGCCAGCCAGCCAAAACCGAAAAGAATGAAGATGGCGCCGATGGTGGCGGCGGCGCCGAGGCTCGCGGTCGCCAGCGTGACCGCAGCCCCTCCGGCCAGGAAAGGCGATGCAAGCAGGACGCCGATCAGCCGCCTGTGAAGGCGGCGTTGCCCGGACTCGACAATCGACGGATGCACGAGCCGCTCGCAACCTGCGGCCATCGCGTCGGAAAAATCAACGTATCTGGTGGCCGCCGAACTCAACGCAACGCACTCACACCTGTCTGCTTCGCAGATCGCTTTGATTGAGTCGAAACTCGCATTCAGCCTTTAAAGAAAGGATAAGGCAGAGCCATCCGCCGCCCGCCTGAAGGCAGATATCGGAGCGTCGCGGCCCAAACGCCAGGGCATTTGCGGCCATAGTAAACGGGGGGTTAGCCGCCGCTTTCCACGGCATTTGCGGCGCGATTTCGGACGCTGGCGCCGCCGCTGTAAATTCTTCTGCGAAATCAGACAGTTGAATGGTTAACACTTCGTCAAGAAAAACACTCGAATACGCATCAAAACCAGAAATGAAGAATTCCTTTCGAACTTGCCTCGAATTTTCCGAAAATCTTCCCGCTTCATGCAAGCCGTCCTTTGTGCGGCCGTGCCATTGTCATCCCCAAGAAGGAGGTCGGGCCGCGAGCCGCGACCCGACCATGACGAGAGGGCAAAACGATGTGGTTCCTGATTAGAGCCGCTTTCTGGTTTTCACTGGTGCTTCTGGCGCTGCCGTTCGGCGTCGGCTCCGATAGTTCGGGCGAAGCGAGCGTCGGGCCGATCCAGGCCTTTGTGGCGGCACGCGAGGCCGTCGGCGACATAGCCGGCCTGTGCGAGCGCAAGCCCGATGTCTGCGAGACGGGCAAGGACGCCCTGCATACGATCACGGTGCGCGCCAAAGCCACCGTCAAGATGGCAGCCGAAGCGATCGGCGACGAAGGCGAGGCGCCCGACCAGACGGCCGTCACCGGCAGCGTCCCCGCGGAAGCAATTCCCGCTCCCGCCGTGAACTGACTTTTCCAGCCGCAGCGACGGCGACACCGCGGGCCGCCTGCCCTCTCGGCGCCTGCGGTGCTCTTTTTCCGTGACGGGCAGCAGTCGCGGAACTATATCCGGTGCAATGGCGACCATCGAAACCATCCGCGACGACTTCTCGCTTCTCGACGAATGGGAAGACCGTTACCGCTATGTGATCGAGTTGGGCGAGGCGCTGCCGCCGTTCCCCGACAGCGAGCGCACCGCGGCCAACAAGGTGCAGGGCTGCGTCAGCCAGGTCTGGCTGACCACCGAGATCGGCAACGGTCCGGACCCCATCGTCACTTTCCAGGGCGATTCCGACGCCCATATCGTGCGCGGCCTCGTCGCCATCATGCTGGCGCTGTTTTCGGGCCGGCCGGCCAGCCAGATCCTGGCGACCGACGCGGAAGACACCCTCAAGACACTCGGGCTCGACGAACATTTGTCGCCGCAGCGCGCCAACGGCCTGCGTTCGATGATCCAGCGAATCAAGCGCAATGCGGAAGCGGCGCTGGCGCAACCGGCCTGAACCGCCGGTTCAATCGATGGTCGGCCGATAGTCCTCGGCGCCCCAATGCAACACCGGCCGATGGCGGACGGTCGGCCTCGGCGGCAGATAGTGGCGCGCCAGGGCGCCCAGCGCGGTCTTGAGCACGATCTTGGCCGAACGCACCGGCCAGCCGCGTTCCGTTTCCACCCGTTCGAGACCCTTCAGAAAACAACAGACGTCGACCAGTACGCCCGAAAGCTCCGGGCCAACGGCGGCAATCGCCTTCTCTACCCGCTGACGGGCGGCCAGCGCGGCGTCGGTCAGTTCGGCAACGCCGCCGGGACCGCCACGCCTGCCGGAGGCCACGCTGGCGATCCAGTTCGCGCCGAGGCGCGGCATGATGCGGCCGCGCGTATAGTCCGCGCGCAACCTCTCGCCGGCTTGGTATTCCGCGTCGGTCAGGAATGGCCTGCCGTCCTTGCCCTTGCGGCGCACGAGCTGCGCGAGCGGCGATTCGGCCCGGTTCGCGATGGCGATCGAGGCGCCGGCCGCCGTGTCGACCGTGACGAGATCGATCTCGTCATCGCCGCGGACAGGCCGCGCAACCGACGCCAGTTGCCGTGCCAGAGCGACCCCCGCCGTCGACAGGGCGGCGCTATGCGAGGTTCTGACCACAGCGCCGCGCGAAACGAGCAATGCCAGAACATCGGCATCCACGCCGATGCTGCCGCGCCCTTGCGCCTCGAGGAGCAGCTTGCCTGCAGTGGCTGCCGAAAGCACGGAAGCCGGCCCACCGAAAAGAAAGCGCAGGATTCGCCGGCCGGAATCCGGCACCGATGTCGCTGGTCCCGTCATGATCAGCCGTCCAGACGTATGCGAAAGGCAACCTCGGCGATGCGCTCGACCATCGACACGACACGATCGAACTCGGCATCGTCGCGCAAATCCTCGATGGTGTGACAGGCGTGGACGACCGTCGTGCGTTCCCGGCCGAAGCCCCGCCCGACTTCGCCTTGGGTGAGGCGCAACACGACATGCGCCACATACATGGCGATCTGGCGGACCCTGCATACCGGATCCGCCGAACGGCCGGGCCTGCGCAACTCCTTGCTTGAAACGGAGAAAAGCGCCGCCGCGATGTCGATCAGGCATTCGCACATCTCCTGCGTCACCTCGTCGCGCCGCTTGGACGTGGCGTAAAACCCGGTCGAACCGGCAGTGGCATCCGCTGCCGGTTCGTCCTGATTTCGCAATGATGCCGGTGACATGAGTTGCACGGAACTTTCTCCAAGATAGGAATAAGTTCCTTATAGCCGGGCGGCCATCACATGTGAACAAAAACAGAACAAATTATTCCGCGCGATTCCACCAACATACTGGAATCATTGTCTTTTTATTTCTCTTTCATCGGAATCGCTCCCGACTCTTTCCCCACCCCGGAGCGGTGAACCGATAGTGGCCGGGCAAAGACAGCGGGATGGGCAGATGAGACAGTTCGAAGAAGATGCAAAATGCTTCGGCGCGCGCAAGCAGGCCGAGGCCGACGAGGCACGACAATTGGCGGCCTTGAGCCTGATGTGCGGCATGGACCTGCGCTCGACGCTCCAGATACCGCCGTCGGCGAGGACCGCGCTGATCCGGAAATTGCGGCGCGTGATCGAGCGCGAGCGGCTGAAGGGCATGCGCCGGCACTGGAGCTATGATCTCAACCGTCACATCGCGCTCAAGCAGGTCCTGGACAGGCTGCTGGATTGCGCCGGGGTCGTCGCCCGCAGCACGGCCAGGCAGGGGAAGCGCACCAAAACGAACGGCGCCCGAAGGCGCCGTTGATTGCGGGTCAAAGAGTTCGCGGCGTGGCTACCGGCCCTTGCGCTTGCGCCCAAGGCCCATCTTCTTGGCCAGTTGCGAACGGGCGGCGGCATAATTCGGCGCGACCATCGGGTAGGACGCGTCCAGACCCCATTTCTCGCGATACTGGTCGGGCGTCATGCCATAGTGAGTCATGAGATGGCGCTTGAGCGACTTGAATTTCTTGCCGTCTTCCAAGCACACAATATAGTCGTCGTGCACCGAGCGCTTCGGATTGACCGCCGGCTTCTGCTTGTCGGCCGGCGGCTGTTCGCCCGGACCGCCAACGCGCCCAAGGGCGGCATGGACATCGGCAATCAGGTTGGACAATTCTCCAACGGGAACGGGATTGTTGCTGACATAGGCCGCAACGACGTCCGCGGTCAATTCGATCAGCATTTCACTTTTTCTGGGTGGTGTTTCGGCGATATCCATGGTTTTTCAGGCCCCAACGAGTTTTTTTAGTCGTTCTGATGCCCCGTTTTTTCGAGGCTTTTGCCCGATCCTCACCAAACCCGGTGACGATTCGTTTGGCGGAAAGCTTCATGAACCTAGAGGTCAAGTAAGTCAATTCATACTGCGGGCTATATTCATCTTTGTTAAAGAAATATTGCTTCTCCCGCTTGGAACTTTCACGCTTTATGCAACTTCTGGCATAGTTTTCAAAGTTCAACACGCTTTCCGTACAGCGTAGGTATTTATTTTAGCAAGCTGGCCACCTACGCAGCCAATGCGCCGGATGTAGCCATCGCCGGATCGGGAGCGCATGAACCGTCGCGTCACGATGCCGGACAACTCCATGATTATCCTGATTTGCGGCTTGAGCGGCCATGCTGGACGTGCACATTGCGGGAATTGAATTTCCCAGAAGAGACATACCGACAATGAAGGCAATATTCCCCGCAGTCGAAGCGCCGCGTACCGAAAAGCGCCCTCTGACCGATAGCCGGCACGGTATCGCTCGAAATGACGACTACGCCTGGCTGCGGGCCGACAATTGGCAGGATGTTTTCCGCGACCCCGCGCTGCTCTCGCCCGAAATCCGGTCGCATCTCGAAGCGGAAAACGCCTACCAGACCGCCCTGATGGCCGACACGGCCGAGTTGCGGAAGACGCTTTTCGCCGAAATGAAGGGCCGCATCAAGGAGGACGATTCATCGGTGCCGATGAAGGACGGCCCCTACGCCTACGGCTCGTCCTTCCGGCTCGGCGGCGAGCAACCTCGCTTTTTCCGCACCCCGCGCGATGGCGGCGCGGAGCGGATCCTGCTCGACGGCGACGCGGAAGCCGCGGGAAAGGCCTATTTCCGCATCGGCGGCGTCGATCATTCGTCGGACCATGCCCGCCTGTTGTGGGCGTTCGACGACAAGGGCTCGGAATTCTACAGCCTGCGTGTCCGCGATCTGGACAGCGGAACCGATCTCGACGACACGATTGGCGACACGGGCGGCTCGGGCGTGTGGACCGCCGACAATTCCGGCTTTTTCTACACCCGGCTCGACGCCAACCACCGGCCGTCGAAAATCCTCTATCACGCGCTCGGCGACGATCCGAAGACCGACCGGCTGGTCTACGCGGAACCCGATCCAGGATTCTTCATGAATGTCGGCGGCACGCGCTCCAACGAGTGGATCATGATCGGCATCAATGACCATGAAACCTCCGAATACCGGCTGCTCAGCGCCGCCGATCCGCTCGCCGAACCGAAGATCGTGGCACCGCGCGAGACCGGCCTGCAATACGATCTGGAGGAAGGCGGCGACGTCTTCTTCATCCTGACCAACGCCGACGGCGCCAAGGATTTCAAGATCATGACCGCGCCCGTGGCCGATCCTGCGCGCGCGAACTGGAAGGAGCTCGTGCCGCATGAGCCCGGCCGGCTGATCCTGTCCGTCATCGGTTTTTCGAACCACCTTGCCCGGCTCGAGCGCAAGGACGGGCTGCCGCGCATCGTGGTGCGCGAACGGGAGACCGGCGAGGAGCACGTCATCGGTTTTCCCGAGGAGGCCTTCTCGCTCGGCCTGGCCGGTTCCTACGAATACGACACCGAGACCCTGCGCTTCAGCTATTCGTCGATGACCACGCCGGCGCAGGTCTTCGATTACAATATGCGCACGCGCGAGCGCGTTCTTCTGAAGACCCAGGAAGTGCCGTCCGGCCACGATCCGGACAACTACGTCACCCGCAGGCTGATGGCGCCGGCCGAAGACGGCGAGACCGTGCCGGTTTCGCTGATCCATCATCGCGACACGCCGCTCGACGGATCGGCGCCGTGCCTGCTCTACGGCTACGGCGCCTACGGCATCGCCATTCCCGCGGCCTTCAACACCAATTGCCTGTCGCTGGTCGATCGCGGCTTCGTCTATGCCATCGCGCATGTGCGCGGCGGCAAGGACAAGGGCTATGCCTGGTACGACGACGGCAAGCGCGCGAAGAAGGAAAACACGTTTCGCGACTTCATCGCCGTCGCGCGCCATCTGGTTGCGAAAAACTACACCCGGCACGATCGCATCGTCGCCCAGGGCGGATCGGCGGGCGGCATGCTGATGGGCGCCATCGCCAACATGGCGCCGGAAGCCTTCGGCGCCGTCGTCGCCGAGGTTCCTTTCGTCGACGTGCTTGCCACCATGCTCGACGAGACGCTGCCGCTGACGCCGCCGGAGTGGCCCGAATGGGGCAACCCGATCGCGTCGCTCGCCGACTACCGCACCATCGCCGCCTACTCGCCCTACGACAATGTCGGCGCGCTCGCCTATCCGCCGATCCTGGCGGTCGCCGGGCTGACCGACCCGCGCGTCACCTACTGGGAACCGGCCAAATGGGTGGCGAAGCTGCGCGACCTGAAGACCGGCGACAATCCCGTCCTGTTCAAGATCAATATGGAGGCCGGCCACGCCGGGGCCTCGGGCCGCTTCTCGCGCCTGGAGGAGATCGCCTACACCTATGCTTTCGCGCTCAAGGTGACCGGCAAGGCAGCGCCCTTGTCCTGACCGGTTGAGCAGCGCGCCGGCGGCTGCTCAGCTTGCCGGCTTGCGCGCGGGATAGCCGTTGGGGTGCGGCGGCACTGCCTTCAGATAGGCGGCGATCGCCGCCCGGTCCTCGGGCGTCAGGCGGGCCATGTTCTTCTGCACCTCGACCATGGAACCGCCGACGGAATCGAAATCCGGCGTGAAGCCGGTTTCGAGAAAGCCGGCGATGTCGCCGGCCGACCAGTCGCCGATGCCGCCCTCGCCGGACGTGATGTTGGGCACGATGCCGTCACCCTCGGCCGCCGTCGCGCCGGCCAGCCATTCGCCCTTGACCGTCGCCCCGTCGAAGGAGCGGGGCGTGTGGCATTCGCCGCAATGGCCCGGCCCCTCAACCAGATAGCGCCCGGCGACGACCTCGGCCGGCGCGTCGGCCGCCAGTTCGATCACCGGCTCGCTGTCGAGATAGAGCCGCTTCCACAGGCCGATGCCGCGGCGGATGTTGAAGGGGAAGGACAGCCGATGGCCCGGCGCGCGGCCGGCAACGGCCGGCAGTGTCTTCATGAAGGCATAGAGGTCGGCCACGTCGGACGGCTTCATGCGCGCATAGGACGTGTATGGGAAGGCCGGGTAGAGGTTTTCGCCCGATGGCGATACCCCTTTCAGCATGGCGTTGGCGAAATCCTCCGGCGACCAGGCGCCGATCCCGTCCCTCGTATCCTGCGAGACATTCGGCGGCACGAAGACGCCGAACGACGTCTTCAACTCGATGCCGCCGGCGAGCTCCAGACGAGCCTCGCCCTCGGCCTTCGGCCGCGCATGACAGGAGGCGCAACCGCCGGCGTCGAAGATGCGCTCGCCCCTTTTGGCATCGCCCGGCTTCAACGCGGCCAGCGTCGCCGCGTCCAGCCGCACCGGCGCTGACAGGAACCAGCCGGCGACGGCTCCTGCGACGGCCAGAACCGCAACCGCGCCGGCGAACTTGCGCAGCCGCCCCATGCCGCCGATCAGTCCTTCTTGATGCGATAGGCCTTGTGGCAGGCGCCGCAGTCAGCGCCGAGCTTGCCGACCTGCGCTTTCAGCGTATCCAGATCGGCGGCCGGGGCAGCGGCGGCGACCTTGACGTCGGCGAGGAACTTGTCGCCGGCCGCCTTGAAGCCGGCCATGTCCTCCCAGATCTTCGGCGCGGCGGTGGTGTCGCCGCCCTGTTCGCTGCCGGCAGGGAAAAGCTTTTCGGCGTCGAACGCGGCGGCATTGGTCTCGAGCTGCTTCAGCGCGTCTGCAACGCTCGCCGCATCGAACGGCTGCTCCCCCTTCACCATCTTCACCAGTCCGCCGACGATCTTGCCGCGTTCCTTCATGAGAGCCTGTCGATCGGCGATCGGTTCGGCATAAGCGGCGGCGCCGCCGAAGGCGAGGACGGAGATGGCGATGACAAGCTTTCTCATTCCCGAGGCTCCATGGTTAGGGCTGACTGTGGCCGGAAGGCCTTTCCCGAAAACGCGCGGCGGGGCCGAAATATTCCGAACGTTACGACGCTATCGCGGAAAAAGAAAAGCCCCGGACGATGCCGGGGCTCCGTTTCGATCAACCTTTGGCCTTCTCATAACATTCGAGCACGTAGTCCCAGTTGATGAGACTGTCGACGAAGGCTTCGAGATATTTCGGCCGGGCGTTGCGATAGTCGATGTAATAGGAATGCTCCCACACGTCCACGCCGAGGATCGGGGTCGCGCCGTGGACCAGCGGGTTCTCGCCGTTCGGGGTCTTGGAAATTGCGAGCTTGCCGTCCTTGACCGACAGCCAGGCCCAGCCGGAACCGAACTGCGTCGTGCCGGCGGCGACGAAATCGGCCTTGAACTTGTCGTAGCCGCCGAGATCGCTGTCAACCGCCGCCTGCAACGCGCCGGGCAGCTTGTTGCCGCCGCCGCCCTTCTTCATCCACTTCCAGAAATGGATGTGGTTGTAATGCTGGGCGGCGTTGTTGAACAGGCCGGCATTCTTGCCGAACGACTGCTTGACCACTTCTTCCACGGAGAGATCGGACATGCCGGCTTCGGCGGCAAGCTTGTTGCCGTTGTCGACATAGGCCTTGTGGTGCTTGTCGTGGTGATATTCGAGGGTCTCCTTCGACATATAGGGCTGCAGCGCCTCGTAGTCGTAAGGCAGGGCGGGTAGTTCGAAAGCCATGGATTATACTCCCTCATGGAAAAACCGGTCGATACCGATCTAACATAGGTCCGGCCCGATGCGGAACAACCGCCCGCGACCGATCCGTTCCTCTTTTTGGCAATCAGGGTGCGGAAGTCGAATGCGCCCACTCCCAATAAAGTTCGCGCGCCTTCTTGGCGACGGGACCGGGCTGCAGGTCGCGATCCTCGATGCGGGTGATCGGCACGACCTTGGAATGATTGCCGGTCGAGAAGATCTCGTCCGCTTCGAGGAAATCGCGAACCGTCAGCGCCTTCTCCGTCGTGCGGAAGCCGTAATCGCCGAGCAGCGCCATGGTGCGGGCGCGGGTGATGCCGGAGAGGAACGTGCCGTTGGCCGCCGGCGTGAAGACATGACCGTCCTTGACGAGGAAGATGTTGGACGATCCGGTCTCGGCCACGTTGCCCAGCATGTCGAGCACGAGCGCGTTGTCGAAGCCGCGCATCTTGGCTTCCATGATGGCGCGGCCGTTGTTCGGATAGAGGCATCCGGCCTTGGCGTTGGTCGGCATGGTCTCGATGGTCGGCCGCCGGAACGGCGAAACGCTGATCGAGAAGCCGGAGGGCGGGATCATCGGCGATTCGTAAAGGCACAGGCAGAAGCGGGTCGAGGCGGGATCGGCCGGCACGCCCATATAGCCGCCATGCTCGGCCCAATACATGGGCCTGATATAGACGGCCGTCTTGCCGTCGAATTTCTTGAGCCCGTCCCAGGTCAGCCCGACGATCTCTTCGGGCGTCATGGTCGGCTTGAGGCCGAGCGCGATGGCCGAGGCGTTGACTCGACGGGCATGCAGATCGAGGTCCGGCGCTACGCCTTCGAACCAGCGGGCACCGTCGAAAACACTGGAACCCAGCCACATAACGTGGCTGCGCGGCCCAACCACGGCAACGTTGCCTTCGTGCCAGTCGCCGTCGATAAAGGTCCAGGTGAGCGATTGCGCGGCGGCGGCCAGTGTCATCGGTTCGGTTCCTCGGCTGTTCTTGCGCTATTGGAAAGGTTCGCCACGCCGCGTCAACCGGCATGATGCGGATTTGGTGAGGCCAGCGGTCGCATTCCCCTTGCCTAAGCTCGCAAGGCGCCTCACAATTTCGCGATGCAACACGCCGCCTATGTCTTCGACGCCTATGGCACCCTGTTCGACGTGCATGCCGCCGTGCGGCGCCACGCGGCCGCAATCGGACCGGACGGCCAGTTGCTGTCGGAAATCTGGCGCGCAAAGCAGCTCGAATATTCCTGGGTGCGGACGCTGATGGGCGTCTATGCCGATTTCTGGCAATTGACGGAGCAGGCGCTGGATTATGCCTACAGCCGGGTGCCATCGGCGAATCGGGCGCTGCGGGCAGACCTCCTGGAAGCCTACATGCACCTTGACTGCTACCCGGAGGTGCCTTCGGTGCTGCGCGCGCTCAAGGCATCCGGCGCGAAGCTCGCCATCCTTTCCAACGGCACGCCGAAAATGCTCGACGCAGCCGTGCGGTCGGCAGCGCTAGACGCAATCCTGGACGATGTGTTCTCGGTCGACACGGTGAAACGCTTCAAGACCGACCCATCGGTCTACGAAATGGTGACGACGGCCTGGCGGCTCTACCCCGAGGCGATCTCGTTCCAGTCTTCCAACCGCTGGGACATCGCCGGTGCCACCAGCGCCGGGTTCAGGACGGTGTGGATCAACCGCGCCTGCCTGCCCGACGAATACGGCGACCTGCCCCCGGCTGCCATCCTGCCATCGCTGGACGGCCTCACCACGGCATGAGGCAGCGTTGCCGATCGGCAACAGCCACGCGGCGTTCGACGGATTTTCGCCCTATGTCCACTTTCCGGCCCGAATTGAAAGGGCTTATCGCGTCTCGTCACACCTAGGGGAGAGCAGCGTATTGAGGGTTCGCGCGTTCTTCGTTCTTCTTTTCGAAAGGCCGTCATGCCCAGGAATATGCTTGCCTCCGCCGCGCTGAGCCGCCGCGACCTGTTGACCATCGCGACGCTGGGTGCGGTTTCGACCGCCCTGTCGGCCTGCGCCAGCGTCGGGGGACCGCCGCCCCAATACAATCCGCCGCGCGAGCCGGCGCTGCCCGACTACGCCACCATGTACGGGCCGGTCCTGGATGAGGGTTTCGAGATACCGGCCGTTCCGATCGAGAAGATCGATCCGCAGTTCCTGCGCCAGGTCGTCGACGATCCGACCGGCCAGCCGGCCGGGACGATCGTGGTCGATACGACCGGCCATTTCCTCTACCTCGTCCAGCCCGGCGGCCGGGCGATCCGCTATGGGGTCGGCCTCGGCCGCGCCGGCTTTGCCTGGTCCGGCGACGCCGTCGTGCAATACAAGCGCAAATGGCCGAAATGGACGCCGCCGGACGAGATGATCGCGAGACAGCCGGAACTGGAAAAATACAGCGTCCGCAATGGCGGCATGCCTCCGGGACTCAAGAATCCCTTGGGAGCACGCGCGCTCTATCTGTTCCAGAACGGTGAGGATACCCTCTACCGCCTGCACGGCTCGCCGGAATGGAACTCGATCGGCAAGTCCGTTTCGTCCGGCTGCGTGCGGCTGATGAACCAGGACATCATCGACCTCTATAACCGCGTGCCATCGAAGGCACCCGTCGTCGTCACCGGCGATGTCGGTGTGCCGCAGATTGCTTCGACACGTTTCCATCGCGCCATCGCCATCGATGCCGGCGTGCCGGAGGACGCGGAACTGCTCGGCCCGGTGCAGTAGATACCTGCCGACAGGGGAATCAAAGTTCCAACACTTGCGCAGACTGTTTAATTCAAATGTTGGAACCATTGAAACTGCGTTATAAATATGATAGTTCCAACACTTATGTAAAAATCTGATCTTCTATGTTGGAACATGAGCAGGTTCGTCGAGCTGAACAGCGATCAGCGTCGAGAGATGGTCAACACTCGCCAACGCTACCAGGCTTGGCGAAATGCCGCCGACCGGGAGTACGGCTATCGAGGTTCGATGGTCTGGGGGGAGACCAAGGGCTATCAATATCTGATGCGGTCCTACTACGACGCCGCTGAAAAGCGCCGGCAGAAATCGCTCGGCCGGCGAAGCGACAAGACCGAAACGATCAAAGCCAGATTCGATGCCGAACGGGAGGCGGTAACGGAAGCTCGAAAATCCATCGATCTTGTCATCGAACGTCAAGCGGCCATCAACCGGGTGCTTGGGCTGGGTCGCGTCCCTCTCATTGCGGCAAGAATTCTTCGCGCGATCGATCGACGCGGCTTGCTCGGAAACGGGTTGCGGGTGGTCGGAACCAACGCCCTCTATTGCTACGAGGCGGCATGCGGCGTCCTGGTCGATTCCGAGATCGCAGCCACCCTCGACATCGACCTGTTGTTCGACACACGCTCTTCCCTACGGCTGGTCGGCAATGCCGACCTGCCGGACGCCGACCTGCTTCAGTTGCTCAAGCTCGTGGATCGATCGTTCGCACGCACCCGGCAATCATTCCGCGCCCAGAACGACGAAGGCTATCTGGTCGACCTGATCAAGCCACAGCTCAACCCGCCCCGGAGCCGGCAAAAAAGAACCTTCGGCGGTCCCGACGATCTTCAGGCGGCAGAGATCGAAGGATTGAAATGGCTGGAAAACGCGCCGGCCTTCGAGCAGGTCGCGATCGACGAAAAAGGCTTCCCGTCAAGAATGGTCGCCGTCGATCCCCGCGCCTTCGCCGTTCACAAACTATGGCTTTCCAACCGTACGGACCGCGACCCGATCAAAAAAGCGAGAGACAGGGAACAGGCATTCATAGTCGCCAGACTCGTCAGGGAGTATCTGCCGCACCTTCCTCTTCTATCTTCCGAACTGCGAATGATCCCCAAGGAAATATGCGAGGCGGCGCTGACGGAATTCGAACGCCGATGACAGTCTAAGGCGTGTCGCGATCTTCCGGATTCGCTCCACACGCTTTGGCTTTTTTTGCGCATGTCTTTATCCCGAAACCGGGGCCACTCGGGAGACATGCGTTAACGTCCCCTGGAAAGGCTGCCCAGAATGCCGCGGACGATGGCGCGGCCGAGCGCGGAGCCGACCGAGCGGACGATCGACTTTATGGCCGTCTCGGTCACGGTTTGCCGCTGATAGCGCCTCGGCGCCGACTTGCGGCGTCTGGTCGGCGCCGGTTCGCTGCCGCCGCCAAAATCGGGCAGGGTCCAGCGTGAGCCGCCGCTTTCTTCGGCCTGTGGCTCGGAGGCCTGCGCCTGGCTGGCTTTCTTCTGCAGCATCTCGAAGGCCGATTCGCGATCGACCGTCTCGTCATACTGGCCGGCGACCGGACTTTCCTGCATCACCTTCTGTCGCTCCTGCGGCGTGATGGGTCCCAGACGCGACGAAGGCGGCCGGATCAGCGTCCGCTGCACCATCGAGGGAATGCCCTTGGCTTCCAATGTCGACACCAGCGCCTCGCCGGTGCCGAGCTGGGTGATGGCCTTGGCGCAGTCGAAATCGGGATTCGGCCGGAACGTGTCGGCGGCGGTGCGCACCGCCTTCTGCTCGCGCGGCGTATAGGCGCGCAGCGCGTGCTGCACCCGGTTGCCGAGCTGCGCCAGGACCGTTTCCGGCACGTCGAGCGGATTCTGGGTGACGAAATAGACACCGACGCCCTTCGAGCGAATCAGCCGCACGACCTGTTCGACGCGGTCGATCAGCGCCTTGGGCGCATCGTCGAACAGCAGGTGCGCCTCGTCGAAGAAG
>CAZBBT010000014.1:0-48225 GCA_964490065.1 uncultured Mesorhizobium sp. | reverse complement strand
GGAGCCAGGAGAATTCCCGGTTGACGAAGCGGTCGGGGTTGCCGCCGTCCGGGCTGGCAGCCTCCTGGGTGATGAATTCGGTCTGGACCGGCCTCAGTTCGTTCATGATCCCGCTCTTTGGCTTTACGCCGGTTATACGGCTCAATTTACCCTCTGACAGGGTTTTGCGACAGTTTCATTTCATCGGTCTTGCAAACAGTCCGGTTATGCTCCAAACGCATCCTATCCGACGATATAGGACGGGAGACGGCGATGGCCGGCGGTACCATTCCCCATTTCCAGAACGATGCCGGCCATCCGGCAATCGAGATCGGCGTCAGGGAATTCATGTGTGTCGGCGCCAACCCGCCCTTCGATCATCCGCACATCTTCATTGACCTCGGCGACGAGGATGAGGCCGTCTGTTCCTACTGTTCGACGCTCTATCGCTATTCGCCGAAGCTGAAGGCGGATGAAACCAATCCTCCCGGCTGCATCTATACCGACCAGGCGGCCTGAGGCCGGCCCTGCCCTTCCATGGGCAAGACGACCTCACATAACATCATCATAGCCGGAGCCGGCATTGCCGGACTGACCGCAGCACTTGCCTTTGCCCGGCGCGGCCACGACGTTCGTGTGTTCGAGCAGGCAGACAATTTCGAAACGGTTGGCGCTGGTATCCAGCTTTCGCCCAACGCCACGCGCATCCTGAACCGGCTCAGCGTGCTCGATCTGCTGTTGCCGCAGGCAACGCATCCGCCGGCCGTCCTGCTGAAAGACGCCTCCACGCTGCGACTCCTTGCCCGCGTGCCGCTGGGAGAGATGGCCGAAGAACGCTGGGGTGGCCCTTATCTCGTCGTCCATCGCGCCGACCTGCAAGCGGCGCTGTTGCAAGCGGTATCTCGCGAATCATCGATCCGGATCGCAACAGGCATGCGGGCAGTCGGGGCACGATTTAACGGCGCCGACGCGGCGGTTTCGGTGCAATCCGGCGAGGCGGCAAGCCAGGAACATGGCGATCTGATCGTCGGTGCAGACGGCGTCTGGTCCGCGCTCAGGGTGCTGTGCGGCGAGTCAGAAACCCGCTTTTCCGGCGAAGTGGCATGGCGCACGACAATCGACGCGGAGAGTGAGGCCGGTATCGCCTTCGGCGCGCTCACCTCGACCGATTGCGTAAACACCTTTCTGCATTCCGGCTTCCATCTCGTTGCCTATCCGGTCAAGGCCGGCGCGGCCTTCAACCTGGTCGCTTTCACGCCGGGCGAGAGCATCGGCATGAATTGGGCGGGAAGTGCCGATCCATCCATGCTCGCACATGCCATGCGTGGCACCGACAAGGCGTTGCGCGAACTGGTAGAGAAGGCCGGCCGCTGGACGGTCTGGCCCGTGCACACGGTCGAGGCGAAGCGGCCATGGATCCGATCCGGCCGCCTCGCGCTGATTGGCGACGCCGCCCATGCAATGACGCCCTTCGCCGCGCAAGGGGCCGCCATGGCCATCGAGGATGCGGATATGCTGGCTGCGCTCGTAACCGCGTCGGACGGCGACATGTTGATCGCTTTGTCGAAGTGGGAGAGAGTGCGCCGACCACGCGTGGCCAAGGTGGCACAGCGCGGCAGCCTAAACCGGCTCGCCTGGCACGCTGCCGGTCCGATGGCCTTCGCGCGCAATCTTTTTCTCATGGCGCGCTCGCCGGAGAAACTCGCCTCAGATCTCGACTGGCTCTACGGATATGATGCAAAGCGAATAGCGAATAGCGACTAGCTTGGTGACATCCGTGCCGCCATCAAATCCTATTCGCTACTCCCTGTTCGCCATGAGCTCTCAATGCAGAATCTGCGACAGGAACAGCTTGGTCCGCTCGTGTCGCGGATGGTCGAAGAATTCGGCCGGCGTGTTCTGTTCCACGATCTGTCCTGCATCCATGAAGATGACGCGGTTGGCCACCTTGCGGGCGAAGCCCATCTCGTGGGTTACGCACAACATGGTCATGCCCTCTTCGGCTAGACCCACCATGGTTTCCAGCACTTCCTTGATCATCTCGGGATCGAGCGCCGAGGTCGGCTCGTCGAACAGCATGATTCGCGGATTCATGCAAAGGGACCGAGCGATCGCGACGCGCTGCTGCTGACCGCCGGAAAGCTGGCCGGGATACTTGTTGGCCTGCTCGGGGATCTTGACGCGTTCCAAAAAGTGCATGGCGGTTTCCTCCGCCTGCTTCTTCGGGATTTTCCTGACCCAGATCGGCGCCAACGTACAGTTTTCCAGGATCGTCAGGTGCGGGAACAGATTGAAATGCTGGAACACCATGCCGACCTCGCGGCGCACCTCGTCGATCTTCTTGAGGTCGTTGGTGAGTTCCTTGCCGTCAACGATGATCTTACCTTTCTGGTGCTCCTCCAGCCGGTTGATGCAGCGGATCATGGTCGACTTGCCGGAACCGGACGGCCCGCAGATGACGATGCGCTCGCCGCGCATGACCTTGAGGTTGATGTCCTTCAGCACATGAAACTCGCCATACCATTTGTGCATGCCGATAATGTCGATGGCGACATCGGTGTCGGAGATGTGCATCTTGGAGGAGTCGATGGCGATCTCGTCAGCCTTGACAGCGTTTTCGGTGACCATGAACCGGTTCCCTTTGCTATGTGCCCGTGGGCCTATCGTTTGTGGCCGGTGTCGAGCCGGCGTTCCATATACTGAGAGTAGCGCGACATGCCGAAGCAGAAAATCCAGAAGACAGCCGCGGCGAAGATATAGCCGGTCTTGGCCGTCTGCGGTGTAGCCCAGGTCGGGTCACCCGAAATGTTTTGCTTGACCACACCGAGCAGGTCGAACATCGAAATGATGAGGACCAGCGTGGTGTCCTTGAACATCCCGATGAAGGTGTTGACGATGCCGGGAATGACCAGCTTCAGCGCCTGCGGCATGATGATGAAGCCTGTCTTCTGCCAGTAGGTCAGGCCGAGCGAATCGGCGCCCTCGTACTGACCCTTGGGGATCGCCTGCAATCCACCACGCACCACCTCAGCCATATAGGCCGAGGAGAACATCGCCACGCCGATCAGAGCTCTCAGCAACTTGTCGAATGTCATGCCTGGGGGCACGAACAGCGGCAGCATGAAGCTCGCCATGAACAGAACGGTGACCAGCGGCACGCCGCGCACCATTTCGATGAAGATCACCGAGAGCAGCTTGACGACCGGCATTTTCGAGCGGCGGCCGAGCGCAAGCAATATGCCCAGCGGTAGCGAAACCACAATGCCGACATAGGAGATCACCAGTGTGACCATCAGGCCGCCCCACAGCGGCGTCTCGACATAGGGCAAGCCTAACCAGCCGCCGACCAGCAGTAAGAAAGCGACAAACGGGAACACGGCGAAGAACAGGATGGCGTTCAGCCGCTTGAAGGGTGCGCGAGGTATGAGCAGCGGCGCCAACAGCGCCACGAAGATGACCCCGGTGAGGATTACCCTCCAGCGCTGGTCCATCGGATAGCGCCCGAACATGAACTGTCCGAAGCGACCGCTGACGAAGGGCCAGCAGGCGCCGGCCCATCCGGCTGGAAGCTGGCCGCCTTGCTCCGTGGTCAGGCAGGCGGTGCGATCGGCACCGGTCCAGACTGCATCGAAGAACAGCCAGTTGAGAATCTGCGGCAGCGCCCAAGCGATGAGCAGCAGCGCCAGAACCGTCAAGACCGCATCGACCGGCGTCGCAAACAGATTCTTGCGAACCCACGCGCCGAAACCGACCTGCGAGCGCGGCGCAGCTTGAGCCAGCACCATCTCCGTACGCACCCAGGACATGTCATGTTCCTGCATGGCCTACCGCTCCTTCAACGCCATCTTGGTGTTGAACCAGTTCATGAACAGCGAGGTTAGAATGCTTATACCGAGATAGACGACCATGAAGATGACGACGACCTCGATCGCCTGGCCGGTCTGATTGAGGATCGTGCCGCCGATCGCGTAGAGATCGGGATAGCCGATCGCCACCGCCAGCGAGGAGTTCTTGGTCAGGTTTAGATACTGGCTGGTCAGTGGCGGGATTATGATACGCATCGCCTGCGGGATGATGACCAGCCGCAAGCCGGTGCCCGACCGCAGCCCCAGCGCCGAATAGGCTTCCGTCTGGCCCTTCGGCACGCCGACGATGCCGGCACGTACGATCTCGGCGATGAAGGCGGCGGTATAGAACGACAGCGCCAGGTAGAGCGACAGGAATTCGGGTTTCACGTTCATGCCGCCGTTTAAATTGAACGTGCCCTTCTGCGGATATTCGATCGTCACCGGAAAGCCGGCGAACACGAAGGCGAGTAGCGGCAGGCCAACGATCAGCGCCACGCTGGTCAGGAAAACGGGAAACCGTTGACCGGTCGCCATCTGCCGCGCTTTGGCGCGTCGCGCCACATACCAGCTCAGCGCGATGCCGATCGCCAGGCCGGCCAGGACCAGCCATCCCCGGTCGCCCCAGACCAGCTCCGGAAAATAGAAGCCGCGATTGTTGAGGTACGAGCCGAACGGAAGTGCAAAACTCTCGCGCACGCTCGGCAGCAGCGCCAGCACACCCTGGTACCAGAACAGGATGACCAGCAGCGGCGGAATATTGCGGAATATTTCGATATAGACTGTCGCCAGCTTGCGGATCAGCCAGTTCCGGGAAAGTCGGCCGATGCCGACGAGGAAACCGACGATGGTGGCGGTGACGATACCGGCGATCGCGACGACGGCCGTGTTGAGAATGCCGACCACCAGCGCCCGGCCGTAGGACGAATCGGAATTGTAGTCGATCAGGTGGTTGGCGATGTCGAAGCCGGCACGCCCCTTCAAGAAGCCGAAGCCGGTAGCGATATGCGAGCGGTGCAGGTTCTCGATCGTATTGCCGACGATCCACCATGCGCCGAGCGCCAGCAGGGCCATCAGCACTGCCTGGAACACGATGCCACGAACCCTCGGATCGTAGATCAGCGACGCGCGGGCAGGCTCTTCGCGGATGATGTCTTGTGCCACAGGGTTCCCCTTCCCATGACTCCCCGCCCCGGCCATCTGGTCTTGTTTTAAACGGCAAGGACAAGAAGGGCCGGAGAGGAGTCTCTCCGGCCCGATTCAAAGTTTAACGGATCGGCATGCCGTATTGCAGGCCGCCCTTCGTCCATAGTGCGTTGATGCCGCGCGAGATCTTGAGGGGGCTGCCTGTACCGACATTGCGTTCGAACATCTCGCCGTAGTTGCCGACGGCCTTGACGATGTTGACTACCCAGTCATTGGTCAGGCCGAGATCGGTGCCGATCTTGGTCTCCGCCTCGGTGCCAAGCAGGCGCTTGATGTCCGGGTTGTCGGAGTTCTTCATCTCGTCGACATTGGCCTGGGTGACGCCAGCTTCCTCGGCGTCGAGCAGCGCGTAGTAGGTCCACTTGACGATGTCGAACCACTTGTCGTCGCCCTGGCGAACCGACGGACCGAGCGGCTCCTTGGAGATGATTTCCGGCAGCACGACGTGGTCGGCCGGCGACTTCATCTGCAGGCGCACCGCATAGAGACCCGACTGGTCGGTCGTGTAGGCGTCGCAGCGGCCGGCGTCATAGGCGGCATTGGCCTCCTCGAACTTCTCGAACACGACGGGGTTGTATTCCATCTTGTTCGCCTTGAAGTAGTCGGCGAGGTTGAGCTCGGTGGTGGTGCCGGTCTGCACGCAGATCGCCGCGCCCGAGAGCTGCAGTGCCGAGTTCACGCCAGGCAGCTTCTTGGAATTGATCATGAAGCCCTGGCCGTCATAGTAGGTCACGCCGGCAAAATTCAGGCCGAGCGCCGTGTCGCGGTTGATCGTCCAGGTCGTGTTGCGCGACAGGATGTCGATCTCGCCGGACTGCAGCGCAGTGAAGCGGTCCTTCGCGCTGAGGCCGGTGAACTTCACCTTGGAGCCGTCGCCGAACACCGCTGCGGCAACCGCGCGGCAGAAGTCCACATCGATGCCAGTCCATTCGCCCTTGTCGTTCGGCGCTGAGAAGCCGGCCAGGCCCGTGTTGACGCCGCATTGGATGAAGCCCTTGGCCTTCACGTCGCTCAAGGTGTCGGCCGAGGCGGCCGAAGCCATAAAGCTGACCGCTGCCGCTCCCAGAATACCGATTGCAATGTGTTTCATAACCCACAAACCCTTTTTTCAGTTGTTCAGGCCAAGCCCGTTCTTTTCCGTGTGAAACGCAGCTTGCCGGCCCGGCCCACTCCCGAAGCGCGGCATCGCGTCCGACGCGCAGGCTGCCTCCCATTCACAAACGGCATCGAAGGCGATTATTCCCGTGAGGTCAAGGAAAATGACCAAGCCGGATTCGATTGATCCACAAGAGCAAAAAGAGAACAGATTACAGTAAGTTGAACTCTATTCAGTCATTGGTTTCGAACGATTCGCGCAGGTCGCCGGCAGCATTTTTTTGCATGGACGTCGAAGCGACCGCCTTCGGCCGCACGCGTTTGGCCCATCGGAACGGGGGTATGTGACAAAGCGGGACCGTTGCGCACAGGATTGGCCGGCACTAAGGCTTCCATCATCGGTAAGATCGCCCGGAGAGCAAACGGACAATGGCAAAAAACGACGGGAACTGGGGCATCAACACGCAGCTCGCCCATGGCGGATATAAGCCGCGCGACTATTTCGGCTTCGTCAATCCGCCCGTCGTCCACGCTTCGACGGTTCTCTATCCTGACGCCGCCACGATGGCGGCAAGAGCGCAAAAATATACCTACGGCACGCGCGGCACGCCGACCACCGACGCGCTTGCCAGTGCAATCGATGCACTCGAAGGCTCCGCGGGAACCATCATCGTTCCGTCGGGCCTGGCTGCGGTGACGGTGCCGCTGCTCGCTTTCGCAGTAGCCGGCGACCATGTGTTGATCGTCGATTCCGTCTATCACCCCACTCGTCACTTCGCCGACACAATGCTGACGCGGCTCGGTGTCGAGGTCGAATATTACGACCCGCGCATCGGCGCCGGCATTGCCAACCTGATGAAGCCGAACACCCGCATCGTGGCCACCGAATCGCCCGCCTCCAACACATTCGAGATGCAGGACATTCCGGCTATCGCAAAGGCCGCGCATGCTGGCGGTGCCATCGTCATGATGGACAACACCTGGGCCACACCGCTCTATTTCAAGCCGCTCGATCACGGCGTCGACATCTCGATCCATGCGGCTACCAAATATCCCGCCGGCCATTCCGATGTGCTGCTCGGCACCGTGTCTGCCAACGAGACGTGCTGGAAGCAGCTTCACGAAGGTTTCGTCACGCTCGGCTGCTGTGCCGGGCCGGACGACGTCTATCAGGTGCTGCGCGGTTTGCGCACCATGGGAGTCCGGCTGGAACATCACCGAAAGAGCGCGCTCGACATCGCCGCCTGGCTGGAAAACCAGCCCGGCGTCGCGCAGGTGCTTCATCCCGCACTTCCCAGTCATCCCGACCATGCGCTTTGGAAGCGCGACTTCTGCGGTTCCAGCGGCATCTTTTCCATCGTGCTGGCCGGCGGCGGGCAGAAACAGCAGCACGCCTTCCTCGATGCGCTCACCGTGTTCGGCCTCGGCTATTCGTGGGGCGGCTACGAGAGCCTGGCAGTGCCGGTTTTCCTCGGTGACCGGGTCGTCGCCAAAGGGCCGTATGCCGGACCGCTGATCCGTCTGCAGATCGGCTTGGAAAACGTCGAGGACATCAAAGCGGACCTTTTACGAGGCTTGGCGGCGGCAGCGGAGGCCGGCTGAGAATCCCACTGCCGGCCCCGACATCGAGGGTGAGGCCTGCCGCTCCACCAGCGTCTTGGGTCAGTGCCAAGCGCGACCGGATAAATGGGAACCTTTCTCTCCACTTTCTGTTCTCTCCTCGTCGCATTGCTGCGGCGCACAGAAATGGAGACCAAGATGTTTATGAAGATTCTCGCAGCCTCGACCTTGGCGCTCGGCCTGGCCACATCGGCCGCGATGGCTCAATCAGTGGTCGGCGACGACGAAGTCTACAGCGGCTCGACAACGACGACTGTGGTGCCGGACGACACAATGACGGTCGACCCGGCCACCACCCAGAGCATTTATCCCGATGCCAGCATGGGTATGAGCGCCACGTCGGGCACCATCGGCACCGGCGCCACCGGCCCGTGTGCCTCTGACCCGGGCGGCATGGGTCCCGACGCCAATGCGTCGCCGGGCGTGAACGACCAATATTGCGGCAAGTAATCCCATTGCATTGCGGCCGGACTGCCGGCGTGACAGCGGGCCGACCGAATGATTGGTCGGCCCGACGAAGGCCTTGCCTTTGGCTCCAAATGAGCCGGAGCCACGTGCCGATATGGTTTTTGGTTTGTTGGCGATCCCGGCAGGATTCGAACCTGCGACCATCGGCTTAGAAGGCCGGTGCTCTATCCAGCTGAGCTACGGGACCGCGTACCGTCGAAAACAGACGGTTCGAACGCGCCGTCAATGCGTCCAGGGTGTACGGCGGTCATAGCGGAAATTCTCCGCATAGGAAATCTGCCGTCGCTTGGCTTCCTTCGGCTCGTCGAGGCGATAGGCGATGCCCTCTTTCTCAGCGTAGGCGATTGCCTCTTCCTTGGTTTCGAAGGTGAGCCGAATCTGGCTTCTCATGTCGCCGGAGGTCGTATACCCCATCAACGGGTCGATTTTGCGCGGCCGCTCGGGATCGAACTCCAGCACCCAGTACCCGGTCTTGGCCTTGCCGGACTGCATCGCTGTCTTGGCGGGGCTGAAAATGCGTGCGGACATAGAAACCTCTTCTGGCACGGTTCGACGGCCTTTGCTGGACAAGTGATTACTGTGCAAAGGTGCCAAGGGCAAGTTTCCCTTTTTGCGCTTGCGTTGCCGCGTGCGAACCACTAGCTACACGGCGGTTCGGAGTGTAGCGCAGCCTGGTAGCGCATCTGGTTTGGGACCAGAGGGTCGGGAGTTCGAATCTCTCCACTCCGACCAGTTTCCCCACGAGGCGACGAAGCGACGGGCGGTCTTATAGATCGAATTCGCGCTGTCCCTCGTCCATGGCGCTCACGGCTTCGGCGGCCAGCCCACGGGTAATGCGCGTTTTCTGCTCCAGTGCGGCCAGGTCGAGCTTTTCGACCACCCGCATCACCGTCGCCAGCGAGCGCTCGATCCGCCTAACCAGATATTGAACGACATGCGGCTCGACCTCGACCTGGCGGTCGGCAAAAAGTTTCGTCATCACACCGGCGAGCAACAGATCGTCCGGTTCATGGATTTCCACCGTCGCCGCCGCTTTCAATCGCGACACGAGATCGGGAAGCCTGACGCCCCATGCTGACGGGAAGCGACGTGCGGTCAGGAAGAGTTGCGTATTCGACGCGCGCGCAGCGTTGATCAGGTGGAACAGTCCTTGTTCGTCGATCATGGCTGCATCGATGTCGTCGATCAGTGCCGACCGTCCATCCAGCGCAGCTACTGCCTCGCTAATGGCCATGGGTGAAACGACAACAGCATCCGATGCTTCTCGCCAGATGGTCGCCAGATGTGTCTTGCCCGCGCCGGCGGGACCGGCAAGTACCATGACCGGCGCCGGCCAGTCCGGCCAGCGATCGACCAAAGCAACGGCCTCCGCATTTGCGGCGGAAACCACGAGGTCGTCGCGCGAATAAGCTGTCCCGTGGCCGAGATCGAGCGGCAACTGCCGAGGCTTCCGCACCGCCTGCATCAATCCTTCCGAATCCTGGAGCGCCGGCTTTGCAGCGGTGGCGGCGGCTCGGGATCATGCCCCTTGTAGAGCGGCGATTCGAGATAGCGTGCGATGGCGAAGCGCACCAGAACCGCTACCGCCGCCGCCGCCGGCACCGCAATCAGAAGGCCGACGAAACCGAAAAGCGCGCCGAAGGCGAACAGCGCGAACATCAACCAGACCGGATGCAGGCCAACGCTCTTGCCCACCAGCTTGGGCGACAGGATGTTGCCCTCAATGAACTGACCGACGAAGAACACGACGGCCACCGCGACGATCATCTGCCATTCCGGCCAGAACTGCACGAAGGCGACGCCGAGAGCCAGCACCAGCCCCGTCAGCGAACCGACATAGGGAATGAAGCTGATCAAACCGGCGAAAAGCCCGATCAGGATAGCGAAGTTGAGGCCCGTCAGCGTCAGGCCCACGGCATAGATCGTGCCCAGGATGAGACACAGCGTGCCCTGTCCGCGCACGAAGCCGGCCGTCGCGGTGTTGATGTCGGCGGCGATCTGGCGAACGGTGCGCACATGGTCGCGCGGCACCCAACTGTCGACGACCGCTACCATACGATCCCAGTCGAGCAGCATGTAGAAGGCGACGACCGGCGTCACAACGAACAGGCTGATCACCGAAACCAGCGCCATGCCGGAATCCCAGATAGACTGGAACACCGTGGTGAGCAGTCCGAAGCCGGAGGTCAGCAGCGAATTCAATCCGTCACGCAAGCTGGCGGGATCGACACCGAACCGCTCCTTCAGCCATTGCGGGTCGAAGCTGGTGATGAGCGTCTGCAGACGTGTCAGATATTCCGGCAATTTGCCTGCGAAATCCGCCATTTGCGAGGCCAGCACCGGAATCAGAATGACGAAGGCCAGCACAAGGACAATGATGAAGGCAAACAGGATGACCACTGTCGCCATCACCCGCGACAGGCCAAGCCTCTCCAGACGGTCGGCTACGGGATCGAGGAAATAGGCCAGCACCATGCCGGCCACGAAGGGCAGCAGGATGTCGCTGAACACGTAGAGGAACAGCGCTAAAATGACGGCACTGGCCAGCCAGAAGAAAAGCTGGCGCCGGAAGGCAGCACTGGCGACTGCCTCGGCGGTCTGTTCCTCACGCTGTCGGGTCGGTGCCTTCGCCATAGCCGCTCATATGCCTCAGCCAGCCGACGAGATAGGCTGCCGCCGAAGCGACGGTCAAGAGGCCCGACAGCAATACCAGCCCGCGCCGCAACAGTCCGAGGTCGAGATTGAAGGTCAGTTCGGCCAGGACTTCAGCGGCGAGCACGATCTGCACTGCGGTGTTGGCCTTCGACACCATAAGCGGCTTCATCTCCACCGGATGGCCCATGACGGTGGACAGCACCACCGCGCAGATGATGAGTGCATCGCGCGACACCGCCGCCACTACCAGCCATAACGGCAGTTGCCCGATGATGCCGAGGACCACGAACACCGAAACCAGCAGGGTCTTGTCGGCCATCGGGTCCAGATAGGCGCCGAGCCGCGTGCGCTGGTCGAACTGGCGCGCGATGAAGCCGTCGACACCGTCCGAGACGCCGGCAACGACGAAGCCCGCGAAGGCCCATTCCCAGCGCGATTGCAGCATGCCGAGCACCACGACCGGCACCAGCAGGAAACGCAGGATGGTAATCAGGTTGGGGATCGTCACCAACGAGCGGCTCTCCGTTCGATCCTCGATAGATGGGCGAACCCGGCGCGAAGCGCAATGGATCAGTCCAGTGGCTCCCGCTATCCACGGATTTGCCCTCCAATGCGGGGTTGTCACGACAGCTTTGCTTGCGAGGCGGTCCCGTTCGTGCGAAGAGCCGGCAGGCAAGCAGGAAGCCGCCCAATCAGGAACCCGCAATGAGCGAGCGCAGCAACGGCCTCACCTATGCCGACGCCGGCGTCGACATCGATGCCGGCAACCTGATGGTCGAGAAGATCAAGCCGCTGGTGCGCGCCACAAGCCGGCCGGGCGCAGACGGCGAGATCGGCGGCTTCGGCGGCCTGTTCGATCTCAGGGCCGCCGGCTTTTCCGATCCCGTGCTGGTCGCCGCCAATGATGGCGTCGGTACCAAGCTGAGAGTTGCCATCGAGGCAGGCAAGCACGACACCATCGGCATCGATCTCGTCGCCATGTGCGTCAACGACTTGGTGGTTCAAGGTGCGGAACCGCTGTTCTTCCTCGATTATTTCGCTACCGGCAAACTCGACCCCGAGCAAGGCGTCGCCATCGTTTCCGGCATCGCCGAGGGCTGCCGACAGGCCGGCTGTGCACTGATCGGCGGCGAGACGGCGGAAATGCCGGGCATGTATCAGGAGAAGGACTACGACCTCGCCGGTTTCGCCGTAGGCGCCGCCGAGCGCGGGCAACTCCTGCCGACCGACGACATCGTCGAGGGCGATGTGCTGCTTGGCCTCGCCTCCTCCGGCGTCCATTCCAACGGTTTTTCGCTGGTGCGCCGCATCGTCGCCGCCAGCGGCCTCGCCTGGGATGCGCCCGCTCCCTTCGCCGATGACGCGACGCTCGCAGAGGCCCTGCTGGAGCCGACCCGAATCTACGTGAAATCAGTCCTCAAGGCGGTGCGCGGCACGCATGGCATCAAGGCGCTGGCGCACATCACCGGCGGCGGCTTCCCGGACAACATCCCGCGTGTCCTGCCGAAGGATTTTTCGGCAGAGCTCGACCTCGACGCCATCGATGTTCCGTCTGTTTTCTCCTGGCTCGCCAAGACTGGGGGCGTGGCGTCGGAAGAAATGATGCGCACCTTCAATTGCGGCATCGGCATGGTGATCGCGGTGGCGTCCGGGCAGGCCGCCCAGGTGGCCGCCGTTCTGCAGGAGGCCGGCGAGACGGTGACGCCGATCGGCCGCATCGTGCCGCGTCGCGACGCCGGCGTGATCTACCGCGGAGCCATCGGTCTATGAGTCGCAAGCGTACCGTCATCCTGATTTCCGGCCGCGGTTCCAACATGGCCGCGCTGATCGCAACCGCCGCGGACCCTGCCTATCCCGCTGAGATTGCGGGCGTGATTTCCGACCAGGCCGACGCCGCTGGCCTCGGCATTGCGATTGCGCGCGGCGTGCCGGTTCAGGTCGTGGCACGCAAGGATTTTGCCGGCCCGGACGCGCACGATGCGGCGATCGACAAGGCATTGGCCGGGTTCGGCGCCGAGATCGTCGCGCTCGCCGGCTACATGCGCAAGCTGACCGCGCCGTTCGTCGGGAAATGGCAAGGCCGGATGATCAACATCCACCCTGCCCTGCTGCCCGCCTTCAAAGGTCTCGACACGCATCGTCGTGCCTTGGACGCCGGTCTGCGCATTCACGGCTGCACGGTGCATTTCGTTACGCCGGAAGTGGACGACGGGCCGATCATCGCGCAGGCCGCCGTGCCGGTGATGGCCGGCGACGACGAGGAGGCGCTCGCCGCGCGCGTGCTGAAGACGGAGCACCAGATCTACCCGCTGGCACTCAGGCTCGTGGCGGATGGCAAGGCCCGCATGGATGGCGGTCGCACGGTGTTTTCCGGCTTCGCCGACGACGATGACAATGCTGGCCTGGCAATTGCCGCGCCGCGGCCATCGCGCGACGAGATCGACTTTGAGAAGCTTGCGCGGATCACGCCCTGAGGATCGGCGCATGAAAACACTTCTCCTGATGCGCCACGTCAAATCGAGCCGAGACGATCCGAAACTGGATGATTTCGAGCGCCCGCTCGCGCCGCGAGGCATCGAGGCGGCGCTGTTGATGAGACCGGCGATCGCCTGTCGCAATTGGCTGCCGCAGAAGGCGCAGGTTTCTCCAGCGATCCGTACACGCGAGACCTGGCGGCTCATAACAGCGGAATGGACCATTCGACCAGAGGCTGACTTCACCGAAGCTCTCTACGAGGCGACCGCCGGCACGATCCTCGCCCAGATCCGCGGCGTGGAAGAAGCCGTCGAAACCCTAATGGTGCTCGGTCACAATCCCGGTCTTGAGGATTTAGCCCGACAACTCTGCAACAAGAAATCCGCAGACAAGCCGTCAAAAGCCATGCACCGGAAGTTTCCGACCGGTGCGCTGGCCCGCTTCGAGTGCCAGGGTGGCTGGGCCGACCTCAGCTACGGGCAGGCGACACTTACGCATTTTCTGCGACCGACAGATCTGGGCTAGCCGCCCGCACCCACACCTTGTTGTCATGCACGGCCGCGCCGCTGTAGGGCGCGGGCGCGTCGGCACCGGTCAGCACGTTGATGCCCTCGCCACGCTCGTGCGCGCTGTTCGGCCAGATGCCTTCGGCGATGACGACGCCGCGCTTCAGGCCGTCGAACAATTTCGCGTGCAGAACCACTTCGCCGCGCTCGTTGCCGATCTCGACGCGAGCGCCATCGGCGAGCCCCAGCGAAGCGGCGTCGGCGGAATGGATCAGCAGTTGCGGCCGTCCTTCCTTCTCCTTCGACACCGGCGTCTCGGTGAAGCTGGAGTTGAGGAAATTGCGCGCCGGCGAGGTCGCCAGCCGGAACGGGTGCTTTTCGTCGGCGACCTCGATCAGGTCGACATGGTCGGGGAATTTCGGCAACCGATCGTAAGGGCCGAAGGCCTTGCCCATGACGTCGGGCGGCCGGTTCGGCGCGAACCCGCCGACCCATTCCGGCTTGAAGCGGAATTTTCCGTCCGGATGGCCGAATCCTTTCAGGAAATGCGCTTCCTCGAAAGGCGGCTGCAGGTCGATCCAGCGCTGCGCCTCCAGCGTGTCGAAGCTGAGGCCCCGCTTGGCCAACATGATGTCGATGTGCTCGCGCTCGCTCAGGCCGAAGCCCGGCAGATGCGAGACGCCGAGGCGTTTGCCGAGTTCCTCGATGACGAAATGGTTCGTGCGTGGCCCTCCCGGCGGTTCGATCACTTTCGGCCCCAGCGTTATGTGCTGGTTGCCGCCGCCCTTGTAGATGTCGTCATGCTCCAGAAACATCGTCGCCGGCAGCACGACGTCGGCAAGTTTCGCCGTATCGGTCATGAACTGCTCGTGCACGCAGGTGAACAGGTCGTCGCGCAAAAAGCCCTGCTTCACCAGCCGCTGCTGCGGCGCGACATTGGCGGGGTTGGTGTTCTGGATCAGCAGCGCCGTCACCGGGGGCCCGCCGAACAGCGCATCCTCGTGCCCCATCAGCACCGGACCGATGCGCGAATGATCGAGATAGCGGATGTTCGGATCGCGCAGCTTCGCGCCTTCCAGCATCCCCGTATCGAGCTTCAGGATGCCGGAATTGGAGTGGAACGCGCCGCCGCCCTCATATTGCCAGCAGCCGGTGACGGCGGCGATCGAAAGCGCGGCGTGCATGTTGACCGGGCCGTTGCGCTGGCGCGAAAACCCATAACCGAGCCGGAAGAAGGTCTTCTTCGTCGTGCCGACCAGCCGCGCGAACGCCTCGATCTCCTCGACGGACAAGCCCGTTATGGCAGCCGCCCATTCTGGCGTCCTGTCGCGCAAATGCGCTTCCAGCCCCTTGGGGTCGTCGGTGTATTTTTCCAGGTAGGCCCGATCCGCCAGACCGTCGCGGAACAGCACGTGCATCACCGCGCAGGCCAGCGCCCCGTCGGTGCCGGGCTTCAGCACCAGCCCCATATCCGCCTGCTTGACGGTGGCGTTCTCGTAGACGTCGATGACGACGATCCTGGCGCCGCGCTCCTTGCGGGCGCGGATCGCGTGAGTCATCACATTGACCTGGGTGACGACCGCATTGGTGCCCCAGATCACCACGCAATCCGACTTCGCCATCTCGCGCGGGTCGGAGCCGCGCAGCGAACCGGTGCCCATCACGTAGCCGGTCCACGCCAGATTGGTGCAGATGGAGCCGAAGAAGCCGGAATACTTCTTGGCATGGCGCAGCCGCTCGATGCCGTCGCGCTGCACCAGCCCCATCGTGCCGGCATAGAAATACGGCCACACCGTTTCCGAGCCGTGTTTCGCCTCGGCCGCGTCGAACTTTTCGGCGACGAGGTCGAGCGCCGCTTCCCAGCTCGACTCTTTCCAGTTTCCCTCACCCTTGCCGCCGGCGCGGACGAGAGGCTTCAGGAGCCGATCGGGATGGTGGACGCGGTCCGCATAGCGGGCGACCTTGGCGCAGACGACGCCGGCCGTATAGGAGTTGTCCCTGGCGCCATGGACGCGACCGATGCGATCGGGCGCAAGGACCTCGACGTCGAGCGCGCAGGTCGAGGGGCAATCATGCGGGCAGGCCGAATGGCCGATCTTGATATCAGCTCTGGACGGACGAATTGGCGTATGCTGGTTCATGGGCGAACTCTATAGCCCCGTTCCGGCTGCGGGTGTAGGGCCAGCGGTTTCGAAACGGGTTGACGCCCGCTTGCACCTCGCCGCGGTTCGCTTCGCATAGATCCATCGACGGGCTAACGCACGCGCCCCTTCACAGCCCATGCTCTTACAGCAAGGAGGATTTCGCCATCGGGGCCCGTCGGGAGCCGCCGCTGCACCTCCTGCCTCAGGCGCTCGCGAGCGGTCTCATCGAGCGACATGCAGTATTTCGGCGCCGATCCGGTGCCTCCCAGAAACGGCGCCCAGTAATCGTCGAAGCTGTCGAACGCTGCCGGGATGTCGATCGCGCGGACCTCGACATCGTGCAGACCGGAATGCTCCAGGATTTCCATCAGCGGTTTCGGTCGGCAGACCGGCGCCTTGATCCCATCGTCATATTCGGCCGCCCTCGGGTCGAGGGCGGTCGCGACATCGAAAAACCTGCGCATCACCTGCATGTGTCCGGCATAATCCCAGACATACAACGCGACCGTGCCGCCCGGTCGAACGATGCGTGCCATCTCCCCGATCGCCGCGTCCTTATCGGGCAGGAAGTTGAGCATCAGGCCCGACACCGCCATGTCGAAACTGTCGCCTGGTTCCGGGATCGCCTGGGCGTTACCCTGCCTGAACGACACGCGCGGATCCGCAACGTTCGCCTTGGCCGATTGCAGGAACACGTCCGAACTGTCGATGCCCACAATCTCGGACGGTTCGCAGGCGGCGAGAACGGCCTGAGTCACGACGCCGGTTCCGCAGCCTATGTCGGCCCACCGCATGCCAGTGGCAGGATCGAGCCATCGCAAGAAGGCAGGAGCAATTCCGCGGCTCCAACGGCCCATGTACCGCTCGTAGGCGTCGCCCGCGCCCCACAGATTCGCATCATGTGTAGGCATGGAGGCCGTCCTCGTGGTCCACCGTCCATTCTGCACCAGAGCAGACAAGGTGTCACGCCTCCCGCCGCATTGCGGAGTTTCTTCGCCGGGCGATACAAAGTGGCAACGCAGGCGCCGCCCCCAGCGGGTCAGTCCGCTATGCCTTCCTCATATTCAGCGCTCATCTCCAGCCATTTTTCCTCGTTGCGGCTGAGTTGCGAAGAAAGCTCGGAGCGCTCCTTGGCGAGCCTGGTCGCTCCGACCGGATCCTTCTCATAGAGTGCCGGGTCGGCAAGCTGATCCTCGATCGTGTCGATGCGCTTGCGCAACCGATCCATCAGCCCTTCCGTCGCACGGATTTCTTTCGCCAGCGGCTCAAAAGCCGCACGGCGGGCGGCGGCTTCACGGCGACGATCCGCCTTCGAAGCCTTCTCCGCCTCGCGTTTTTCCCGGCTGTTGACGGAGACGCCGGTGACCAGCGTCTTGTAATCGTCGAGATCGCCGTCATAGGGCGCAACCGTTCCGTCCTTGACAAGCCAGAGCCTGTCGGCGGTCGCCTCGAGTAGATGCCGGTCATGCGAGATCAGGATGACGGCTCCCGGAAAATCGTTCAGTGCATGAACCAGCGCCTCGCGCGAATCGATGTCGAGGTGGTTGGTCGGTTCGTCGAGGATAAAAAGGTTCGGGCCTTCGAAGGCCGCCAGCCCCATCAGAAGTCGTGCCTTCTCGCCGCCGGACAGGTCCTTGGCCGGCGTGTTCATCTTCTCCGTCGCCAACCCGAAATTGGCGACGCGCGCCCGCACCTTCGCCTCCGGCGCTTCCGGCATCAGCCGGCGCACATGCTCGTAGGCGTTCTCCTCGGGGCGCAGATCGTCGAGCTGGTGCTGGGCGAAGATCGCGACCTTGAGGCCTGGCGCCAGCGTGATGGTGCCTGTCTCGCCCTTCAGCCGGCCGGCGAGCAGCTTGGCAAAGGTCGATTTGCCGTTGCCGTTGGCGCCGAGCAGTGCGATGCGGTCGTCGTTGTCGATGCGCAGGGTTAGCTTTTTCAGCACCGGCTTGCCTGCCGTGTATCCGACATCGACGCCGGACAACGCGACGATCGGCGAGGCCACCATCTTCACCGGCTCCGGAAACGAGAACGGCCGCACCGTGTCATCCACCAGGGCCCCGATCGGCTTCATCTTCTCCAGCGCCTTGATGCGCGACTGAGCCTGCCGAGCCTTGGACGCCTTGGCGCGGAAGCGATCAATGAAGGACTGCAGATGTTTTCGAGCCGCCTCCTGCTTGACGCGGCTCTTTTCCTGCAATTCGCGCCGTTCGGTCCACTGGCGCTCGAACTGGTCGTAACCGCCGCGCCAGAATGTCAGCTTCTTCTGGTCGAGATGCACGATGGAATTGACCGCCCGGTTAAGCAGGTCGCGATCGTGGCTGATGAGCAGCACCGTATGCGGATATTTCGCGACATAGTTTTCCAGCCACAGCGTGCCTTCCAGATCGAGATAGTTGGTCGGCTCGTCGAGCAGCAGCAGATCGGGCTGGGAGAACAGAACGGCGGCCAGCGCGACACGCATCCGCCAGCCGCCAGAGAAGGACGATGCCGGTCTCGCTTGAGCCTCCTCGTCGAAGCCAAGGCCGGCCAGGATCGTGGCGGCTCGCGCCTCGGCCGAATGGGCGTCGATGTCGGCCAGCCTTATGTGGATATCGGCGATGCGGTGCGGATCGGTGGCGGTCTTTTCCTCTTCCAGCAGGGTCGCGCGCTCGGTGTCGGCCTTGAGCACGATCTCGATCAGCGGTTCCTCGGTGCCGGGTGCTTCCTGCGCCACCTGGCCGATGCGCGTGTTCTTCGGCAGTGAGATCGAGCCGGTCTCGGAGGGCATGTCTCCGGTGATAGCGCGGAAGAGCGTGGTCTTGCCGGTACCGTTGCGGCCGACGAGCCCGGCCTTGGTGCCGGCAGGCAGTGTCAGCGAGGCATGGTCGAGAAGCAGGCGCCCGGCGATGCGCAGCGATAGGTCGTCGATGATGAGCATGGCGGGCGGGTTAATGACCGAGTACCGCGAGGAAGGCAAGCCATTGCAGCGCTCCAGCACTGCCAAGTTGCAATAGCGCTTGTCATCGGCGCATCGGAATATATTCTCTGATTTGTCGGGAGGGGCCGGCCGCGACAAGAATCGCATCAACCGCAGGGGCGGCGGCGCATGGCGCAGCGATTTTCAGACGTCTACGACGAGGCGCGAGTCGCCTTAGTCAGCGCGAAGCTTGCGTCGGCGATTGATGCGGCCGTGTTCGGAGCCGGGCCGTGGGACGAGGCACCAGCGGTGTTCAGCGACGCGTTTCCGGGGTCCGCCGGCATCCTGTGGAACATGAATTTCGCGGAAAACAGCCTGAATTTTGCGGTGGCCAGGAACATGGATCCGGAGTTCCAGAAATCGTTTCGCGAGCACTTTGCGTTCATCAATCCGTGGTCCGAATACTGGCAGACAGCACCCGCTGGCGCGGCGCTGTCGGAAACGGTTTTCCCGGCGCGGCGCTTCGCCGATACGGAATTCTACAATGACTGGCTGATACCGCAGAAGGATGTGGAGGCGGCCGCCGGCTTGAAGCTGGTCGGCGAACGGAATGAATTCATCCAGTTCACGCTTCATTATCCTTTGGCGCTGTCGGACCGATATGGCCGAGCCGCGACCGAGGTGCTCAACCGGGTGAGCGGCAACCTCGAACGGGCGATTGAACTGGCGCGCCTGTTGCGCGGCAACGCCGAGGCTTCCGCAGCCGGAGCGGCGTTGGTGGAGCGAAGCCAGTGCGCAGCCTTCGTGGTTGATGACGAACGCCGCGTGCATGATGCCAACGCCATGGCAATTCACCTGTCTTCGGCAGGTTCTGCTTTGTCGATACGAAACGACAAATGCCATCTTAGAGACAAGGACGCGGACGCTCGCTTCGACATCATGCTGCAGCGGCTGTCGAAGGGTCTTCCCGTGGATGGTTCGCCCATAGCGTTCCGGACCGCCTTCAGTGCCTGGCAGGTCGTAATGGCCGCACTGCCTACACCGTTGCTGTCGCCTTCGGTCCTCTCACTTTTGCCACCGCGCAGGCTGGTGTTGGTACTTGTCAATGAACTTAACCTGAGGGCACGGTCGGGCGACTTGTCCGCCTTGGCTACGGCGTACAGGCTGACGCGGGCCGAAATCGTGTTCTGCCGGCGGCTGATGTGCGGCGACTCCATTGCCGATGCCGCCGAGCATACCGGAGTCACGGTCGAGACGGCGAGGACAAGGCTGAAGTCGATCTTCCAGAAGACAGGATTGTCGCGCCAGGCCCAGTTGATGTTGCTCCTGGCAAGCATCCTGTAGAACAGGCGTGCCGCGCCGGCAGCCTATCAAAAGGCAGAAACCACGCGGCTCATGCGAACGCCCTGCCCTCTTCGGTGCGCTGGAAGTAGACCAGATCGAGCACGACCGAAGGGCGGCCGAGCACGGTCAGGATCATGTGCGCCTGTCCGCGATGATGGGTCTCGTGGTTGAACAGATGGGAGAGGGCCGGCGCGAGCCGCTGCGACACGGTGCGCATGTCGGTCACCGTCATGTAGGTGAAGCGGCCTGCCAGCGCCTTTTCACTCAAGCTGTCGACCCACTCGACGATGCGCCGGTCCTCCGCCTCGCGCGCCACCCTGAGCGCGCCGAGCCCCTTGTGGACGATGGCGTCGAGTGCGGCAGGCGCGTCGCCTTCACCGGTGAAACGCTTCATCCAGATGCGGTCCGTCACCAAAAGGTGGTTCAGCGTGCCCATCAAGGAACCGAAAGCGGCACCGACCGGCCGGTTGAACTCCTCGTCGGTGAGTTCGAGAGCGGCATCGTATATGCGGGCGTTGGCCCATTGATTGTAGGCCGCGAACATCATGAAATGCTGCTTCATCGAACTTTTTCTCCATGCGCGCGGCGCTGTCCGGCGCATACCTAAACCGCAAGGATGCCCACGCCAATGACTATTCTGTTCTACGATCTCGTCGGTCGTGACGACGCCCGCCCCTATAGCCCGCACTGCTGGAAAATCCGGATGGCGCTGGCGCACAAGGGCCTAGAATATAGCGCCGTGCCGACACGTTTCCTCGACGTGTCCAAGGTCGAAGGCGGTATCTCGAAGACGATTCCGGTGATCCGCGACGGCGATAAGGTCGTGGCCGATTCCTTCGCCATCGCGCTTTATCTGGAGCAGGGCTATCCCGACCGGCCGACGCTGTTCGGCGGCGATGGCGGGAGAGCGATGGCGCGCTTCGTCGAGCGCTGGTCGCAGACGCAGTTGCACCCCTTCCTCGGCTCGGCGGCGCTCTGGGAAATCTATGAACAGCAGGGCGAGGAAAACGCCGTTTATTTCCGGCAGAGCCGCGAGGTCCGCTATGGCAAGACGCTGGAGGAGGTTTCAGCCGACCGTGACGCGCATCTGGCCGCCTTCCGGAAGAAACTGGAGCCGCTGCGCGACATGCTGGCCTACCAGCCCTTCATCGGTGGCGATGCGCCACTGTTTCCTGACTACATTGTGTTCGGCGCGCTGCAATGGGTGCGGGTGATGTCGACCTACGAATTCCTGGCACCCGGCGACCCGGTGCTGGCGTGGTTCGACCGCTGCCTCGACCTGCATGGTGGATTGGGCCGGAGTTTCGCCGCGGCTGCTTGACGTCGCCGCTCACACCGCGAAAATTCACCCAACCGGCGCATAGCGCAGCAGCGTTACGCCCTGCGGCAGTTGCTCGAAACCGAGCGGCTTCAACTCCAGCGACATGCCCGGCTCGAAAAAGGCGATGCCGCCGCCAAACACGGCCGGATGCAGGAAAATCTGATACTCATCGATCAGCCCGAGCCTCGACAGGCCACCTGCCAGTTCGGCGCCGGCAACGGCGATGTCTCCCGACGTTTCGGTCTTCAGTACCCTGATCGTTGCTTCGACATTATCCTTGACCAGTCGGGCGTTCGGTCCGACATCCTCCAGCGTCGTCGAGACTACAACCTTGGGCACTGCGCGCCATGCGCCGGCGAAATCGGCCTCGACCTCAGGCACGTCCGGCTTGCTGTCCCAGTTTTCCCAAACCTTCATGGTCTCGTACATGCGCCGGCCATACAGCGAGATAGCCGTGCGCTTCACAACGCCGTTGAAATACCAATGCAGATCGGCACTAGGGGCGGATACGCCGATCGTCCCGTCCCGGCTGGTGATATAACCATCCAGCGACACGAGCATGCCATAGACGATCCTGCCCATCGGCTTTCCTTCTAAAGTCTGATTGCAGATCGCAATCAGATTAAATCAGGAAGATATGGGAGGCAAGCCGCTCGGGCCCGGGGCAGGAAAAGCAGCCTCCCCTTGGCAATGGCCGGGGCGGCCTGTATAGAGCCCGCCACTTCCATTCCATCCAAGAACAAGGACGACCCATGGCGATCGAACGCACCTTTTCCATGATCAAGCCCGACGCGACCAAGCGCAACCTGACGGGCGCGATCACCAAGATGCTGGAGGACGCCGGCCTGCGCGTCGTCGCCTGCAAGCGCGTGTGGATGAGCCGCCGCGAGGCCGAAGGCTTTTACGCCGTGCACAAGGAGCGTCCGTTCTTCGACGAGCTGTGCGCGTTCATGTCGTCCGGCCCGACCGTGGTCCAGGTTCTCGAAGGCGAGAACGCCATTGCCAAGAACCGCGAAGTGATGGGCGCCACCAACCCGGCGAATGCCGACGAGGGTACGATCCGGAAGGTGCATGCCCTGTCGATCGGCGAGAATTCGGTCCATGGCTCGGATGCGCCGGAAACCGCCGCGCAGGAAATCCGCTACTGGTTCTCGGACACCGAGATCGTCGGCTGACCCAGACGGAGCCGACCTGAAAACAAGGCCGGGCGCTCTGCCCGGCTTTTTTCTTGGAGAGCGATCAGGCGGTGGCGCCGAACGTCAGCAGGGCATGACCGTCCTGTGCCGTCAGCACCAGAGCGCCGTTCTCGATCTTGAAACCGGCGACTTTTCCGAAAGCATCGAAAAATGCCTGCTCCTGCGTCATCAGTTTTTGCTCGCAGGCCATCATCGTCGCGCCTGGCTTGCTGATCGTCATGGATGAGTCCTTGATCTCGGCGTTGGCGAAATAGCCGTTGCAAGGTGCGCGGCCGGTGACCTTCCCATTCTCCTCGATTCGAAAGGTTGCCTTCGACGCTTCGACGGCGCCGATGCCGTCGATGAAAGTCAGTGCCCAGGTCCGGCCGAAGATCGAGTCTGCGGTGGCGCTGTCCGCCTGTTGATTGACCATCTTGACGATAATCTTTTGTGATTCGGCCAATAGCGGATCGATCGCATGATGCTCGTCATTGAGGAACATGAGTCTGTCATCGACTGTGATGCGTGCCTGGAGCGCGTAGCGATTCCCCTCCTGGATCGCGGAGGAATCGAATTTCAGTTCGAACGAAATCGGGACTTGCCCGGTGGGCGTGATTTTCTGCTCGGCGACGATCGCGACCGGCGCGTCGGCCAGCGACATATCGGCGAGCTGAACGGTCACCAGCGCATTGGGCGGCAGAGCGATGCGCTCGCGATAGACGACTTCTCCCTTGATCGATTGCTCGGCGGCCTGCGAAACATCCGACGCAGCAAGCATGACGACCATCATGGGTGCAAACCCGAAGATGAAGAATTCGGCGATCCGGTCCAGCATGACATTCTCCTTGGCAAGAGAAGGCCGCACGAATGCGGACAATCCATGACCCGGCAGAGGAGATTTTACGGCTTGGCCTCAACGCCTCCAGCGTGCGGCAGCCTCCTCGTCGCTTTCTTTCGCCTCGACCCAATCGCCTTCGGAGCCGTCGGCGTGGTGCTCCTTCTTCCAGAACGGCGCACGCGACTTCAGGTAATCCATGAGGAAATCGGCGGCTTCGAACGCGGCCTGCCGGTGCGACGAGGCGGCGACGACGAGAACGATGTTTTCGCCGGGCCTGATCCGACCGTAACGGTGTAAGACGGTCAGCCCCTGCAGCGGCCAGCGGTTGGCGGCCTCTGCGGCGACACGTGCGATCTCGCCTTCGGCCATGCTCGGATAGTGTTCGAGTTCGAGTGCCGAAAGCCGGCCGCTTTCATCACGGCAGAGGCCCGAAAAGGTGACGACAGCACCGATGTCCGCGCGCCCCCCGGTCAGCGTGGCGATCTCGGCGGCGATGTCGAAATCCTCCGCCTGGACACGCACCAGAGGGACGACGGCAGGCATCGCGTCAGCCGCCGGTCATGGGCGGGAACAGCGCGATCTCGCGCGCGCCCTTTATCGTCTCGCGGTGGTCGACATGCTCTTGGTCGATGGCGACGCGGATCACGTCGGGGTATTGCAGCGCGTTTTCGTATTCCTCGCCGCGCGATTTCAGCCAGGCGAGCAGGTCGGAAACCGTGTCGATCCCGGCTGGGAGTTCGACATCCTCCTGCGGCTTGCCGATGCGCTCGCGTACCCAGGCGAAATAGATCAGTTTCATCGCATCACTCGTTGACGATGTGCTTCAGGCCGGCGCGGAAGTAGTCGTAGCCGGTGTAGAGTGTGACGACCGCTGCGATCCAAAGCAGCACCAGGCCGATCTGCGTCGTGTGCGGAAAGATCTTGTCGCCGGCAGGGCCGACCAGCAGGAAGGCGATCGCCACCATCTGGATCGTCGTCTTCCATTTGGCGAGTTGCGTGACTGGGACCGAGACCTTCAGCGCCGCAAGATATTCGCGCAGGCCGGAAACCAGGATCTCGCGGCACAGGATGATGATCGCGGCCCAGAGCGACCATCCCGCGATGCCGGCGTGCCGATCGGTATCGGCAGCCAGCAGAAGCAGGCAGGTCGCGACCAGGAGCTTGTCGGCGATCGGATCCAGCATCCTGCCGATATTCGAGGTTTGCTTCCACGCACGCGCCAGATAGCCGTCGAAATAATCAGTCACCGAGGCGAGAATGAAGATGGCCAGCGCCGACCAGCGCGCGAAGTCGCTCGACTTGAGATGGCCTTCGAGAAAGAAGCACAGTACCACCAGCGGCACCGCAAGAATGCGTGCGTAGGTGAGCATGTTCGGCAGGTTGAATGCGTGCTTCGCCATGATTTGCCAGTTCCAGAACCCTGCTACACAAACCAGAAGCGCCGCCAGCGGGTCAACGACGAATATAGGCCAGGCGGTGCAAATTACACGGCACGGCTTAGATTCCGATGCCCCCCGGCCCTCAACTCTCGTGGAAGTGATTGTAGACGGTGCGCGCGACAGCCTCGGAAATACCGTCGACGCTCATCAGATCCTCCATCGCCGCACGACTGACCGCCTTGGCGGTGCCGAAATGCAGCAGCAGCGCGCGCTTGCGGCCTGGGCCGATGCCGCTGATCTCGTCCAGCGGGCTTTTCACCATCTCCTTCTTGCGTCGCGCCCGGTGCGAGCCGATGGCGAAGCGGTGCGCCTCGTCGCGCAACCGCTGCACGAAATAGAGCACCGGATCGCGCACCGGCAGCGTGAACGACGGTTTTCCTTCCGCGAAGAAGCGCTCGCGTCCCGCCTCGCGGTCCTGACCCTTGGCGACGCCGATCGCAACCACCCGGTCCTCGACGCCGAGATCGGAGAGGATCTTGCGCACCGCCGACATCTGGCCCTGACCACCGTCGATCAGGATCACGTCCGGCCAGGCCGGAAAGCTGTTCGCCGGCACGTCGTCGTCGCTCGAGACCTCACCCGGCGTCTCGTTGCCATGCTCCTTGAGCAATCGCGAAAAACGACGCTGCATCACCTCGCGCATCATGCCGAAATCGTCTCCGGGCGTGATGTCGGTCGAGCGGATGTTGAATTTGCGGTACTGGTTCTTCACGAAGCCTTCCGCGCCGGCCACGATCATGGCGCCAACGGCATTGGTGCCCATGATGTGGGAGTTGTCGTAGACCTCGATGCGTGCCGGCGGCTTTTCCAGCCCGAACGTCTCGGCGAATCCGGCTAGAAGGCGTGCCTGGGTCGAGGTTTCGGCCAGTCGCCGGCCAAGCGCCTCGCGGGCATTCTGCATGGCGTGGTCGGTCAGGTCCTTCTTCTCGCCCCGCTGTGGCACGCTGATAGCCACCTTGCGGCCGGCGCGGGTGGACAATGCCTCGGCCAACAGATCCTGCTCGTCGACGCCCTGCGAAAGCAGGATCGTCCGCGGCGTTGGCTTGTCGTCATAGAACTGGGCGAGAAACGACCCCAGCACGACAGAGGCCTCCAGTGCCGGGTCGGCTTTCGGGAAATAGGCGCGGTTGCCCCAGTTCTGGCCGGTGCGGAAGAAGAAGACCTGGATGCAGACCTGCCCTCCCTCCTGATGGATGGCGAAGACGTCGGCCTCCTCCACCGCCTGGGTGTTGATGCCCTGGTGGCTCTGCACGTGCGACAGCGCGGCCAGCCGATCGCGGAAGATCGCCGCGCGCTCGAAGTCGAGTTCCTCGGCCGCCTGCTGCATGGCGGACGACATTTCCGTCTTCACTTTCTGGCTGCGCCCAGACAGGAAATCCTTGGCTTCATCCACCAGTTCGGCATAGGCGGCGTGCGAAATCTCGCCGGTGCAAGGGCCTGCGCAACGCTTGATCTGGTAGAGAAGACAGGGCCGTGTGCGGTTCTCGAAGAAACTGTCCGTGCAGCTCCTGAGCAGGAAGGCGCGCTGCAGCGAATTGATGGTGCGACCGACCGCCTGTGCCGAGGCGAAGGGGCCGAAATAGTCGCCTTTCCGGGACCGCGCGCCGCGATGTTTATAGATGCCGGGCGAAGCGTGATCGTCGGTTATCAGGATGTACGGAAACGACTTGTCGTCCCGCATCAGAACGTTAAAGCGAGGGCGCAAACGCTTGATAAGGTTTGCTTCCAGCAGAAGCGCCTCGATCTCGGTGCGGGTAACGACGAACTCCATCGTCGCCGTCTCGCGCACCATGCGGCCGATGCGGTTTGTGTGGAAGCGGCCTTGCGCATACTGGGTGACGCGCTTCTTGAGGCTACGCGCCTTGCCGACATAGAGCACGTCGCCGGCAGCGTTCATCATGCGATAGACGCCTGGCGCGTTCGGCAGGCGCTTGACCAGAGTCTGGATGACCTCGGCACCGACCATGCCGTCGGCATCGCCGGCCTGCGCGGTCCAGTCGATGGCTGTGAAGGCAACCTCGGGACCGGCCGGCGGAGCACCCTCCTCCGCCTCGTCGTCGATATCGACGTCGGGAAGATCATCGCCGGCGGTCAAGCCGCGCGCGCCTCTGGAAGTGTTGCTGCTCATTCCGTCATGCCTGTCACATCCGGCGTCTGCCAGGCAAGATGCTGGCCGCCATCCAGCGCGATCATCTGCCCCGTCACCGATCGGGCCTGCCACAGATAGCGGATCGTTGCGCCGAACTCGGCCAGTTCCGGGCCTCGCTTCAGAATGAGACCATCGACCTGCGCGGCGAAATCGGCGTCGTCCTGGCGGACGTTCTTCAGCGTCGGCCCCGGCCCGATTGCGTTGACGCGGATGCGCGGCGCCAGCGCCTGCGCCATGGTCTGCGTCGCCGTCCATAGCGCCGATTTCGACAGCGCGTAGGAAAAATAGCGTGGCGTCAGCCGCCAGACGCGCTGGTCGATGATGTTCACCACCAACCCTTCCCGCCCTTGCGGCAGAGTCTGCGCAAAGGTTCTGGCCAGCAGGACAGGCGCCTTGAGATGGATGGCGAAATGCCTGTCCCAGGCATCCCAATCGAAATCGAGAGCCGAATCGTCCTCGAAAATGGACGCGCAGTTGACCAGCAGCGAGATCGGACCGAGCGCGGCTGCGGCCGCACCGATCAGGTCGCCGGCCGTCGCCATGTCCGTGAGATCTGCCTGAACGGCCGCTGCCCGACCGCCACCGGCAGCGATTCGAGCAACCAGCGCTTCGGCCTCGATGGACGACCGGTTGGCGTGGACCGCAACGGCAAAGCCGTGCGCGGCAAGATCCTCCACGATCGCCCTGCCGATGCGCTTCGCCCCGCCCGTCACCAGGGCCGTGCCGACGGTGTCATTCATGAAGTCAATCCTTCTTTGCGGCGCCGCGTCGGCGAAGCTCCGAAATGAGACCAGACGGGGCCGGAATCCGTTATTTCCTTTGGCGAGAATATGACGGCGGCGTCTCGCGAACGTTCCGGAGTTACCGCTCCGATGCTTCCGCAGGCTCAATATAGAGGCCGCAACCCCTTGCACCAAGCGCTCTGCCGAGCCTCGGGCCCAATCCTCCTGACATCGCTGTTGCACAGGTGCAACGTCAAGGTTCAGCCTCATTCGTGCCGGCGAATGACCCATTTTCAGGTTCGCTTCGGCCGCATTTGCTCACCAGATTCCGGAACCGATGGGCGCGAGGTCCGTTTCTCCCCCCGACGGACCGGGGTGCTCACGAACAAGCCTGTGTCTGTGGCTTAAGGAGTTAGAATTATGAAGTCCAAACTGAAATTCGCCGCGGCGATCGGGCTCTTTGCCTTTGGAGGCGCGATCCCCGCCTATGCCGCCGATGCGATCACAATGGAAGAGCCGCCGGCGCCCGCTCCGATCGCCGAGCTCCCTGTTGCGTCATGGGCAGGTCCCTATGCCGGTCTGAATATCGGCTATGGCTTTAGCAGCCACACCAAAGCGCCGGACGTCGGCACGGATATCGATACGGACGGTTTCGTCGGCGGCGCTTTCGCCGGCTACAACTGGCAGTCCGACAATTTCGTGTTCGGTGGTGAAGCCGACCTCGGCTACAACGGCGTGAAGGGTTCCAGCAACGGGATCGAATCCAAGGGCGGTATGGAAGGCTCGCTGCGTGCCCGTCTGGGCTACGCCGTGACGCCCGACATCCTGCTTTACGGTACCGCTGGCGGCGCCGCCAGGAGCCTGAAGGTCGATGACGGGGTGTCGAGCGACACCAACACCATGCTCGGCTGGACCGCCGGCGTCGGCTCCGACATCAAGCTGACCGACAACATCTTCGGTCGCGTCGAATATCGCTACACCGATTTCGGCCATGAAGACTTCGACAATGTCGGCCGCGTCAAGGCGAACGACAACCGCGTCACCTTCGGCGTCGGTATGAAGTTCTGAGTACGCGTAACCTGAAGTCAGGAAAAGCCGGGTCTCGCGCCCGGCTTTTTCTTTGCCTGAAAGGCGCGCGTTCCGTCACGAGGGCACGGCGGCTTTCAGTTCGGGAAACTTCTCATCGAAGCGGGCCGCCCAGCGCACCAGCCTGCCATGGCCCTTTTCCCACTTGCCGGCAAAGCGCAGCGCCAGATAGCCGAGCGCGGCCCTGAGGGCGATCTGGCCCGCCGTGATCTTCTTCGGCAGCTTCGGCGGATTGGCGTTGAGATGGTCGAGCGCGCGGGTGATCTTGGCCCATTGCTTGTCGAGCCAGGGCTGATGGACCTTTTCCTCGGGCCGGTGGCGGCGTTCGTAGACCATGACCAGCGCCGAATCGCAAATGCCGTCGGCCAACGCTTCCAGCACCTCAGCGTCGATGCGCTTGTCCGGATTGCGCGGCAGCAGCGCATTCTTCGAGACCCGGTTGAGATACTGAACGATGGCGGCGCTGTCGTAGATGGCGCGCCCGTCATCGAGCATCAGCACCGGGATCTTGCCGAGCGGATTGGCCGAAAGCAGCGATGCCGGCTCCTCGTCGGTCTTGGTCGGAACGTCCTCAAGGGCGACGCCGGCATAGAGGGCTGACATGCGCACCTTGGCGCTGTAAGGCGAGGCGGAGGCGTAAAGCAATTTCGGCATGATCGGATTCCGGTTGTGAATTCTTTCCGTCTGCCCGGCTTCGCGGCCGTGCACAACGGCCAGCACGGTGAAAATTACCCGCCACCACGAACGGGCGGCATCACCACCTCCCGGCGGCGACAGGCTTGTCGATCGATTTCAGGGCAGGACCGGAAGCGCAGATCCGTCGTCATGCAGATGCGGACCTCACGCAGGTAGCGGCGGTCGCAGGTAACGGCAACGGCGTTCGCCGGCAAGTCGGCATTGGCGCGCAGGAAGGCGGCCTCGACTTCGCCCGGTGCGACCTGGCGATAGCGATCGAGCCTATGAAACGGCGTCGGAATGACGACCCTTTGCCGGGCAGCGCGCAAGGTACGGAAATAGTCGCGCTGCGCGAGGCCGGAGCAGGCGCCATGGGTGCGCCATTCGTGACGAATGAGGCCCGCCGACGGCATGATGTCATAGAGGGTGCGCAGCACCTTGTTGTCGACCTTGGGCTGATCGGTCGGGCAATCCTGCGGATAGCCGTGCTCGTATTGCGGCCAGAGACCATGGACGACGAAGGCATAAGGCCGTGCGGCGGCGCATTGCTGGCGGCTTGCATCCTTGCCCTCCGCCGCGCAGTAGCTCGGCGACCACGACAGGGCCAGTACATAGAAATCGAAACCGTTGCCGACGGGGATAGCCTTACTCGAGCGATACGTCCCAGTTTTCGTTTGCGAGACTTTGCTGTGTTGCTGCCCTTGGGGCGCCGCCGAGGGGTCGGCTTCTCCGCCGCCGGAAGGCCACCATGCAATGGCCAACAGAAGAATGGCCGCCAGCACGAGCAATATCCGGCGACCCCGCAAGCTCATGACATCGGTTCGAGCCGCTGAGTATCAGCGCAGGACGCGGCAGCGGCCGTTATAGACCATCCAGCGGTCGAAACCGGACACGCAGAACTCGACATTGTCGCCCATCGAGGCAAACCCCTGCCCCCGCTCGATCAGGTAGAAGATCGAACGGTCGCGGCCGTCGGACAGGGCGACGTTCGCACGGCAAAAGTGGCGCTCGATCGGCCATGTTTCGCTGGCCGGCAGATAGCGGTGCTGGCGGATGCCGCGGAAGTCGACAATGTCGACATCGGGAAGATGCGGCACGTGATGGACCTGATAGCGGAACCGGTCGGTGATGCGGTTGAGCACCCAGGCTTCGCCGCAGACGCTGCCGTCGTTTCCATCGTAGACATATCCGGGAAGATCGGCGGAATAGGCTGCGGGCGTGGCCGCCAAAGGTGCTGCAAGGCTCAGCAGGGTGGCAAAGGCAGTGGCAAAGCGAGTCATGTCAGCCTCCAGATTCCGGCACTGTGAAATGTCGCCCGGTCGCGGTCAAGCGCCATGAGCTTCGCCGGCCAGCCATTCGGGCGACCACCGAGACGCCTGTTCTACAGCCAGAAGCTTGTGCAAGGCCGGAAAGATCGTCGCCAGTTCGCGTTCCAGGGTGAAGGGCGGGTTGACCACCACCATGCCGCTGCCGTCGAGACGCGGCTCGTGTGAGGGCCGCCTGATCTCGAAGCGGATGTCGAGGATTTTCGGAATGCTCGATTCGGCAAGCGACCGGCGAAAGGCTTCGACCGCACCGCGATCCTTGATCGGATACCAGAGCGCATAGATGCCTCCCGGCCAGCGGCGATGCGCCTTGCACAGGCCGGCGACCAGGCGATCGAACTCGCCCTCGGCTTCGAAGGGCGGATCGACCAGTACCAGCCCGCGCTTTTCCTTCGGCGGCAGATGCGCGCCGAGTGCCAGCCAACCGTCGAGTTGCATCACACGGGTCTGGAAATCGCCCTCGAACAGGCGTTTCAGCGTCACCGCATCCTCGGGATGCAATTCGATGGCCGAAAGCCGATCCTGAGATCGCAAAAGATGCCGGACGACCAGCGGCGAGCCGGGATAATTTGTCAGCCCCCCTTCCCCGTTCACCGCCCGCACGGCGTCCAGATAGGGCCGGAGCAATTCGGCGACAGGCCGTGGCAAGTCGGCCTGGAGGATACGGTCGATGCCGCCCTGCCACTCGCCGGTCTTTTGCGCTTCCGGTGAGGTGAGATCATAGAGGCCGATGCCGGCATGGGTATCGATGACGCGAAAGGCCTTGTCCTTGAGCTTGAGATACTCGATCAGACGGGAAAGCACGACGTGCTTGACGACGTCGGCGAAGTTTCCGGCATGGTAGACATGACGGTAGTTCATGAACCGCCCCTGCCCCAGCGCGGCGACGGCGGCTGGGAATTCGGGGGCGTGCCGCCGCGGCGGCGAAACGTCAGCATGAGGCCGATGAAGCCGATCGCAGCCAATGAAAAGCCGACCGGCTGGAGGCGCCGGTCGAAGGTGGCGCCGCCGCGGCTCAGGATGAGGTCGACGGCGCGCACCGACACGCCTTCGGCATCGCCGTTGCCGAAGGCGAACGTATAGGTTCCGGCTTCGATCGGATCGATGACGCCGACGTCGGTGTGGAATATCTTTTCCTGCGTCTGCGGATTGACGGTCCTGCCCACGGCGCCAGCGAAATCGAGAGCCTTGGCCAGGACAGTGCTGCCTGCCGTCGAAGCCGTCATGGTCAAGATGGCGGCGCCTCGGGGGAGCGTTTCCAGCCCGTTCGTGGTCAGTTCGATGGAAACGGCGACAGGCGCATCCGTGGCTGCGAGCCGCGGCTCCGCGATCGTGAAGCCTGTCTTTGCCTCGTAGACGCGCCAGGTTCCGATCGGCCCGCCCGCCGATGTCTCGGCGAGACGCGGATAGGCGATCATTGCCAGGCCGGCGAGGAGAATCAGGCCGAAGATGAAACGCATCGATGCTTACCTGCTAAGCTGGTGCCACGATCACGGTCGACTGGGGGCAAATCGGCGCAAACCTAGGCCTTGCGCTCCCAGCGCCGGTCGGGCGTCTGCTGCCAATAGGTCACCGCGTGGCCGGCAGCCTTCATCGCCTTCCAGTGCTCTCGCGCCGCTTCGACCTGACCCGCGTCATGCCCGTCGAACAGGAAGACGGCGCGATCGTAGCCGGAAAGGTCGGGCGGAGTTGCACCGTCGACGAGGAAGCGGATCTTCGCGTCATTGGCATTGCCGGCACCGGTGGTCAGCAGGATCGGCTGTTCGCCCGGATGCGCTTCCCGGTCCGTGGCATGGGCCAGGAAGGAATCGTCACGGAACGTCCACAGATGCGTGTCGAGCGCGTCGCGCCGATCCTCGCTGCCTGTCTGCACCACGACACGCCAACCGCGCCCGATGCTGCGTTCGAGCAGGCCGGGCAACGAATCCTCCAGCGTCGATTCGGTGAGATGGTAGAACAGCACCTCGGTCATGCGGAGACTCTCACTTCTCGTAGTGATCGCTCACCAGACGATCGAGCAAGCGCACGCCGAAACCCGAGCCCCAGGACTGGTTGATCTCGCTGGACGGAGCGCCGAGCGCGGTACCGGCAATATCGAGGTGGGCCCAGGGCGTGTCCTTGACGAAGCGCTGCAGGAACTGTGCCGCGATGATGGCGCCGCCATACCGGCCGCCGATGTTCTTCATGTCGGCATTCTTGGAATCGATCAGCTTGTCGTATTCAGGGCCGAGCGGCATCCGCCACACACGCTCCTGCGTCGCCAGTCCGGCCGCGGTCAAATGCCCCGCAAGCTCGTCATCGTTGGAAAACAGGCCGGCATGGTGCTGGCCAAGCGCCACCATGATCGCGCCGGTCAGCGTCGCCAGGTTGACCATCGCCCTGGGTTGGAAGCGGTCCGCGCAGTACCAGAGCGCGTCGGCCAGAACGAGTCGCCCCTCGGCATCGGTATTGAGCACCTCGATGGTCTGTCCCGACATGGAGGTGACGATGTCGCCCGGTCGTTGCGAGTGGCCGTCGACGGCGTTCTCGACGAGCCCGACGATGCCTACGACGTTAGCCTTTGCCTTGCGCGCGGCGAGTGCATGGAGAAGGCCGGTGACGGCCGCCGCGCCGCCCATGTCGCCCTTCATGTCTTCCATGCCCGAAGCTGTCTTTATCGAATTGCCGCCGGTATCGAAGGTCACCCCCTTGCCGACGAAGGCGATGGGCTTGTCCTTCGCCTTGCCGCCGTTCCAGCGCATCACGGCAAGGCGTGCGCCGCGCGGCGACCCCTGGGCCACGCCGAGCAGCGAACCCATGCCGAGCTTCTTCATTTCCTTTTCGGCCAGGATCTCGACCTCGACGCCGAGTGTCTCCAGCTTTTTGATCCGTTCGGCGAATTCGACGGGGCCAAGCATGTTCGCCGGTTCGTTGACGAGGTCGCGCGCCAGAAGCGCCCCGTCCACGACGGCAGCCATACCGGCAAAGGCCTTTTTCGCACCTGCCGGATCGGCGGTCTGAATGACGATCTTCGTCGGCTTGTCCGCGCCCTTGCCTTTTGCATCGTCCTTGCGGGTCTTGTAGCGATCGAAGGAATAGCTGCGCAGCAGGATGCCGGCGGCCAGCGCCGCGGCTTCCCTGCCGCCGGCCGAAATACCGGGCAAGTCGACGATTACGGTTGCCTCGCCGGCGCTGCGCAGCGCCGCCGCGATCGCGCCGCCGAATTTCAGCCAGGCATGTTCGTCGAGCGCATCTGTCTTGCCAGTGCCTATCGCCATGAGGCGATCCAACCCGGTTCCTTCCGGCGCCAGCACTTCGAGGGTGCTGCCGCTCTTGCTTGAAAAATTCACGACCGGACCGGCGCGTTCAAGCGTCTTTGCCGGATCGCATGCTGTCGCCGCCGCGCTCAAACCGCCGTCCTCGGCAGAAAGGAGAAAGACGCTGCCCTTGCCGGGTGTGGCGAGCTTGGTGAAGGCGATAGACGGTTTCTGACTCATGCAATCCTGCTTTCGGCGAAGGCTGGGTGAAAGCGCGACCTTTCGCGGTTTTGCCGGCTTTGGCAAGACTTGCACGATGATCCAGCCTTGGAAGCCTCTCCGGAATATTCGTTTCAAGGACGATTGGTCGCAATGCTTGCCGAAATCCCGCCTTAACCGGCCATTAACCGTGCCGCTTCGCCGTTTCTTATCCATTCATAGCCGAGACTCGCCCCGCCGAAGAAGATCGAACAACGGCGGCACCAGTTGTGCGGGAATCGCTGAACCGGTACTTTAGCCGCGGCGCAACGCTGCTCGACGCAACCGCAACAAGAAAGCCCAACAGCCTACATGAAGGTCGTAGAACGCTACATCCTGCGGCGTGCTTTCATGCTCTTCATAGGGGCGTTGATATGGACTCTCGCGATCGTGTGGACGACGCAGGTGCTGGCGCGCATCGACCTCGTGACCGACACCGGCCAGTCTGCGATGACGTTCTTCCAGGTCGCGTCGCTCATCCTTCCCTCGATCATTCCGATCGTGGTTCCGTTTGCCATGGTGGTCGCCGTCGCCCAGACGCTGAGCGTCATGAATGCGGATTCGGAGCTCGTCGTCATCAACGCCGCCGGCTCGTCCCGCCTGACCGTCATCAAGCCGATCATTCTCCTGGCGGTGGCGGCCGGCGTATTCTGTTTCGCCGTACAGAACGGAGTCGACCCCTACGCCCGCCAGCGCAATCGCGAACTGGTAGCGGCGGCGCGCGCGGATTTTCTGACCCTGCTTATCCAGGAAGGGACGTTCCGAAAGGTTGAGGATGGCCTTTTCGTGCAGATTGGGGAACGCTTCCCCGACAGTCGCCTCGGTGGAATTTTCGTAGCCGATTCAAGGCAGGAGGGCGTCGACCTCATCTACTACGCCAAGACCGGCGCGATTGTGGACAAGGGGGGCGAGAAAGTCCTTCTGATGGATGACGGCGTCGTCCATCGCAAGACGCCGGCGGGCGACATTTCCATAATCCACTTCACCTCCTATGCCTTCGATCTGTCCGCCTTCGCATCCGACGCCGGCGAAGCCACCTTGCTCCCCAAGGACCAGACGACGTCCTATCTGCTTCATCCGGATCGCAACGATCCGATCTACAAGAAGTCTCCCGACGCCTACCGGGTCGAACTCGTCAAGCGCTTCAGCGAATGGATGTTTCCGATCGCCTTCGCGCTGATCGCGCTGGCGGTAGCAGGCGATGCCCGCTCTCACCGAGAAGCCCGCATCCATCCCCTGATAACCGCGGTGACAATCGCGTTGATGGTACGGTGGGTCGTGTTCTTCGCCGAAGGCAAGGCCAAGAGCGAACCCTTCTACAACTATGTGATGGTGGCAGCGCCGATCGTCATTTCGCTGATTTCAATCTGGTTCATCCGCATCCAGAAGGCGATGGAACTGCCCATTGGCTGGGCCGAAAAAATGCTGTCGCTCATCCATCGCGTCCGCCGGTTTCTCACCGCGGTCCGGCTTCGCCTCGCCGGTGCGGCATCGCGCGGAGGAACCGCGTGATGGGCTGGACGCTCGGTCGCTATTTCTTTTTTCGCTATGCCGCCATCACGGCGTGGTTCTTTCTCGGCGTCTTCGCGCTGGTTTTCCTGATCGACTTCACCGAGTTGACCGGACGTATCGCCCGGCTGACCGGCTTCACCTATATGACCGCGCTCTCGATTTCGGCCCTGCGCGTGCCGATGATCATGTTGCAGACGGTTCCTTTCGTCGGCCTGTTCTCGGCCATGGCGACCCTAGTGTCGCTGAATCGCAAATATGAATTGGTGATCGCGCGATCGGCCGGAATTTCGGCATGGCAGTTCCTGTTGCCGTCCTGTGTCGGCGCGCTTCTGTTCGGTGTCCTCTCCGTCGCCGTGCTCAACCCCATCGCCGCGCACGGCTACTCCCGCTCCGAGCAGATCGAAAGCGACCTGCGTTCGGGCAAGTCCAACGTCGTTTCCGCCGACAGCGCGCCGTGGATCAGGCAGAAGACGAAATCCGGCGACACAATCATCGGCGCGCGCGCCATCCTGGACCAAGGCCTGCAGATGGCGGATGCCAGCTTCTTCAGCCTGGACCAGCAAGGCGACATCGTCGAGCGCAGGGACGCCGCGCGCGCTTATCTTCGGGATGGTTACTGGGAACTGAAGGATGTCAGGGTGCTTGGCCCGGACGGAACCATCACTATCAAAGCCAGCGACCGCGTGCCGACCGATCTGAAGCCGGAATTCGTGCAGGAACGGCTGGCGCGGCCGGAAACGATCCCCTTTTATGAGCTTCCGGCGAAGATAGAGGTTGCCCGCTCCTTCGGGCTGAAGGCAAATGCCTTTGCCATGCAGTTCGATTCGCTGTTGGCGTTGCCGTTCCTGATGGTCGCCATGACATTGATAGCGGCAACGGTTTCAATGCGTTTTGCGAGAATGGGGCAGTCGGCTACGATGATTTTGGGTGGCATCGTGGCCGGGTTTCTGCTTTATGTGGTCTCGGTCCTTGTCAAGGCGTTCGGGGTGGCTGGGTTCGTACCGACTGTGGTTGCGGCATGGTTCCCGGTGGTAGTGGCAATGTTTTTCGGGGTGACGTTCCTGCTTTACAAGGAAGACGGCTAGTGGAGGGGGCGGTTTCGCAAAACCGTAGGCCGATCAGGGCAACGCTCTTGGGCGGGGTGAGCGTACTTGCTTGCCTGCTTGCCTGCGGCATCGCCGTTCCGCGCGCCACCGCCCAGTCCGCCCAGGACCTGGCACCCAGCGTGCCGTCCGGCTCGCAGATGCTGCTGGAAGCCGATACGCTCGTCTACGACAACGACAATCAGACCGTCGTGGCGGTCGGCGGCGTTCAGATCGAATATGGCGGCAACAGGCTTGTCGCCCAGCGTGTCGAATACAACCGCGACACACAGCGCCTTGTCGCCAGCGGCAATGTGCAGATCGTCGACAGCGACGGCACCAAGATCAATTCCGACCACATCGACATAACCGACGATTTCGCCGACGGTTTCGTCAACGCGCTGCGCGTCGAAACCGCCGACAAAACATATTTCGGTGCCGAGAGCGCCGAACGCATGGGCGGTGTGCTGACCACCTTCCACAACGGCGTCTATACCGCCTGTGCGCCGTGCGAGGACAAGCCGAACAAGCCGCCGATCTGGCGGGTCAAGGCGCGCAAGATTGTCTGGAACGGCCAGACCCATACGGTGCGCTTCGAGAACTCGAAGTTCGAGTTCTTCGGCTTCCCGATCGCCTATCTGCCGGCATTCGAGATCGCCGACCCGACGGTGAAGCGCAAGAGCGGCTTCCTGATGCCGGGCATCAGATACAAGTCCGAGCTCGGCGTCGGCGTCACCGTGCCCTATTATTTCGCGCTGTCGCCGACCTACGACATAACCGCGCGCGGCACCTACTATTCCAAGCAGGGCTTCCTCGGCGAGGCCGAATGGCGCCAACGCTTCAACAACGGCGGGTACAGCCTGAAGATTGCCGGCATCAGCCAGCAGGATCCGGACGCGTTCGTTGACAACGGTGTCCACATTGTCGATTCGGGCCCTGCGGGCGATCCCACCAAATTCCGTGGCATGATGGGCACGAAGGGCCAGTTCGCGATCAATTCGCGCTGGGATCTCGGCTGGGACATCCTGCTTCAGACCGACAAGAATTTTTCCTACACATATGGCCTCGATGGCTATGACGAGTATGTCCATCGGTCTGAAGTCTATCTGACGGGTCTCAACGACCGGAATTATTTCGATCTGCGTGCCATGCACTTCGAAGTGCAGGAAGGATACCTCAACGCGTCGCCGCGTCCGGACCGGCCGGAAATTCAATCGCAAGCCCGCGCCAATAAGCAGCCCTGGGTTCTGCCGTCGCTCGACTATGCCTATATCCCGGACGCATCGGTTGCCGGAGGGCAGCTTTCGCTCAACCTGAACTCCCGCGTCGTCCTCAGAAACGAACTCGATGAGGCTTTCAACAGTCGCTACAATTCCAACACGCCCGTCCTTCGCGTGCGCGGCATCGAGGGCGATTCCGGCCGGCTTACCGGTGCGGCCGAGTGGAAGAAGACGATCATCACCGACGGCGGGCTGGTCATCACGCCGCTGCTCGCCTTCCAGGCTGATGTCAACTATGCGAACGCCTCGGCGGAATCGCTGGCGGCTATCAACGATATGGCAACCAACTCCGACATCCAGGAGGCTTATCCCGGCGCTTCCGCCAATTTCCGGTCATCCTTCGCCCGCTACATGGCGACGGCGGGACTGGAACTGCGTTGGCCGGTGCTGTTCAGCGGCATCGGGTCGTCACATGTCATCGAACCGGTAGCGCAGGTATTCGTGCGGCCGAACGAGCAATATGTCGGCGGCCTGGAAATTCCCAACGAAGACGCGCAAAGCTTCGTCTTCGACGCCTCGACGCTGTTCGAGCGCGACAAGTTCTCCGGCTACGACCGTATCGAGGGCGGCAGCCGCGCCAATCTTGGCGTGCGCTATTCGGGCAGCTACGACAATGGCTGGGGAACCAATGCCTTGTTCGGCCAGTCCTACCAGCTTGCCGGCCGCAACTCGTTCGCATCGCCCGATCTCGTCAATGTGGGCGCCGCTTCCGGCCTCGAGACGGACCGTTCCGACTATGTCGGCATGGTCGGCGTGAGCAGCCCCGTCGGTCTTTCGGCCTCACTCAGCGGCCGGTTCGACGAGCAGACGTTGGAGCTTCGCCGCCTGGAAGCGAAAACCGCCTTCCCTGTCGGCCCGCTGTCATTGTCGGCGAAATATGCCTTCATCCAGGCCCAGCCGCTTTACGGCTTCGAGGACGATCGGCGTGAAGTAACCCTCGGCGGCTCGGCCCGCATCAATGCCAACTGGCGCCTGTTCGGCACCGGCACCTATGATCTGGAAAAGAGCATCCTGGTCAAGGACGGCCTCGGGTTCTCCTATAGCGACGAGTGCTTCACCTATCTCATGACGTTTTCCGAATCCCGCAACCGCACGACCAGGGAAGTCACGCAGAACGTCGGCTTCAACATTTCCTTCCGCACGCTTGGCGATTTCGGCTCGGCCAGTAACCAGTTCGTCGAAAATTGAGGCCTGAGCGGGTGACATGGTTTCGCCGCATAAGGCGGGCATGCACAACCCCTGCGGATGGCTCGAAGCCGCTCGTGAAGCCAAATCCGGGACTCTGTTGATGAGGAAACATCTTTTCGGCGCAGGTATGTCGTTGCTGATTGCGGTGACGATTTCGGTTCCGGCGACAGTGCTTGTTTCGCCGCCGGCCTACGCCAACACCATCAAGTATGTCGTCAACGACATCCCGGTCACCACCACGGACATAAAGCACCGGGCAGCCTTCCTGCGCCTCCAGCACAGGAAAGGCGACGCCGCGAACGAAATGGTGGAACAAGCACTGAAGCTTTCCGAGGCCAGGCGCCTTGGCGTCCGCGTCACGGACGGCCAGGTGGATGACGCGTTCAATCGCTTCGCCAAAACCAACAAGATGAAACCTGCCCAACTGGTCCAGATCATGGCCAGGGCGGGTGTCACCGCCGACCATTTCAAGGAATATATCCGCACGCAGTTGGCGTGGAACGCCGTGCTTCGCGGGCGCTACCGGGCCGAAGGAAGCGGCATGTCGGCCGAGCAGGAAGCCGTGCGCAAGATGCTCGACAATGGCGGCAACAAGCCGACCGCCACCGAATACATGCTGCAACAGGTGATTTTCGTCGTCCCGGCCGCCGAACGCAGGGCGACGCTCGGCAAGCGCAAGCGCGAGGCGGAAGCCATGCGCGCCCGCTTCAACGGCTGCAACACGACGCGCGAATTCGCCAAGGGCCTGCTCGACGTCACCGTGCGCGATCTCGGCCGCGTGCTCGGCCCGGCCCTGCCGAGCGACTGGGCCGACCAGATCAAGAAAACCAAGGTGGGCGCCGCGACGCCGGTGCGCGAAACCGAGCGCGGCGTCGAGTTCATTGGCATCTGCTCGGCGCGCGAAGTGTCGGACGACAAGGCGGCGCAGATGGTGTTCGAGGCACAGTCGGCCGGCAGCAATGACGCCAAGGTCGATGAGATCGAGAAGAAGTACCTCACCGAACTGAAGGCGAAGGCCCGCATCGTAAAGCGCTGAGCCGTGCCCACCTCTTCCGTGCTGGCCCTGAGCGCCGGCGACCCGTCAGGAATAGGACCCGAAATCGCCGCCATGGCCTGGCTGCGGCGCGACGAGGCCGCGGTGCCGCCGTTCTATCTGCTTGCCGACCCGTCGCTGACGGAGTCGCGCGCACGCTCGGCCGGCTTGGCTCTTCCCGTCGCTCAAGTTCAGCCGGAGGGTGCCGCCGACGTTTTTCAAACCGCCCTGCCGGTGGTGCCGTTGGCCGCGTGCTTCGCCGACACGCCGGGCCGCCCCGATCCGGCCAATGCCGCCGGCATCGTCGAGGCGATCGACCGTGCCGTCGGCGACGCCCTTGCCGGACGGGCCGCGGCCGTCGTCACCTGCCCCATCGCCAAGAAGACGCTGTACGATGCCGGCTTCGGCTTTCCCGGCCACACGGAATATCTGGCGCATCTGGCCGCGCGCCACACCGGCGCCGAAGCCATGCCGGTGATGATGCTGGCGGGGCCGGAACTGCGCACCATCCCGGTGACCATCCATATTCCGCTGGCGGACGTACCGGGACAACTGACGACCGAACTGATCGTCAAGACAGGCCGCATCGCGGCGGCCGACCTGCGCACCCGCTTCGGCATCGAGCGGCCGCGCCTTGCCTTGGCCGGGCTCAATCCCCACGCCGGCGAGGGCGGGGCGATGGGCGAAGAGGACGAACGGATCGTCGCGCCCGCCGTTGCCGCGCTGCGCGCCCAAGGCATCGACGCGGTCGGCCCCCTGCCCGCCGACACGATGTTTCACCCGCAAGCCCGTACAGGCTACGACGTCGCGCTGTGCATGTATCACGACCAGGCGCTGATCCCCGCCAAGACGCTGGCGTTCGACGAGGCGGTCAACGTCACGCTCGGCCTGCCTTTCATCCGCACCTCGCCGGACCACGGCACCGCCTTCGGCATCGCCGGCAAGGGCGTGGCGCGCCCCGACAGCCTGATCGCGGCGCTGAAGCTCGCGCGACGACTGGCGGACAACCGCAAGCCTTCGGCCCCGCCGTGAGCGCCGACGGCCTGCCGCCGCTTCGGGAGGTGATCGAGCGCCACGGCCTGCAGGCGAAAAAGGCGCTCGGGCAGAATTTCCTGCTCGATCTCAACCTGACGGGCAAGGTCGCGCGGGCCGCCGGCGACCTGTCGCGCTCGACGGTCATCGAAGTCGGTCCAGGTCCGGGCGGCCTCACCCGCGCGCTCCTGCTTGCCGGCGCCCGCAGGGTGATCGCGATCGAACGCGACGAGCGTTGTCTCGAGGCGCTGGCCGAGATTGCCGCGCACTATCCCGGCCGGCTGGAGGTGGTCTCCGGCGACGCGCTGAAAACCGATTTCAACACGCTCGCACCCGGCGAAGAGCAAAAGATCGTCGCCAACCTGCCCTACAATATCGGCACCGAATTGCTGGTGCGCTGGCTGACCGCTGCGCAATGGCCGCCCTTCTATCGCTCGATGACGCTGATGTTCCAGCGCGAGGTCGCGCAGCGGATCGTGGCGAAGCCGGGCAGCGATGCCTATGGACGTATCGGCGTGCTTGCCGGCTGGCGCACGGAGGCCAAAATCGCCTTCGACGTTCCGCCGCAGGCCTTCACCCCGCCGCCCAAGGTCACCTCCTCCGTGGTCCATCTCGTGCCGCGCGAAACGCCCCTGCCCGCAGATGTGAGGAAACTCGGCCGCGTCACCGAGGCCGCCTTCGGCCAGCGCCGCAAGATGCTGCGCCAGAGCCTGAAAAGCCTCGGCGGCGAGACGCTGCTGGAACAGACCGGCATCGATCCGACGCGGCGTGCCGAGACACTGAGCGTGGAGGAATTCGTCAGGCTGGCGAACGCGGTTTAGCCAGCACCCGCCGCTTTCCCTTGCGGGATAGCGCCGCCCGTAGGCGGTGGGAGGAATAAGCTCAATTGCCGAGCGTTCTTTCGAATACGCCTATTCATTGCCACGCTGCGGAAATCCGCCCTGGCTATTGTCAAGGAACACTCCCGGTCCGTGGTGGACCCGAGGAGGAGTCGGGCAACGAACCCCCGAACTTACTTCTACGACGTGTCGGGCGCTGGCGGCGCCGGGGCGCCCGGCCGGGAAGCCGCCCCGGAAATCCCTTGCGACTGCCGGCGCGCTTGCGAGCCGACGGCACCTGGGAGAGCGAGTAGCTGCGCCCGCGCCAGCATGGCGCAAAGCATCAGCGCCAGCGCGCGGAAACTTGCCGCAAGGCGCGCTGCATCGCCCGCCGAATCCGGCGCGTCCAATGGGACCGCCGCGCCCGGCGGCAGGTCCATGACGAAGGCCCACGCCTCGGCCTCGCCCTGGCTCAGAATCCCGAGCAACTGCTGACGGCGCAGCCAGGGAAGGCAGGCGGCGAGATCGGCCAGGCAGGCCAGCGCTAACAGCAGAGCCACCATGCGCTCCAGCACATCGCTGTTCCACTTCGCCTTTCTGTCCCAACCGTCCATTCCGGTCTCCAATTCACACCGGTAAAGTATGAGGGAGGTGCAGGGGGGTGTTGATAGATGTCGGCGAAGAAAACGGACTTGTCCACCTTAATAGATTGAAAGGACTTGGGAAGTTTGTTTTGGCGGTCGTGGGAGTATCCACAGGCTGACGCGCCGCCGACTCTATCTCCCGGCGGAGCAATCGCCTATGGCGCCAACGCAAAAGCCCCCCTTTGGGGGGAGGGAACAGGGGTGGGGATGCGGCGCCATAGGCGATTGCCCTGCTGCAAGGGGAGATAGGGCGTTCCGGAACATTGGCCGAGTCACGGAATGGACCCGGATAGCTTCACTCCGCGGAGCCTGTCCTCGGGCTGGCCTCCGCTCGGCTTCCGGGATGACGGCGGCCTTTCAGTCCCTGCCAATCGCCAGCGTTGGAGGCTGGCGGAGAGGCAAAAGAACCTGTCATCAACCGGAGGAGAAAGCCCTACCCCACATTCTCGTCGAGCAGGCCGGAAACGAAGTCGAACAGGCCCGGCCGGCGGTCGCGGCGCAGGCGTTCCGCGGTGACGATCGCCCGGACTTCCGCGAAGGCGCGGTCGAGATCGTCGTTGACGACGACGAAATCATAGTCCTTCCAGTGCTCCATCTCGTCACGCGCGTTCTTGAGGCGCTTTTCGATGGCTGCTTCCTGATCCTCGGCACGGCGCTTGAGCCGTGCCTTCAGCTCGGCCATGGACGGCGGCAGGATGAAGATGGAGACGATATCGCCCCGCATCTTTTCGCGAAGCTGCTCCGCACCCTGCCAGTCGATGTCGAACAGCATGTCGCGCCCTTCGGCCATCGCCTTTTCCGCCGGCTCGCGCGGCGTGGCGTAGAAATTGCCGTGGACCTCCGCCCATTCCAGCAATTCGTCATTGTCGCGCAGCATGTCGAATTCGCGCCGCGTGCGGAAATGATAATGGATGCCGTCGATCTCGCTGCCGCGCCGCGGCCGCGTGGTGACGCTCACGGAAAGCTCGAAACCCTGATCGCTCTCCATCAGGTTGCGGGCAATCGTCGACTTTCCCGCGCCCGAGGGCGAGGACAGGACGAGCATCAAGCCCCGGCGGCGAATACGGGAACCGACATCCTTGACCGCCATGGATCACTCCAGATTCTGAACCTGTTCGCGAAACTGATCGACGACCGCCTTCAATTCCAGACCGATGGCCGTGACAGCGGCGGCGTTCGACTTGGAGCACAGCGTATTCGATTCGCGGTTGAATTCCTGCGCCAGAAAATCGAGCTTTCGCCCGATCGCGCCGCCCGACGCCAGAAGCGCCCTGCCCGACGCGACATGCGTTTTCAGCCGGTCGATCTCCTCGCGGATATCAGCCTTGGTGGCGAGGAACGCGGCCTCCTGGTTGAGGCGCGACTCGTCGAGACCTGCCGCAGCGTCCATCAGCAGCCGCACCTGTTCGGCGATGCGATCGCGGATCGCGGCGGGCTCGCGCGAAGGGTCGGCCTCCGCGCGCAGCGTCAGCGCCTCGATCGCGTCGAGATGGCCGCCAAGCAACGCTCCCAGCGCCTCGCCCTCGCTCCGGCGCGCCTGTTCCAGCCCGTCCAGCGCGGCTTCGAAGGCGGTCGCCACCGTAGCGTCCAGACCGGCGCGGTCTTCCTCGGTGTCGGCCGTTTCGGGAATTTCGAGCACGCCGCGCAGGGCCAGCAATCCATCGGCGGTTGCCGGCGCCGTGTTGAACTGCTGCTGCAGCCGCTGCGCGAGCCCGGCCAGATCCTTGAGGAAAGCCTCGTTGACCACGGGCGGCGACTGCGTTCCCGCCGTGCGGGCAATCGTCAACGAAGCCTGGAAGCTGCCGCGGGAAAAGCGCTTCTGCACGGCCTGTCGTGCCACCGGTTCCAGCCGTTCGGAGCCCGGCGGCAGCCTGAGCCGCACCTCCGCGCCCTTGCCGTTGACCGATTTCACCTCCCACGCGATCACCGTGCCGTCATGGTCGGCGACGGAGCGCGCAAAGCCGGTCATGCTCTGCAGCTTCATGTGCCCTCCCGAAGTCCTCGGCTATTGGACCGGCAGGACACCCGTGCCGGCGCCCTCCTCGGCCGGCGGCTGGCTCCCGCTCCTGGCTTCTTCTTCCGCCTGCTTCTTCATCAGCGCCCGGTAGCGAGCCACGTTCCGGTTGTGCTCTTCAAGCGTCCTGGCGAACACGTGGCCGCCATTGCCGTCGGCAACGAAATAGAGGTCGTCGGTCTTCGACGGATTGGCGACGGCCTCGAGCGCGGCCTTGCCCGGATTGGCGATCGGCGTCGGCGGCAGGCCGTTGATGAGATAGGTGTTGTAAGGCGTCTGCTTGTCGATGTCGGACTGGTAGATCGGCCGGTCTGCCGGCTTTCCCTTGCCGCCGAACAGGCCGTAGATGATGGTCGGGTCCGATTGCAGCCGCATCCCCTTCGCCAGCCGGTTGAGGAAGACGGCGGCGACACGCGAACGCTCGTCGCTTTTGCCGGTTTCCTTCTCGACGATCGACGCGAGCGTCACGAATTCGTCGATATTGGCGATCGGCAGGTCGGATGCGCGCCGTGCCCAGATGTCGGCGACCAGTTCCTTCTGATCGGCGAGCAGCTTGTCCACCATCTGCTGGCGGGTCGCGCCGCGTGTGAAGCGCAGCGTATCGGTGGCGAGGCTGCCTTCGGGCGGCAGGCTGGACGGCATGTCGCCGGTGAGTTCCGGCAGTTCGGCGATGCGCTCGAATGCCTGCGCGACCGTCAGGCCTTCGGGGATAGTCAGGGAATACATCACCGACTTGCCGCTCTTCAGCAACTCCATGATCTCGCGCATGGAGGCGTGCGGCTTGATCTCGTATTCGCCCGCCTTCAGCGCCTGGTCATTGCCGTAGGCGCGCACGCCAAGCCGGAAAAGGCGCGCATCGCTGATGAACCCGCGCCGCTCGAGCTGCTCCGCTATCGTCGCCACGCCGCTGTTGGGCTTTACGACAAACGTGTCGGCGCTTGCGGACGGTCCCGGCCCGTTGAATTCCTGCTTGCCGAAATAGAGCGCGACGCCCGCCGCCAGCACCAGCAGCATGACGCAGGAAACGACGAAGTTCATGAAGACGACGATCTGGCTGCGCGAGGTTCGCGAGCGCTTGCTCGGCGGCGGCGTGCCGGGCTCGGGGCGCAGCGCCTCGCTCGCCGACTTGGGGACGACGGGGCCAGGCGCGGTCTGACGCTGCCCGAATTCGCCGTTTCCGAATTCGCCGTTATTGGGCGGGCTGGTGTTCATGGCGCTCTACCGCTCTGGTTCAACGAATCCCCCTCGGAACAGTAGAAGCGAATATGGCAAAATTGGCAGCAGCCCAACCCCGGCCGCAGCCAGTTTCAACCATTGTAACGCTGGAAGACGAGCGATGCGTTGGTGCCGCCGAAGCCGAAGGAGTTCGACAGGGCGACGTCGATCGTGCGCTGGCGCGGCTTGTTCGGCACCAGGTCGATCGCCGTCTCGCGCTCCGGATTGTCGAGGTTGATCGTCGCGGGCGCAACGTTGTCGCGGATGGCGAGGATCGAGAAGATCGCCTCGGCCGCGCCTGCCGCTCCCAAGAGATGGCCGATGGAAGACTTGGTCGACGACATCGATATCTTCGACGCTGCGTCGCCCGCCAACCGCTCGACCGCGCCGAGTTCGATCGTGTCGGCCATGGTCGAGGTGCCGTGGGCGTTGATGTAGTCGACGTCGGCCGGCGTAAGGCCGGCCCGCTTCAAGGCCGCCGTCATGCAACGGAACGCGCCGTCGCCGTCCTCCGCCGGGGCGGTGATGTGGTAGGCATCGCCCGTCAGGCCGTAGCCGACGACCTCGCCGTAGATCTTCGCGCCGCGCGCCTTGGCGTGCTCCAGCTCTTCCAGCACGACGACGCCGGCGCCCTCGCCCATGACGAAGCCGTCGCGGTCGCGGTCATAGGGCCTGGACGCCTTTTCAGGCGTATCGTTGCGCTCGGTGGACAGTGCGCGGCAGGCGGCGAAGCCGGCAAGCGACAGGCGCGTCACGGCGGCTTCGGTGCCGCCGGCCACCATCACGTCGGCGTCGCCGAACTGGATCAGCCGCGCCGCATCGCCGATGGCGTGCGCGCCGGTCGAGCAGGCGGTGACGACCGCATGGTTCGGCCCCTTCAACCCGTGCTTGATCGAGACCTGGCCGGAAACCAGGTTGATGATGTTGCCGGGAATGAAGAAGGGGCTGATGCGGCGCGGGCCGCGCTCGCGCAGCACGAGAGCATTCTCGGCGATGCCCTCGATGCCGCCGATGCCGGAGCCGATCATCACGCCGGTGGCGCAGCGGTCGGCTTCGGTCTCGGGTTTCCAACCGGAATCCGCCAGCGCTTCATCCGCCGCGGCGATGCCGTAGAGGATGAATTCGCCGATCTTGCGGAGTTCTTTCGGCTCGAGCACCGTCTCGGGATCGAAGGTGCCGTTGGTGCCGTCGCCGCGCGGGATGACATGCGCGATCTTGCACGGCAGGTCATCCACCTCGAACTCGGTGACGCGCCGCGCGGCGCTGCGACCGGTCAGCAATTGCCGCCAGCTATGCTCGTAGCCCATGCCGAACGGCGAAAGCAGCCCGAGGCCGGTTACGACGACACGCCGCATCACATGCCTTCCTGCTGGTGGCTGTGCGAAACGCTCAGGCCGAAGCCTTGTCGATATACTTCACGGCGTCGCCGACGGTCAGGATCGTCTCGGCGGCGTCATCCGGGATCTCGACGCCGAATTCCTCTTCGAACGCCATGACGAGTTCGACCGTGTCGAGGCTGTCCGCGCCCAGATCGTCGATGAAGCTCGCCTGCTCGGTTACCTTGTCGGCATCAACACCAAGATGCTCGATAACGATCTTCTTGACGCGCTCTGCGGTGTCACTCATGTGGGCATCCTCGTCTGATGTTTGTCTGTCTTCGTTAGCGGCCACGATGCCGCTAATCAAGGGCTAGGCCGTGTGAAATCGCAACCCGGCCGCTTCGGCGTTTGTCCGAACCACCGGGTTGCGCGCCGCAATACACGAAAAGCAGCCGGCGTCCAAGGCGAAATGGCCTTTCCCCGATTGCGATCAGATCATCGCCATGCCGCCGTTGACATGGATGGTCTGGCCGGTGACGTAGCCTGCCTCGTTCGACGCGAGCCAGGCCACGGCGGCGGCGACTTCCGCGCCGGTTCCCATGCGCTTCATGGGAATCGCGCCCATGATCGC